>NZ_CAKZII010000160.1 GCF_936931525.1 uncultured Aurantimicrobium sp.
TATGGTGAATGTCGTTGCCAGCTATGGAAGGCGATAAGGCGCAGAAAACAAATAAGGCCCCCACATCAGTGGAGGCCTTATTTATAAAGTGTGCTTAGAGAGCAGCAACCTTTTTGGCAATTGCCGACTTGCGGTTTGCAGCATTGTTCTTGTGAAGAACACCCTTGCTTACTGCCTTGTCTAGCTTCTTACCAGCGGTCTTCAAGGCTGTTTCAGCAGCTGCCTTGTCGCCAGTTGCTACTGCGGTGCGAGCTGCGCGGACAGCGGTCTTAACCTCTGACTTCACAGCCTTGTTGCGCTCAGTTGCCTTTGCGTTGGTGCCAATTCGCTTGATCTGCGACTTAATGTTTGCCACGTTAACCGTGTCTTTCACTCGATGTTTGTACGTTTGGATTGTGTCGCACCAGAGGTAGAGGGCTCTTCGCGACGAATCGTGTAGGTGGGACTACACGTAAGCCAAGAACCAACACTACCAGTAAGAATGCCAGTTGCTAAAACTGTGTCGCAGTTCGTGGGAGACTAGAGGTTCTATGTCTCCTCGCGCCACGAACCCACTGCAGCCTGCGTCAACAGAACCAGCGAAGATCCGTAACTTCTGCATCATCGCTCACATTGACCACGGTAAGTCGACCCTTGCCGACCGTATGCTCCAGATCACGGGAATTGTGGACGATCGCTCTATGCGCGCGCAGTATCTCGACCGTATGGATATTGAGCGCGAGCGCGGTATTACCATCAAGAGCCAGGCAGTACGTATGCCGTGGGAGCTCAATGGTGAAACATTCGCTTTGAACATGATTGACACTCCTGGACACGTTGACTTCACCTATGAGGTCAGCCGTTCGTTGGCTGCATGTGAAGGAGCAATCCTCCTCGTAGACGCAGCTCAGGGTATTGAAGCGCAGACTTTAGCGAATCTTTATCTTGCTATGGAGAATGACCTCACCATCATTCCTGTGCTGAATAAGATTGACCTTCCAGCTGCAGATCCCGACAAATATGCCAAAGAATTGGCTGATCTCATCGGTGGTAAACCTGAAGATGTTCTTCGAGTTTCGGGCAAGACAGGCATGGGTGTTGCAGAACTTCTTGACCTGGTTGTCGACAAGATTCCTGCCCCTGTTGGAAATGCAGATGCTCCCGCTCGCGCCATGATTTTCGACTCTGTCTATGACGCATACCGCGGTGTCATCACCTATGTCAGGGTCATTGATGGTTCCCTCAAGCCACGTCAGCGTATTCAAATGATGAGCACGAAGGCTGCTCACGAACTCATTGAAATTGGTGTGAGCTCACCTGAACCCATTCCTTCGCAAGGTTTGGGTGTTGGTGAGGTGGGTTACCTCATCACTGGTGTGAAAGATGTTCGCCAGTCCAAGGTCGGTGACACGGTTACTGACTTTGCCAAGCCGGCAACAGAAGCCCTTCCTGGCTATACAGATCCCAAAGCAATGGTCTTCTCTGGTCTTTATCCGATTGATGGTTCTGACTATCCAGTCCTTCGTGAAGCACTCGACAAGTTAAAGCTTTCTGATGCTTCGTTGAACTATGAGCCAGAGACCTCAGTTGCTCTTGGATTTGGCTTCCGCTGTGGCTTCCTGGGGCTTCTGCATCTTGAAATCATCACAGAGCGTTTAGAGCGTGAGTTCGGACTAGATCTCATAGCGACTGCTCCCTCCGTGCCCTATGAAGTCACCACTGAGGACAAGAAGACGGTTACCGTCACAAACCCAAGCGAATACCCTTCAGGCAAGATCACACGAGTATCAGAGCCTTTAGTTCGTGCAGGAATTTTGACACCCAAAGATTATGTCGGCACCATCATGGAGCTGTGTCAGAGTCGGCGTGGAAATCTACTCGGCATGGAGTACTTCGGTGAAGACCGTGTTGAGATGAAGTACGAGATTCCTTTGGGCGAGATTGTCTTTGACTTCTTTGACCACCTCAAGAGCCGCACCCAGGGTTACGCCTCTCTTGACTATGAAGAAGCTGGTGAACAAGATTCTGACCTCGTGAAGGTCGACATTCTTCTTCAAGGTGAGCAGGTAGATGCATTCAGCGCCATTGTTCACAAGGACAAGGCATACGCCTACGGTCTGATGATGACGGAACGTCTCAAGAAACTGATTCCTCGCCAACAGTTTGAGGTTCCCATTCAGGCAGCTATTGGTGCTCGCATTATTGCCCGTGAAACTATTTCGGCGATTCGTAAGGATGTTCTGGCCAAGTGCTACGGCGGTGACATCACTCGTAAGCGCAAACTTCTGGAAAAGCAGAAGGAAGGTAAAAAGCGCATGAAGATGGTCGGCCGCGTTGAAGTTCCTCAAGAGGCATTCATCGCCGCGCTTCAGGGTGATGAAGAAGTGAAGAAGAAATAAATGTCTGATTCTCAACGTCGCTCTAACTTCAGTGGCGATCGTGCTGTGAGTTATGGTTCTGTCGGTGCTACCCAAGCAGCAGATGTCTTGGTTTTCCCACCAGCTGGTTTCCGTTCATACCAGGATGAGTTCCGCATTGGCAGCGGGCAAGAGCGTTTTGATACCGCCACCGCAGCGCTGATGACCTGGGGAGTACCTCGTGGTTCACATCTCGAAGTAGTTTCAGTCAACGAAGCGCATTCGGAGGGATATAACGGTCTGATATTTAATGAATTCGGCGCTCCCATTCCACCAACTGCGGATGCCCTTGATCAACTGTTTGCGCCAGATGGCACTCCATATCTTTCAGCAGGTACAACCATCGAATTGGCCAAGTTGTGGACCCCTCAGGAGATCACCACGAGCCATCGTGTGATTTATGTCGTGCGTGAAGAGCGACGCATGGGGTACGCGTTAGGCACACTCGACCTTGCTCCTGTAATCGGAGAAGAGTTCTTTAGTGTCGAATGGCGCGAGGACGATTCGGTGTGGTGCGTTGTTCGAAGCGTTACGTCGATTGCAGAAGGTCGCAAGTACACATATCTGGCTCCTTTCATTCGCCTTCGTCAATGGCTGCAACGTCGCCAGTACGTCCGTTCACTTCTTCCTGCGCGAACCGTCTAGCTCATGGCAGGACCGCTTCCTGAAGGCAATGAGATGCCAGTTGACGGTTCACTTCCTGCTGGCGTGAACCTTGGAGCCGAAAATCGCACAATGAGTGCGTATATCCACATTCCTTTCTGTCGAGTTCGCTGTGGTTACTGTGATTTCAACACCTATACGGCCACCGAGCTACGCGGGTCTTCTCAAGCTACCTACATCGATGATTTAGCTCGAGAGATTGAGCTTTCGGGACACGTATTAGAGCGCGCAGGTGTTCCAAAGCGTCCTCTGTCCTCTGTTTTCTTCGGGGGAGGAACGCCTACTCTCTTACCAGCCCACGATCTCATTCGTGCCCTAGAGCTCGTACAAAGGCAGCACGGAATTGTTCCCGGAGCAGAAATCACTACCGAAGCTAACCCAGACACGATTACACCTGAATATGTCAATGCACTAGCTCAAGCAGGTTTCACCCGGATAAGCCTTGGTATGCAATCTGCTGTTCCTTCAGTTTTGGCCACTCTTGATCGCACCCATAACCCTGCTTCTGTAGCAACATCAGTACAGGCAGCCCATGATGCAGGACTGGAAGTCAGCATTGACTTGATTTATGGCACGCCTGGAGAGTCTGTGGAACAGTGGCGCGAATCTCTAGAAACAGCTATTTCTTTGAATACTGGCCATATCTCCGCTTACGCCCTCATCGTTGAGGAAGGCACTGCCCTTGAGCGACGTATTCGACGAGGCGAGCTCCCTGAGCCAGATGACGATCTCGAAGCCGATATGTATGAACTTGCAGAAGACTTGCTCTCAAAAGCCGGATTCAACTGGTACGAGGTGAGTAACTGGTCAAAATCAGAAGCACAAAGATCCGAACACAACCTCACCTATTGGCAGGGAAATGACTGGTGGGGGTATGGGCCAGGAGCTCATTCGCACATCGGTGGAACAAGGTTCTGGAACGTGAAACATCCAGCTGCGTACGCCCAGCGTCTTGCGGAGGGACATTCGCCTGCAGCTGGTTGGGAAACACCCGACAGCCAGTCACGAGAGCTTGAAAGCATTCTCTTGGGTAGCCGTATCCGCGAAGGAATAAGCACTGAAGGGCTTGCACCTGAAGCAGTCGCCGGACTCATTGCTGATGGTCTCATTGACGGTCCACAAGCCATACACTCAAGGCTTGTTTTGACGGTCAAAGGCCGTCTGAGAGCTGATGAAGTAGTGCGACGCCTAACCTTCTTCTAACTGGGCAATGTTGCACTGGTGGCGGTAGTATTAGCACTCAGAATGGTCGAGTGCCAGCGATGAAAGAAGGAGGATTGCATGGTTTCTCAACGCGGTCTAGAAGTCCTTCGAGCTATCGTTCAGGATTATGTTTCTTCGCGAGAACCGGTCGGTTCTAAAGCGATTGTCGATCGCCACCAATTTGGTGTTTCTGCCGCAACTATTCGCAATGACATGGCACTTCTGGAAGAAGAAGAGCTTATTGTTGCTCCACACACCTCGAGTGGTCGTGTTCCAACAGATAAGGGATACCGTCTTTTCGTTGACCATCTCGCAGAGGTCAAGCACATCAGTTCTTCGCAAAAGCAAGCAATTGATCATTTTCTTGATGAATCTGTCGACTTTGATGAACTGCTGGGGCGCACGGTTCGTTTACTTTCACAGCTGACCAATCAGGTCGCCATTGTTCAATACCCCACACTCGGTGCCACGCGCGTTCGCCACATTGAACTTGTTTCGTTAGGCAACCGACGTGCTTTGTGCATTGTGATCACTGACAATGGCCGCGTAGAACAACGACTCCTTGATTTGGACTCAGATCTGTCCGAAGAGGAATTAGCCGAACTCCGAGCCAGCATTAATGCTCAAGTCGCAGGGAAACTTCTTTCTGAACTCGCAGATTCCGTTGGCTCTTTGAGCAAAACGGTTTCTCCTCAGCTTTCTTCGGCTACAAGTCATATTGCCACTGCGCTCAGTGAGAGTATTCAAGCAAACCGTCAACAAAAGCTCGTCATGGCGGGCACAGCAAACCTTGTTCGCACTGAAGACGATTTCCACGGAAGTATCTACCCTGTTCTCGATGCAATTGAAGAACAAGTCATCCTGCTCAAGCTTCTTTCAGAAATGAAGGCAGATGCTCATGAAGTTGCCGTGAGTATTGGCCGTGAACACGGTAACTCGAGTCTCGAGCAAACAAGTTTGCTTGCAACGGGATATACCTCTGCTGGAGAGTCCGCAACCCTGGGTCTTCTTGGACCTACTCGGATGGATTATTCCAACAACATAGCTTCTATCCGGGCAGTTGCCCGGTACCTCACCCGCGTCCTGGACGCACAGTAATTTTTCGACCCAAAGGAGATGGCCTTCGTGGCTGATCATTACGACGTACTCGGTGTCTCACGTGAAGCGAGCCCTGAAGAAATCAAGAAGGCTTATCGACGCCTCGCACGAGAACTTCACCCCGATGTTAATCCTGATGCAACTGCTCAGGAAAAGTTCAAGCTAGTCACACATGCCTATGAAGTGCTGAGTGACCCAGTTCAGCGTCAGCAATACGACCTAGGCCCACAAGCTGGCTTCGGTGGTGGCGGTTTTAGCGACTTCGGAGATATTTTCTCCACCTTCTTTGGTGGTGGACAACAACGTGGTCCCCGTTCCCGTATGGAGCGCGGTCAGGACGCGTTGCTGCGTGTTGAAGTTGACCTTGCTGATGTCATCTTTGGCGTCCACAAAGACATCGATATCGATACTGCAGTCGTCTGTGAAACCTGCTCAGGATCTTGCTGTCAGCCAGGCACTTCACTTGCTACCTGCGATATCTGTGGCGGTTCCGGAACAATCCAGCGTGCTGTTCGTTCTCTTCTCGGTAACGTCATGACGTCAAACCCATGTGGGAGCTGCCGTGGATATGGAACAACTATTCCTGCGCCGTGCAGTTCATGCCAGGGACAGGGGCGTGTTCGCGCAACCCGCTCCATCCCTCTTGATATTCCTGCTGGTGTGGACACGGGTGTCCGTCTTCACATGACTCAAGCTGGTGAAGCAGGACAAGCCGGTGGCGTCAATGGTGACCTCTACTTCGAAATTAAGGTCAACAACAACGAAATCTTTAGCCGCGATAACGATGATTTGTTGTGCACTCTAGAAATTCAGATGACGGATGCCATTCTTGGGACCAAGGTCATTGTTCCTGCGCTCGATGGTGATGTATCTGTAGAGATCAAGCCAGGTACTCAAGGCTCAGAAGTTCTCACTGTCAAGGACAGAGGAATTACTCGACTGCGCGGAAATGGCCGTGGAGACCTCAAGGTGGGTATCCATATCGTTACGCCAACAAAACTCAGTGGCAAAGAAAAAGAACTGATTGAAAACTTCGCCAAGGGACGTAAACAGCCTTCTCCACAGTTGGCACACTTCCAGCAGGGTATGTTCTCCAAACTTCGAGACCGTTTCTTCAACGTATAAACATGGCTCACTTTTATCTTCTTGAATCTTTGGAATCCACTTCTGTGGGTTCTGTTGTCGTGCTCGACGGTTCAGAAGGAAGGCACGCCGCCACCGTTTCACGGGTGAGAGTGGGGGAGAGCTTTGCTTTAGGCAATGGGCGAGGATTGATGGTCACTGCTGAAGTAACTGCGACAACCAAAGACACTGTTGAGCTCCGAGTTGTATCAGTTGAGCAACATCAAGAATCATCCCCAAAGATCTATCTTGTTCAAGCTTTGGCGAAAACAGACCGTGATGAACGAGCTGTTGAGGCGGCAACGGAACTTGGTATTGATGTCGTCATCCCGTGGGCAGCAGACCGCAGCATTTCTAAATGGGAAGGTCCCAAAATTGAAAAGGGACTCTCGCGCTGGAGTGCCATAGTTCGTGAAGCGTCAAAACAATCCATCCGTGCCTTTGTTCCTCAGGTCGACCAGCACCTCAAAACTACACAGCTCATTTCTGAACTCTCGGGGGTTCACCTTCTTGTTCTTGATCCCACGGGTTCAGTACCCCTGAGCGCGGTTGTCTTAGATTCTCGTGACATTGCTCTTGTTGTGGGACCTGAAGGCGGACTTTCTGAATCTGAGCTTCTACGCTTTTCTGAATCAGGAGCGACAATCGTGTCGTTGGGGCATAACATTCTTCGCACGTCTACCGCAGGACCAGCAGCACTGGCCATTCTCAACTCCAAGCTAGGCCGTTGTTAAGCTAGTCATATGACAAACGCAGCAGAATCTATCTTCACCAAGATCATCAACAGGGATATTCCTGCAGAGATCTTGTTTGAAAACGACCGCGTTATTGCCATTAGGGATATTGCACCCCAAGCACCAGTTCATTTGCTTGTCATCCCCAAGGTCTCTGACTACTCAAACGTGACTGAGCTTGCTGCGGGAGATCCCGAATTGCTTGCAGAAATTGTGGCTACTGCGCACAACCTGGCAACCCTGCATGCGAACGGTGAATACCGTCTTGTGTTCAACACCGGTGAAACTGTAGGGCAAACCGTCTTCCACGTTCACGCCCACGTTCTATCTGGTGGTCTACTGGAGAGCTCACTTGCCTAATTCTGCGGCGAATAATGACGTCATCATTATCGACGGAATTGAAATGGTGCGTTTGCTTGGTGCCCAGGATCGTCTCTTAACCAATCTGGAACATCAGTATCCACTCGTGGACGTTCATGTTCGCGGAAATGAAATTCGTTTGCTTCCCAAAGTCGCTTCAGAAGAAGCGCAAGCGCAAGTTATCGGTGCAAAAGCATTGATGGAAGAACTACTTGCGATGGTGCGTAACGGACAGGATTTGGCTCCAGCAGATGTAGCAGAGTCCAAGCACATTCAAGATGCTCATCCTCACACCTCACCTTCTGCCGTTCTTGGAGAGGACATTCTTTCTACGCGCGGAAAGACACTCCGCCCCAAAACAGTTGGCCAACAGGAATACGTTCGTGCCATTGACGACCACACCATTACTTTCGGTATTGGACCAGCTGGTACTGGTAAAACCTATTTAGCAATGGCAAAGGCCGTTCAGGCATTGCAACGCAAAGAAGTTGAACGCATCATCCTCACGAGGCCTGCTGTCGAGGCGGGCGAACGTCTTGGCTTCTTACCTGGAACACTCACAGACAAGATTGATCCCTACTTACGGCCCCTTTTCGACGCGCTGAACGAAATGTTAGACCCAGAAGTCGTACCCAAATTGATGGCAGTAGGAACGATAGAAGTAGCTCCTTTGGCCTATATGCGTGGTCGTACCCTGAACAATTCCTTCATCATCTTGGACGAAGCTCAGAACACAACTCCAGAGCAAATGAAAATGTTCCTGACTAGATTGGGTTTTGATTCCAAGATGGTCATTACCGGTGACATAACTCAGGTCGATTTGCCCTCTACCGCAAGTGGTTTACGCCTTGTCACTGGGATCTTGGACGACATTGAAGACATCCATTTTGCTCGACTAACAAGTGCAGACGTAGTGCGTCATTCCCTAGTTGGACGCATCGTTGATGCTTACAGTGAATACGATGAAAAAACTCTGGCAGCACGTCACCGCCGTGAGAACGCCAAGGAGAATTCCCGATGAGTATTGAAGTAAATAACGAATCCACCTATGACATCGACGAAGCTGCGCTTCAGCGTCTAGCTACGTATTGCTTAGATGCCATGCGGGTTCATCCTGATGCTGAGATCGCACTGGTTCTGGTGGATGAGGCAGCCATGGAGCAACTTCACGTTCAGTGGATGGGGGAGCCTGGCCCTACTGATGTGTTGAGTTTCCCCATGGACGAACTTCGTCCTGGAAACGACGACATCATCACTCCTCCAGGAGTCTTAGGTGATGTTGTTCTGTGTCCTCAAGTGGCAGAAGTTCAAGCTGAAGGTGCTGGCCACTCCACCATGGATGAATTGCTCTATTTGACTGCTCACGGCATTCTTCACTTGTTGGGCTTTGATCATGCAGAACCTGAAGAAGAAAAAGAAATGTTCAGTCTTCAAAGAGACCTCATCGTTGGTTACACCATGAGCGAAAAGCAGCGCGATACACAGTGACCATTTTCCTCACCGTCGTCGGACTTCTCCTACTGATTAGTTTCGGTGGTCTGATGGCTGCCAGCGAGTCAGCCATGGGTGTGCTTTCCACTGACGACATACGCGACCAAGCTCAAGGCAAACGGTCACAGCGATCACTTATTGCCCTCGCTAATGATTTGGGACCGCACCGAACAGTTACCACCTTTGTCCGAATTCTTGCGGAAACAGCAGCTGCAGTTCTTGTGACTTTGCAACTTGTTACTGCGGGACTGCCTTACTGGGCCGCCCTTCTGCTCGCAATATTCATCATGTCCGTGGCGAGCTTTGTTCTTGCTGGCTCAAGTCCTCGCTCTGTGGGTCGCGCGCACCCGGAAGCAGTCTTGAACATCTCTGCACCGCTCATCCACTTATTCCGTGTCATCCTTGGCCCTTTGGCAAACTTTCTTGTCACCATGGGCGACAAAGTCACCCCAGGTCGTCCGGGTAACACCTCGTTTGCTTCAGAAGATCAACTGCTGAGTATGGTGGACGAAGCTGTGAAGCATGACGTCATTGAGAGCGAAGAGCGAGAACTGATTCACTCCATTTTTGAATGGGGAGAGACGATCGCACGTGAAGTTATGGTTCCCCGAACAGACATGGTGACCGTTGATGCGGATGCGTCACTTGATGTTGCTACCAAAATCTTCCTGGATTCTGGCTATTCCCGTATACCCGTCATCGCTGATGACGTCGATGAAATCGTGGGCGTGCTCAATCTCCGTGATGTGTCGAGAAAGTCTTTTGAAAACCCTGCTGAGTTTTCAACTCTGTCTGCTCAAGATCTTGCTCGACCAGCCATGTTCGTTCCGGAGTCGAAGAAAGCTGATGACACTCTGAAACAAATGCAGGCACAACATACGCATCTAGCCCTTGTTGTTGACGAACACGGTGGTATTGCGGGGCTCGTCACTCTGGAAGATCTCATTGAAGAACTTGTTGGAGATATTGCTGACGAACATGATCGTGGTGCGCCAGAAGTAGAAATGCTGAGTGACCAGCGATATCGCGTCGCCACTCGTTTGCCTCTGGATGAACTCGGCGAACTATTTGGCCTTGAACTCGATGATGAAGATGTTGATTCGGTTGGCGGATTATTAGCTAAAGAACTTGGTCGATTGCCCGAAGTGGGGGACAAAGTGACAGTCAGTGGCTTGATTATCGAAGCTGACCGAAGCGGGTCCCATCGGAAACGTGTCACTCGTGCAATTGTGGAAGCAGATCAAGACTTGATTGATGCTCGTCAGGCTTTTACGGAAGAGGAAAACTAATGGCCCGTCCGTCTAAAGCTGAAAAGCGTGGAGATTCGCCTGAGAATCAGCCGCGTTCAGGATTTGTTTCTCTCGTTGGTCGCCCTAACGTTGGCAAGTCCACACTCACCAATGCCTTGGTAGGTGAGAAGGTTGCCATTACCTCCTCGAAGCCACAAACCACTCGTCATGCGATTCGAGGAATCACTAATCGTCCAACTGGTCAATTGATATTGGTGGACACCCCGGGAATTCACCGACCTCGAACGCTGTTGGGCGAACGCTTAAACGCTCTCGTGTCAGCCACATTGGGCGATGTCGATGTAATTGGGATGTGCTTTCCCGCTGATGAACCGGTCGGTCCGGGTGATCGATTTATCAACGAGCAATTAGATAAATATCCTCGTGCTGTGAAGGTAGCTGTCATCACCAAGACAGATGTTTCCTCGAAGAAAGCGATTGCCACTAGGCTCCTGGAAGTCCAAGAACTTCGTGACTGGGCAACAATCATCCCAGTTTCGGCTGTGGGAGATGATCAAATTGATCTTTTGGCTGACGAACTGATCAAGCTCCTTCCCGAAGGTGTAGCTCTTTATCCTCTTGAGCAAAATACAGATGAAGACCTTGAGAAACGTATCTCTGAACTCATTCGTGAAACCATCCTTGAAGGCGTCCACGAGGAACTTCCTCACTCTCTCGCTGTCACACTCGATGACATGATTCAGCGCGAAGACAAAGAACTTCTTGAAATTTATGCCAACGTCTTTGTCGAGCGTGATAGCCAAAAGGGAATCATTATCGGAAATGGCGGCGAGCGTCTCAAGGACATTGGTCAACGCTCTCGTGCAGCAATCGAACCGCTTGTTGGACAAAAGGTGTTCTTGAGCCTTCGTGTGAAGGTTGCAAAAGACTGGCAACGAGACCCCAAACTGCTTCAGCGATTGGGCTTCTAGTAGCTCAGTGCTAGCCTAGAAATATGTCCTTTGGTCTGCTTCTTCTTAGCTGCCGCGACGAGTCCACTAAATAGGCCTCACTCGTCGCGGAGACGCCCGTTGGCTGACCACCACCCGCGAGGAGAAAAAGCATGAAGAACAATCAAGCCCCCAGCACAATGCCAGTGCACAAGTATCGTCCGTATCACGAGAGCCTCGGCATTGACCTGACAGACCGCACATGGCCAGGCAAGCGCATTGAGAAAGCTCCCGTTTGGTGCGCCGTAGACCTACGTGATGGAAACCAGGCTCTCATTGATCCCATGAGCCCAGAGCGTAAGCGCATTATGTTCGACCTTCTGGTCAAGATGGGCTACAAGGAAATTGAAGTAGGTTTCCCTTCTGCTAGCCAGACTGACTTCGATTTTGTTCGCTCTCTTATCGAAGAAAAAGCGATTCCTGACGATGTCACCATCCAGGTACTGACTCAAGCGCGCGATCACCTCATTGAGCGCACATATGAAGCTATTGCTGGTGCCAAGCAAGCAATTGTTCACTTCTATAACTCCACCAGCATCTTGCAGCGTGAAGTTGTCTTCCGCGAAGACCGTCAGGGCATCATGGATATTGCACTCCATGGAGCTCGTTACTGTCGCGAAATGGAAAAGACCATTCCGCAAACTCAGGTCTACTACGAGTACTCTCCTGAGAGTTTCACAGGAACCGAACTCGAATACGCCGTTGAAGTGTGTAATGCCGTTCTTGAGATTCTTGAACCTACGCCCGAACGTAAGGTCATCATCAACCTGCCTGCAACGGTAGAGATGGCTTCACCCAACGTGTATGCAGACTCCATCGAATGGATGGGGCGTCATCTTGCACATCGTGAAAACGTCCTCATTTCATTGCACCCTCACAACGACCGAGGAACTGCAGTAGCTGCTGCTGAACTTGGCTATATGGCAGGTGCAGACCGTATTGAAGGCTGCCTCTTCGGCAACGGAGAACGCACGGGAAACGTTGACCTTGTTGCGCTGGGTATCAACATGTTTACCCAGGGAATCGACCCTCAAATTGATTTCAGTAATCTCGATGAGGTCAAGCGCACTGCGGAATACTGCAACCAGCTCAAAGTACATGAGCGAAGCCCGTGGGCAGGTGACCTGGTTTACACCGCGTTCTCCGGTTCACACCAAGATGCGATTAAAAAGGGTTTTGAGCGCATGGCAGCTGATGCTCAAGCTCAAGGCACACACGTTGACAATCTGGTTTGGGCTGTTCCCTATCTTCCCGTTGACCCCAAAGACCTTGGGCGCAGCTATGAAGCCGTTATTCGTGTTAATTCACAGTCCGGTAAGGGCGGCGTCGCTTACCTGCTGAAGAAGGACCACAACCTCGAGCTTCCTCGTCGTCTCCAAATTGAATTCTCCGGCGTTGTTCAGCACAAGACCGACGCTGAAGGCGGCGAGGTTTCCAGTGATGATCTCTGGGAGATCTTCCAGGATGAATATCTGCCTGCAAAGGATGTTGCCAACAAGTGGGGTCGATTCGAACTCACAGGTAGCCGCACGGAAAGTGACTTTAACGGCACTCTCAAGCTTTCTGTCGATCTCCGTGATGGTGAAACCGTCTCTCGTCAAGACACTGTGGGTAACGGCCCAATTGACGCTTTCTTAAAGTTGATGGCGGCTCAAGGTATTGAGGTGGAGCTCTTTGACTACGTCGAACACACTCTTGCTGCTGGTGGAGATGCCATGGCTGCCGCATATGTTGAGCTCAACGTCAACGGAACGCGACTCTGGGGTGTAGGAATTGACTCGGACATTTCTACTGCTTCCTTGAAAGCGGTCGTGTCCGCAATTAATCGCGCAGTTCGCTAACTACTTTCCGTCGAGAATGGCATCTTCGATGTCTTCCTCTGTGGGCCTTGCCTTGCGTTTCGATGCAGCGGCGGCAAGCTTGGCTTGGCCTGCCTCGGTTTCAGAGTTTCGAATTCGAAGTTCATTTCGAACAGCCCATGCCAGGCCAATGAAGGCCAAAATTCCGAACATGATCCATTGGAATGCATAGCTGAGATGCGCGCCTTCGTCGACTGACGGCTTGAGAGCCGTCAGGGGAGCTTTGTCGATAGGTGCTGGAGTTTCTGTCGCGAGTAAACCATAAGCACCCGTGTAGGTAGGGGAGCCTAAGACTTCTTCAATGAGAGGAAGCTCAATCGTCGCTACTTGTCCTTCAGACATTCCACGGCCAGGAATGCTGGGCTCGCTCGCCTTGAGACGTGCAATAACGGTTACTTCCCCAGTAGGTGGTGCAGGCAATACGTAAGAATCTTCAGGATTTACATTGGCTGGAAGCCAGCCGCGGTCGATGATAAAGATGTTGCCGTCATCGGTGAGTAATGGAGTGAGCACTTCCACTCCGGCTACTTGTTCACGAGGGCGACTGCGGACGATGAGTTGTTCGTCAGCTAAGTACGTACCCGTCACTTCTACTGGAATCCACTTATCGTTCTCATCAAATGAGCCGAGTTGAGGGAGTGCTTGTTCTAAGGGAACGGCAGACGAGTTGTAGTTGGCAAGTACGCGATCAATTTCCTGGCGTGCTTCATCTCTCCGGGCAAACTGCCATGTGGACAGAGCAACACAGGCCCCAGCAAAGATAGCGGTGAGCAGCAAATAGCTCAACCAACGCTTTGTGAACGCAATGCGATACCAGGGAACGTGTTCAGCGTTGTTGTGAGGTTCAGGGGTCAACGCGGAGTCTCTTGATACAAAACGATGGTGGCAGGACGCTCGACTGTTCCCTGCTTAGGAGCCATTTTTACGTTGGCGACAATCATGGCGAAGTAGGGCAAGACAATGGCGCCAGTCGCACAAATAACGAGCCACCAACCAGAGACAAACAGCATGGCAATGATGCACGCCATGCGAATACCCATAGCAATGGAGTATTTGATCATGCGGATACGCCGCTCATCAATTGGTGCGAGCGGAAGCGATGTTGCTGACTGAAGTTGTTTCTTCATTGTCGGCGTTGTCCCAACGGTTGATGTCGTGTTACTAGCCTACGGCTAAGCTAGCTTTCATTGCATCCGACTGGAGGAATTGTGACCGTTCGTACCGTGCTTATCACTGGTGGAAACCGTGGCATTGGTTATGCCCTTGCAGAAGAGTTCATTGCACAGGGCCACCGTGTGGCCGTGACAGCTCGTTCTGGAGAAGGCCCAGCAGGATCTCTCACTGTTCGAGCTGACGTAACAGACGGTGCTTCCCTAGATGCTGCGTATGCAGAAGTTGAGTCACAACTCGGCCCCGTTGAAGTTCTCGTTGCCAATGCAGGCATTACCAAGGACACTCTCGTGATGCGGATGACAGATGAAGAGTTTGATTCTGTTGTTGACACGAATCTTGGCGGAACATTCAAAGTAGTCAAGCGTGCAGTCAAGGGAATGCTGAAAGCTCGCTTCGGACGTATTGTGTTGATTTCTTCAGTTGTCGGCCTTTATGGTTCTGCAGGCCAAGTGAATTACTCTTCTTCAAAGAGTGCCCTTGTGGGAATGGCTCGTTCTCTCACACGTGAACTAGGTGCCCGTGGAATCACAGCGAACGTTGTCGCACCAGGTTTCATCGAAACCGATATGACAGCTGCTCTTCCAGAAGATCAGCAGGAGCAATACCGCAAAAACATTCCTGCAGGTCGATTCGCCCAGCCTTCCGAGGTTGCGAAAGTTTGTGCGTGGCTTGCTTCAGATGATGCTGGATATATTTCCGGTGCTGTTATCCCAGTTGATGGCGGATTGGGCATGGGGCATTAGAGCCCAAACAGCTCCAACGCTTTACTCAGATCCCTCTCATTGAGGGCGATATCTGCTTGTTCTTGAACAATCGGTTTTGCGCAGAATGCGATACCTAAACCAGCAACGCCCATCATGGTGAGATCATTTGCTCCATCTCCAATTGCCACTGTGTGTGACAGGGGAGTGTTAGTGAGGTTTGCCCATTCGATCAAAGTATCTGCTTTGGTTTGGGCATCAACGATGGCACCAAGCACTTTTCCTGTCAGTTGACCGTCTCGAATTTCAAGTCGGTTTGCCTTCCAGAAATCCAAACCCAAAGACTCAGCAAGCGGGTCGAGGAGTTCATGAAAACCACCGCTTACAACTCCCACATGGCCGCCATGTGCTTTGACGGTTGAAATCAACTCTGCTGCCCCAGCAGTAACGGTG
Source organism: uncultured Aurantimicrobium sp. (assembly GCF_936931525.1). Taxonomy (GTDB): domain Bacteria; phylum Actinomycetota; class Actinomycetes; order Actinomycetales; family Microbacteriaceae; genus Aurantimicrobium. The sequence goes on from NZ_CAKZII010000160.1 coordinate 15,493, forward strand.
ATTTGTGAGCGAACTGTATCGAACACGCTCTCAGGCAGACCTGCAAGAGTCGCTACCCGTTCCTTGAGACTTTCGGCGAAGTCAAGTTCACCGCGCATGGCTCGTTCGGTAACTGCGGCAACTAACTCGAGAGAGCCTGCTTGTGCCGCAATAAGTTCTATTGCTTCGTTTTCAATCAGGGTTGAGTCAACGTCGAGTACTACGAGAAAGCGCTTCGAATCCGTATTGGCACTGTCATTACGGATTTCGGTCATGGCGCTACTCGTACTCCCTTACCCACAACAGTGATACCTGATTCAGTCACGGTAAATCCACGTGCGCGGTCTCGATCATGATCAACACCAATTTTGGCGCCATCTTCGACTACTACTTCTTTATCCAGAATAGCCCGGCGAATTTCGACATCAGCGCCAACCGTGACGTGATCAAAAACGATGGAATCGTGAACACTTGCTCCAGAATTCACTTCACACCAGGGGCCAAGAACACTTCGTTCAATATGGGCTCCGGATAGTAGGGAACCTAGAGAAACAACGGAATCAATAGTGGCTCCCACGCGGCCGCGGGCATCCCGAACGAACTTTGCCGGTGGTGAGTTGACCTGCATGGAATAGATAGGCCAGTCGGTGTTGTAGAGGTTGAAGACAGGCAGAGTGGAAATCAGATCCATGTGAGCATCAAAGAAGCTGTCAATACTTCCGACGTCTCTCCAGTAATACTTATCGCGGTCTGTCGAGCCAGGAACATCATTGCGATTGAAGTCATAAACTCCTGCTTCGTCTTTGGCAACGAAGTAAGGAATGATGTCACCGCCCATATCGTGGCTTGAATCAGCTAATTCGCCATCAGCCTCAACGGCAGCAATGAGGGCGTCAGCGTCAAAGACATAGTTACCCATTGAAACCAAGACTTCATCTGGAGTATCAGGCAATCCAACAGCATCCGTTGGCTTTTCGCGGAAGCGGCCAATCTTTGTGACATCTTTGCTGTCGACTTCGATAACGCCGAATTGATCTGCCAGGCGAATGGGTTGGCGGATTGCTGCAACCGTCGCTTTTTTGCCGGATTCAATGTGAGCCTGAATCATCTGGTCAAAGTCCATACGGTAAACGTGATCGGCACCCACCACAACGACGATGTCGGGCTTCTCGTCACGAATGAGGTTCAAGCTTTGAAGGATGGCATCGGCACTGCCGGAGAACCAACGCTTGCCAAGTCTTTGTTGAGCAGGAACAGATGCGACATAGGAGCCTAAAAGGCCAGACATACGCCATGTTTGCGATACGTGACGGTCGAGTGAGTGAGATTTGTACTGAGTGAGGACAACAATCTGACGGAGGCCAGAGTTGATCAAGTTCGATATAGCGAAGTCAACCAAACGGTACTGGCCACCAAAGGGCACAGCAGGTTTTGCGCGGTCTTCTGTCAGGGGCATGAGGCGTTTGCCCTCGCCACCAGCGAGAACAATTCCGAAAACCTTCTTTGGCATGTCTCAACAGTAGGACACTCATGTAACAGATATGCAACGTAATGCAAAAGATTACGTGTGGGCATATGAACTCTGAGTGTTATAGCGTTCTTCACATGCGCGTTGATTTATTGACCAAGGAATATCCGCCTGAGATTTATGGCGGTGCAGGCGTACATGTCGCTGAGCTCGTGAAAGCACTTCGTACTTCTCTCGATGTCCAGGTTCGCTGTTTTGGTGCTCAACGCGAAGAAGCCGATGTCACCAGTTACTCCGTGCCTTCAGATTTGGTTGCCGCAAACCCTGCACTCCAAACCATTGGAGTAAATCTCCTCATGGCCAATGACACAGCTGGGGCTGACCTTGTTCACTCGCACACCTGGTACGCCAATGAAGCTGGGCGAGTTTCGCAACTACTTCACGGTATTCCTCATGTCATCACTGCTCACAGTCTTGAGCCTCTTCGTCCATGGAAAGCGGAACAACTTGGTGGTGGGTATCGACTTTCAAGTCAGATAGAGAAATCCGCTTATGAGGCAGCTGATGCTGTTATTGCTGTGAGTGCCGGCATGCGCCAAGACATTTTGCGCAGCTATCCCGATATCGACCCTGACAAGGTCCATGTCGTTCACAACGGCATTGATGTTGATGCATGGGCTCCTACCTCGAATCCTCAATTGCTGGAGAAATGGGGAATTGACTCTTCCCGCCCCTCTGTTGTCTTTGTCGGACGAATCACACGCCAAAAAGGTTTGCCTTATCTCTTGGAGGCTGCAGGAAGGCTCCCTGACGAGGTTCAGCTGATTCTGTGCGCTGGAGCTCCAGATACTCCTGAAATCAAGGCTGAGGTTGAATCAAAGGTCGCTGAACTTCAGCAACAACGTGACGGTGTTGTGTGGATCTCCGACCACCTCCCTCGCCACGAACTCGCAGCAATTTTGAGCTCAGCCACCACGTTTGTGTGCCCCTCAATTTATGAACCACTTGGAATCGTAAATCTTGAAGCAATGGCATGTGGCATACCTGTTGTGGGTACAGCGACGGGTGGTATTCCTGAAGTTGTAGATGACGGCGTAACGGGTTGGCTCGTTCCCATTGAACAGCTTCAAGATGGCACTGGAACTCCCTTGCACCCTGAACAATATGTCTCAGATCTCGCTGACGCCATGCGAAACGCGGTTTCGGACCCTGAACGAGCGAAACAAATGGGAGTAGCCGCGCGCGAACGTGCACGCATTCACTTCGACTGGATGGCAATTGCAGAGCAAACACGGGCGATTTACAACCTTGTGAAGCGCTAACTCTCGTTAGCATTGAGGAATGGTTCAGGTTCTTCGATTTTCAAACACTTCTCTCGTTCGTGGTGGCAACACTGTCGTGAACAACCTGAACTGGGAGGTAACCAGCGATCAGCGTTGGATTATTCTCGGTGCGAACGGTGCGGGAAAAACTTCTCTGCTTGATATGGCAGCTGGATGGGATATCCCTTCAGCTGGCCAGGTTTCAGTTCTTGACGAAGATCTTGCAACTGCAGATCCAGAGTGGCTTCGTCCTCGAGTTGGTTATGCCTCTTCGAGTATGTCCAAGCGCATTCCTCCCACAGACACAGTTTCAGATGCCGTGATCACTGCAGCTTATGCAGCTGCAGAGCGACGCGGAGAACAATTCGAAGAACTCGATATTCGCCGCGCACGACGTGTTCTTGCCGAATGGCGTCTTGAAGAACTGTCAGATCGCACTGTTGATTCTCTTTCAGAAGGTGAAGCAAAGCGTCTACAAATTGCGCGCTCGATCATGACTGACCCTGAGCTGCTTCTCCTTGATGAGCCCACAGCAGGACTCGATTTAGGTTCCCGTGAAGAAATTATGCAGATGTTGGGATTCTTTGCAGGAAACCCTTCTGCGCCCGCCATTGTGATGGTTACGCACCATGTTGAAGAGATTCCTCGTGGATTCACCCACGTTCTTCTTGTCAAAGACGGGGGAGCGGCGTATGCCGGACCAATCGCGTCAACTTTGACTAGTGAGAACCTGACTGACGTCTTTGGGGTGACGGTCACGGTGTACAACAACGATGGTCGCTACTCTGCACAAGCAACTCTCTAAGTTTCTGATAACATTGTGAGTCGGCCTGGTTCGTAAGGCGAATGGCCGCAAGCTTTTGTTCCTCACACCATGTGTTGAGCAACCTCCCTATTGAAGGAAAACCTGATGAAGTCTGACATTCACCCCGAGTACGCACCCGTCGTCTTTCACGACCTTGCTTCGGGCGAGTCGTTCCTGACCCGTTCCACTCTCACCAGCTCAAAGACCACTACGTGGACTGACGGCAACGAGTACCCCATCATTGACGTTGAAATCTCAAACGCTTCTCACCCGTTCTACACCGGTAAGCAGCGCATCATGGACTCCGCTGGTCGTGTTGAGAAGTTCAACAAGCGCTTTGCTGGTTTCGGTCAGTAAGTTCTCTAGACATCAAGAAAGCCCGGTCATTGACCGGGCTTTCTTCGTTAAGTTGTAGGTTCTAGCGCACAGGCCAAAGACCGTCTCCTGGGTAGACCGGTAGATTCTGACTTCTGCGCCAGGTGGCGTAGCTTTCTGCTTGTTCCTTCGCCCACACCACTTGTAGATCGTGAAGTTCAGAAGCTGGGTATGCAAGGTCAGCAGCATACTTCTTGCCGATAGCTTGAGCTACACGGCCAGCTGCAATCGCATCTGCTGCAGCATCGTGTGCGTCCGTAAGCTCTACACCGTAGTGAGCAGCTGCTGCTTCGAGAGTTCTCTTGCCCTTGCGATACTTATCTACTTGCTTATCAATGATGAGTGGGTCGATCACGGGTGAGGGTAACTCAAGGGGGTCAAAGCCGTAACGCTTTGCTTCTCGATCCAAAATCGTGAAGTCATAAGCTGCGTTGTAAGCAACCACGCCAATTCCTTCACCCAAGAAGCCTTGAAGCTTGGTCAATATTTCGAAGATGCTGTCTGCCGCAGGAGCACCCTCCGCTCTCATCCGCTCAGTCGTGATGCCATGAACAGCTGTTGCTTGCTCGGGAATATCTATCCCACAGTTGATGAGCCAGTTAGTTGTGTCTTCAACTTCGCCATAGGGATTCAACACACTGATGTTCGCAGAGACGATACGAGTAGTCTCGGGAGCAATGCCGGTTGTTTCGGTATCAAAAACAGCAATAACGTTGGCCCATTCGGGCAGTCCTGTGTTGGTCACGTAACTTACTCTAGGTTCTAGCCCCGAGATGAGCCGGGTAGGGACTCGGTGCGCCTACACTTGAGGCAATGCCTGCTCACTCTCCTTATGCTCAGAAACTCTCTGTAATCCCAACAGAAGAGTCATCTGTGGTTGTTGATGGAAAGCGCACACATTATTGGGAATATGGAAACAAGAATTCGCCCCTCCAGCTGGTCATGATTCATGGCTTTAGAGGCGATCATCACGGGTTAGAACCCATCGTGGCTGAATTGGGGTCTGACGTTCACGTGATCATTCCTGACCTGCCAGGCTTTGGTATTTCTCAAGCGCTCCCGTCACCGGCAGACATCAGTTCATATTCCACGTGGCTCAGCCACTTTCTCAGTGCTTTGCACGCTAACGATGCTGTGATTCTTGGACACTCATTTGGCTCCATTGTTGTTGGAGCTGCGCTTTCTGATGGTTTACCCAATAAGAAAGCGATCTTGATTAATCCGATTGCAGCGAATGCACTCAAAGGTCCACGCGGAATAATGACGCGTTTAGCAGTTCTCTACTACAAAGCTGCAGCAGCACTTCCATCAGGTGCGGGCTATGCCTTGCTCAAAAACAAAACTATTGTTCGGGTGATGAGTGAAACTATGGCGAAGACGAAGGACCCCAACCTTCGCCAGTGGATACATGAGCAGCATGATCAGTATTTCTCGCTCTTTGAGTCACGTGATTCTGTTCTTGAAGCCTTTGAGACATCTGTATCTAATGATGTTTCACAGTTCGCTCCCGGAATCCATCAAGAACTCATGATGCTCGTTGCAGACAAAGATGACATCACTGCGTTACCCGAACAAAAACTATTAGCTTCTCGCATTCCTGGAACCCGTTTAGAAATTGTGGAAGGCGTGGGACATCTCGTCCACTACGAAGCTCCTGATTTTGCAGCTCAACACATTAGAGATTTCCTGGGTCTCACGGCAGCAGCATGAAAATAGCTTTCGATTGCCGCTACGTTCGCACTGATCATCACGATGGTATTTCCCGGTTCAGCGCACGTTTGGTTGAACAAATGGCCCCTCTCGTTACAGAACGAGGAGATGAGCTTCTCATGCTGATCAGCGATGAGAAACAACTAGCGTTTCTGCCTGAGCTGCCTTTCACTGTCGTGAGTTCGCCTACGAGCCCGCGCGAACCTTTTGTTGCTAGTCAGATCAATAAATTAGAACCTGACATTGTGTTCAGTCCTATGCAGACCATTGGTGCTCGTGGGAGAAAATACAAGCTTGTCCTCACCGTTCATGACTTGATTTACTACAGCCATCCAACTCCTCCAAGGCAGTTCTCGTGGCCGATCCGTTTGCTCTGGCGGCTCTATCACACCGCGTGGTGGCCTCAGAAGATGCTGTTAGCTCATAGCGATGCAGTAGTCGCGGTTTCAGAAACAACCAAGAAACTCATTGTGGAGAACAAGCTCACGACAAAGCCAGTCTTTGTTGTTCACAACGCTGCAGATCAACCTTCTGCTGAAATCGTGATCAGCTCACCTTCAAAGAGATCTCGTTCCATTGTGTATATGGGTTCCTTTATGCCGTACAAAAATGTTGAAACTTTAGTTAAGGCTGTTGCTCTTCTTCCCGATTTCACTCTTCATCTCACAAGCCGAATCTCAGAACAGGACCGTCAGCGTCTTTCAGCTCTCGCACCTGAAGCTCAGATTCACTTCCATAACGGCACAACGGACGAGGATTATTTCGACCTCTTGTCACATGCAACAGCTTTGGTGAGCGCTTCACGAGATGAAGGTTTTGGAATCCCGCTTGTTGAAGCAATGAGCATTGGAACGCCGATTGTGGTGTCAGATATTTCGATCTTTCACGAAATTGGGGGAGAGGCTGCACTCTTTGCTCCAGCAGATTCCCCTGAAGCTTTTGCGGAAAGAATCACTTCGCTCACTGAGCCACACACGTGGCAAGACATCTCTGAGAAGAGCGTAAAACAGGCAGCCCATTTCAGCTGGAAGAAATCCGCCGGCGAGCTACTCGATGTCCTCGTAAAGGTTTCCCGCACCTAAGCTCAGCGCAAGGGAACTCAACACATCACTTGTGCCGGCTTCCAGCTTGATGGAAGCCTTTTTGTCACCCTTGGTTTCTCCACGATTCACGATGATGATGGGCATACGCTGCCGTTTTGCCTGGTCAAGAAGCCGAATTCCTGAATTTACCGCTAGAGAAGAACCGGCAATGAGCAGAACATTCGCTCTTTTGATCAAACTCGAGGCGGCGGTAAAAACCTTAGGTGGAACAAACTCACCAAAAAAGACCACATCGGGCTTGAGCATTCCACCGCATACGGTGCACTCAGGTACTTGAACTGAACTGTAATCGGTCACATCCACATCACCGTCTGGCGCCAAAACAATATTGCTTAATTCATCAAGCCAAGGATTGAGTTCGCTGAGTTTGGACTCAACGCCGGATCGGTCGAATTGTTGGCCACATTCCAAACAGACCACGCGGTCCAAGCTCCCGTGTAGATCAACTACGTGAGAACTTCCTGCTCGACGGTGGAGCCCATCAACATTCTGGCTGATTACACCTTCGATGATTCCAGCTTGTTCCATCGCAGCGAGGGCAAGGTGGCCTTGATTGGGTTGTGCATCAGAGAATGATTTCCAACCCACGTGGGCACCTGCCCAATAGCGTTGGCGAAAAGAGTGTCCTGAAAGGAAATCTCCAATATTCATTGGAGTACGTTTAGACGCTCCCTTGCCGCGATAGTCAGGGATGCCTGAGTCAGTCGAGACTCCTGCTCCCGTCAATACAGCAACACGGCGACCAGCAATGAGCTCCACCAAGGACTCAATGCCCTCGACATGAGTGTTGTGCTCCAGAATTGCGGCCATGGCCGCAAGCCTAAAACACTTGCGTTTCATTCATGTTTCGAGTTACTGCCAAACTGAGTGCATGGCTTCTGTTGTGCACATCACTGATCTATCCCACAACGGACTCCAAGATTATGTCGGTTTGACTGATGTTGCGCTTCGAAAGGTTTCTGAACCAGAACGTGGCCTCTACATAGCCGAGTCAAGCAAAGTCATTCAACGTGCAATACATGCAGGACATGTGCCACGTTCAGTTTTACTGCAAGAGCAATGGTTAGAAGATATAGAGCCACTCGTTTCATCTTTCGATGACTGTGTCATTTATGTCGGCTCCAGTGAGCTCCTTCAGGCCCTCACCGGCTTTGAGATGCACCGAGGTGCCCTGGCATCCATGCATCGCCCAGAGTTACCTTCCGTCTCGGATCTGTTGGAAGATGCGAAAAGGATTGTTGTCCTCGAGGACATCGTTGATCACACAAATGTAGGTGCGATTTTCCGGGCTGTGGCAGGTCTTGGAGCAGATGCTGTGCTGATAACTCCTCGCTGTGCTGACCCTCTCTATCGCCGTTCAGTGAGAGTTTCCATGGGTACTGTTTTGCAGGTTCCGTGGACACGTTTACCGGAATGGCCAGAAGCCAGAAATCTTCTTCATGAAGCAGGATTCCATATTGCTGCCATGGCTCTGGCGGATGATGCTGTTTCCCTTCGCGACTTTGCACTTCATCAACCAGAGAAGATTGCTCTTGTATTCGGGTCCGAGGGAGATGGGTTAAGTCATCAAGCACTTGAGGCGTGCGACACAGTCGTAACCATTCCCATGCTTCATGGGGTCGACTCTCTCAACGTCGCTTCAGCTAGCGCAGTGGCTTTATATGCACTTACCGACTAGTCGGCACTGCAAGTTCGTAATTCTTTCTTAGTATTGGTTCATCATGACCGGTGAACAGACGCATATTGGCTCGTTCGCCGCAGAACATCTTTCTCCCGCATACCCTGCCCGTGCCCCTTGGGGCACAGCTGAAAACCTCCGAGCCTGGCAAACAGAGGCCCTTGATGCCTATTTCCAGAACGAGCCCAAAGATTTTCTTGCCGCTGCAACTCCAGGTGCTGGCAAGACGACCTTTGCACTTCGTTTAGCTACAGAGCTTTTGCGCCGAAGAACTATTGATCGCATTACCGTAGTCACACCCACTGAGCATCTCAAAACGCAATGGGCAGATGCTGCACACAAAGTTGGTATTCGCCTGAATCCACATTTCAGCAATGCTCACAAACGTCACAGCAAGCAATTCCACGGTGTTGCCGTGACGTATGCGCAAATAGCGATGAAGGCCCACATCCACCAGGAGCTCACGGATTCAGCGCGAACACTGGTGATCATGGATGAAGTACACCATGGAGGCGATGCACTGAGCTGGGGTGACGCATTACGTGTAGCTTTCAGTCGCGCAGAACGACGTCTTTCGCTTACAGGCACACCGTTCCGCAGTGATACTGCTCCCATCCCTTTCGTCAGCTACCTCCCTGACCGTGATGGTGTCTTAGTTTCACAAACAGATTATGACTATGGCTACGGACGAGCTCTTCAAGATGGTGTTGTTCGCCCGGTCATGTTTATGGTTTATGCCGGTTCGATGCGTTGGCGAACCAGGGCCGGCGATGAAATGGAAGCTCGGCTAGGTCAAGACAACACTAAGGACGTCACCTCTCAAGCGTGGCGTGCTGCTCTCGATCCAGGCGGGGACTGGATTCCTCAGGTTATGCAGGCAGCAAATAATCGCCTCACTGAAGTTCGCCAGTCGATTCCTGATGCTGCAGGTCTTGTCATTGCAACCGACCAAGATGACGCCAGAGCATATGCACAAGTGCTGTTAGAGCTCACCGGAGAAGAACCTACGGTTGTGTTGAGCGATGAAGCCGGCGGTGGTCAGAAGATTGACACGTTCTCAGCGGGAACTTCACGCTGGATGGTTGCCGTCCGCATGGTTTCTGAAGGTGTTGATGTTCCACGGCTTGCTGTTGGCGTTTATGCAACCAGTGCAGCAACACCCTTGTATTTCGCTCAAGCTATCGGTCGTTTTGTCCGCGCACGACGTCGCGGCGAGACGGCGACGGTGTTCTTGCCTAACGTTCCTCAACTGATGCAGTTGGCAGGTGAACTTGAACTTCAACGTGATCATGCCCTTGAGCGTCGCGTAAAGCCAGGCGAGAGCGAGTATCCAGAGATGGATGCGTTTGAAGAATCTCAGCGGGCAGAATCTGCTTCCGACACGTTAGAAGCGGATCTGGGGGAGTATGCCTTCCTCGGTTCTGATGCGAACTTCGACATGGTGATGTACCAAGGTGAAGAATTTGGTGGATACGCAGAACCTGGTTCACCAGAAGAACATGACTTCATCGGAATTCCTGGGATTTTGGAACCTGACCAAATTTCAGAACTTCTTCGACACCGGCAACGTCGGCAAACTCAACGTGGTGTTGGTAGATCCAGTGATGTCGCGGTCAACAAAAGCATCCCATTACACAGAAGCTTGAAAGAGCAGCGAGCACTTCTGAATTCCTTAGTTGCTTTATGGAGCAAGCAAACGTCTACACCTCACGGCATCATTCATACTGAACTGCGTCAAACATGTGGTGGTCCAGCCGTTGCTCAGGCCACAGTTGCCCAACTTCAGTCCCGAATTGATCTCATGCGTCGTCGGATTTCATCACCTGTCAAATAGCAATATCTTCTACTTTTTCTTGCGACACACCCAATATGTAGTGGTTCAATAACTACTTGAAGGTTGTGCAGCAGTACTATTTTCTACATGTCTTGCATCAGATTTAACACACCAGCACAACGTGCACAGCTCGATGCTCTCAAAGCAGATAAGAAGCTGAACGAGACTGCTGTGGCTAAATTCCTCGGTCCAGAGTTTGGTGAGAGCAAAATTAATCGTCTCCGCACCATGGCCGTGGACAAAAACCCAAAAATCCGTGAAAGCGTCGCCCTGAGCTATCACGTTCCTGAAGACGTGATGTGGGCTTTAGCCAAGGACAAAAACGAAGGTGTCAGGATCTGCGTTGCGCGAAACGAAACCACTCCGTGTGACATCTTGCGCCACCTTGCTACGGACAAGAGTGAACAAGTTCGAAGCTGGGTAGCAGTGAACTTTTTTGTCCCCCAAGACACAATGGAAATTCTTGCTTCCGACAAAAGCGAATCTGTGCGCAAGCTAGTTGCGTGGAAGGCAGATTTAGCTCAGCAAGAATTAGTCTCGGCCTAGCAAGTCAAACAAAGAAGCCCCGGTCTATTGACCGGGGCTTTTCTCTGTGCGCGAAGGGGGACTTGAACCCCCACGTCCTTACGGACACTAGCACCTCAAGCTAGCGCGTCTGCCATTCCGCCACCCGCGCAGGTGATGGTGTTTTACCACCGAGAGACAACATTAGCACGAAGAAATATGCTCCATGTTCACGTGGCGTTGAGTCGGCTCTCCATTTGCTCGTTAGTGTCATGTTTATGGGATTTTTCGAGGCACTTTTTCTTGGGTTTGTTCAGGGACTAACTGAATTTATTCCCGTTTCAAGCTCGGCACATCTCAGAATCATCGGAGAATTTCTTCCCAACGGGGGAGACCCAGGAGCCACGTTTACGGCTATTACTCAGCTGGGCACAGAAACCGCTGTTGTTGTGTATTTCTGGCGTGACCTTGTTCGAATCGTGAAACATTGGTTCTTAGCATTGGTCAGGAAGTTGCCCCGAAATGATCCGGATGCACGAATGGGCTGGCTCATCATTGTGGGATCGCTCCCCATCGTTGTTCTGGGATTAGTCTTCCAAGACGAAATCGAGACGACGCTTCGTTCGTTGTGGATCGTCGCAACGATGTTGATTGTCTTCGGCATTTTGTTAGGCATTGCAGATGTTGTCGGAAAGAAAACGAAAAACCTGCAACAGCTCACGGTAGGCCGCGGAATAGTCTTTGGTTTCGCACAGGCTTTAGCTTTGATTCCAGGTGTATCTCGCTCCGGTGGCACCATCACAGCCGGACTCTTTATGGGATTCAACAGAACGTCTGCAGCCCGTTATTCGTTCTTACTCGCACTGCCTGCAGTGTTCGGTAGTGGTCTTTACCAACTGGCCAAGAGTTTCAACGAACCACAAGTGTTTACAGGGATAGAGACTCTAGCTGCCACAGTGGTGGCGTTTATCGTTGGCATTGGAGTTATTGCATTCCTAATGAACTGGCTTGGAAAGCACAGTTTTTGGCCATTTGTTGTCTATCGCTTAGCTCTTGGTGGAACTCTGTTGGCTCTCCTGGCAACCGGAGTAATCCAAGGCTAAACGCCTTTAGGGGGTTCTGTACCTTCGCCGGGTTTGTCGGTGGAGCGCAGGAATCTTTCAAACTCTTGTGCCAGTGATTCTCCAGTTGCCTCTGGCGAATCAACCATGTCTCGGGCTTGCTCGAGCTGAGCAATGTAAGACGACATATCTTCGTCTTCAGCCGCGAGCTTATTGATGTTTTCTTCCCACTCCGCTGCTTCGGAGACAAGCTCACCACGTGGAATGACGACGTCCACAATCTCTTCGAGTTTGTCAATGAGCGCAAGAGTTGCTTTAGGGCTCGGTCCTTGGTGGACATAGTGAGGAACAGAAGCCCAGATGGCAACAGTTGGAATATCTGCTTCCTCGGCTGCTGCTGCAATGACACTCAAAATACCTACAGGGCCTTCATAAGTACTTCGCTCGACATCGAGTGCGTGACGAACATCAGCATTTTCGCTAGAAACAAAGGTAGAAATCGGCCTCGTGTGTGGGACGTCAGCCAGCATTGAACCCAACAAGACAATGGCAGAGATGTCTGCAGCCAGTGCGATATCCAGAATTTCGTTCGTAAAAGTCAACCAATTGCGGCTTGGTTCTACTCCCTGAAGGAGATAAATGTTGTTCGCATTGGCACCTGTTACATCGAGTATTAGATCTTCCGAGACACTCTCATCAAGATCGGCTGGAACCATCGGGGCATAGAGAATCGAAGTTGGCCAGGTAAGCGACCTGTTTCCGTCATCATCGAAACCGATCGTAGGTCGATTGAATTGGAAGTCGTAATACGTTTCTGGGTCAACGGTATGAAGCGCAATAACATCAAGCTGTTCCTGAAGAGTCGTTACAGCTGAGCTTGCTGCCTCTCCGGCATCATTCCAGCCTTCAAATGCGACAACAAGAAGTCGTCCTCGGAATGGATTACGTGCTGTGCTCACTGTGGGGAACCCCGTTCTACTTCGCTTTCAAGAATACTCAGGTCTGCCGACAAGTAGTCTTGTTCAGTGAGCAGTAACGAAACCTCTTTATCCATCAAGCCCGAAGCGATTCTCTGGGACATGGACGGCACCATTGTCGATACCGAAGATTATTGGATCGTTGCTGAACTAGAACTGGTCCAACTTTTTGGTGGTTCCTGGACTCACGAAGATGGCATCAAAGTCATTGGACAAGGTTTGCCCGAAACGGCAGCAATCATGCAACAACATGGAGTAAATCTCTCCATCGACGAGATCATTCAGGCTCTCACTAACCGTGTCCTTGAACAACTTGAGGTTGCTGTTCCTTGGCGGCCTGGCGCTGTTGAACTGATGCATCAGTTTCAAGCCATAGGTATTCCTCAAGCAATGGTCACTATGTCTATTGAGAGAATGGCTCGGGCAGTGATCGCGATGATTCCCGGGCAGCCACTGACAGAAGTTGTGGCCGGTGATAATGTCCTCAAATCCAAACCAGATCCAGAGGCATATCTTTTAGGCTCAAGCAAGTTGAATGTAGATATTTCGCGATGTGTAGCGTTCGAGGATTCACCGTCAGGATGCAGGGCAGCCTATAGTTCCGGCGCAGTCACCTTTGGTGTCACAAATCTTGTCTCTCTTGAAGGAATTTCCACAGACATCACACTCGACACACTTGCTGGTGTCTCGGCTGAACAAGTATTTGACATATTCGCAGCAAAACGAGGACTGAATTCATGACACACGCAAACACTCCTCGCTACATGCCTGGACCATTTCGAGCAGGGGATAGGTGCCAACTCACCGACCCCAAGGGCAAAATCAATACAGTTTCACTCAAGCACGGAGACGAATTCCATACACACCGAGGTGTAGTAAAGCACGAAGACATCATTGGTTTGCCTGATGCTTCTGTCGTGCTGAACAGCTCTGGCGTCGAGTATTTGGTCATGCGACCACTTCTGGTCGACTTTGTCATGTCCATGCCTCGTGGTGCTGCAATTATTTATCCCAAAGAAGCTCAGGCGATTTTGGGGCAAGCAGACATATTTCCCGGTGCACGAGTTGTAGAAGCAGGCGTAGGTTCAGGTGCACTTTCCTTGTGGCTGCTTCGCGCTATCGGTCCTCAAGGTTTCTTGTATTCCTTCGAGCGTCGAGAAGAATTTGCGGAGATTGCTCGAGCAAATGTTTCCACTTTCCACGGTTACACTCCTGAAAACTGGTCAGTTACGGTTGGAGACCTTCAAGACGCCTTACCCATGACCGTAAAGCCAGGTGAAGCCGACCGTGTCGTTCTCGACATGCTTGCGCCCTGGGAATGTGTCGACATGGCTGCAGATGCTCTCGTACCTGGTGGAGTAGTGCTGATGTATGTCGCCACAGTCACGCAACTTTCGAGAGTTGTCGAGGCCTTGCGAGAAACCGGTCAGTTCTCTCACCCACAGTCCAGTGAAACCATCGTTCGTGGTTGGCATGTCGAAGGACTAGCAGTTCGTCCTGAACATCGAATGATTGGCCACACCGCCTTTTTGGTGACAGCCCGAAAATTAGCTCCTGGAACAGTTCTTCCCGATCTGAAGAGACGAGCTTCCAAGAGCGATTTCAGCGCGGAAGATCTCGAAGCGTGGACCCCCGGCGTCTTGGGCGGCAGAGAAATAAGCCCAAAGAGCCTCCGTAAGCGTGTGCGATCAGCTACCGAAAGTGCAGAACTTTCACAGGCTTCAGACAGCTCGTCGCCAGCTGAATAACCCCGGGGACACATAGGCTAGAAACTGCGTGAGGAACATTCCTCACAATGATTTTTTGCGAGGAATTGTGCGTCGGAGTTCAGCCCTTATTGTCAGCATCGCTCTGATTGCAGGTTTATCTGCTTGTAGCACTGCGACTTCAGATCCATCATGCACGCCACTTGCTGAATCTGGCTCTGCTGTGGACAAGGTCAAAGTCAGTGGTGGTTTCGGTGAGCTGCCTACCGCTGAGTTCCCCACACCTCTCACTACCTCTAAGACAGAGCGAAAGATTCTCGTCAAAGGTGACGGTGCTCCAGCTTTACCGGGTGGAGCTGTCACTCTTGACTTCACGATTTACAACGGAGAAACCGGTGACATTCTTGGGCAGACCAAGTATGACGGAACAGATCTTCAGACGTCCTCGTTGGACGACAACAGCTTGATCCATGGTTTGGTCGCAACCATTCAATGTGCTCCGGCAGGCAGCCAAATAGTTTCAGTCATTGCGCCCACTGATCTTCTTGACCAAAATGGTGCACCTGTTGGGGACTTGGGCAAAGACACCAGCTTGGTTGTCGTTGCAGATCTTGTTTCTACAAGCCTTGCCCGCGCAAATGGTAAAGATCAACCCGCTCAAGATGGCTTCCCTGCGGTCGTTCTTGACGCTGATGGTGTCCCTGGAATCACAGTTCCTAGCTCTCAAGCTCCTACAGATCTTAAAGTAGAAGTACTCAAGAAGGGCGATGGTCCTGTCGTTCAAGCTGGCTCGTCTGTAACCGTGCATTACACCGGTGTTCTATGGAGTGACGGCACTGTATTCGACTCAAGCTGGTCTCGAAAGACCCCAGCAACGTTCAGCCTCAACGGTGTCGTTCCAGGTTTCGCTCAAGCACTTGAAGGACAAACCGTGGGGTCGCAGATTGTGGCCATAATTCCGCCTGATTTGGGTTACGGAAACCAAGACAATGGAACGATTCCTTCAGGTTCAACTCTTGTCTTTGTTATCGACATCCTTGGTACTACCCCTTAGGTCGAGTAATCATGTCGCGCAGTGAGATCAGAGTTAAGAAAGAAGACCGGTTATTCAGTCTTATTCTTGCTTTGGTGTCCTCTCGTGAAGGATTGACCAAGACAGAAATTTTGAAGACTGTTCGTGGTTACAGCGACATTTTTGACTACAGCGGCAATACGGCTTTGGACAAGATGTTCGAGCGCGATAAAGACGAGATACGTTCCATGGGCGTCATCATCGACACTTTGGAGCTACCTGAAGAAGAGGGTCAAACCCACAACATTCGGTATTCCATTTCACGTCAGAACTATGACTTTCCAGAAGGCCTTACTTTCACTTCTGATGAACTCACACTGCTCAACGTAGCTGCAACGGCATGGCGCGAGGCATCTCTCTCCAATGATTCTCGACACGCACTGACCAAGATCAAGTCGTTAGGTGTTTCTGCCAATGACCCCTTGATTGGTGTTGCTCCTCACATCAGAACAAATGATCGTGCCTTCGCAACAATTGAAGATGCTTTAGAGAATGAGCTCATTCTCACATTCAGCTACCTCAAACCAGGCCAGAGCAAACCTGAACAACGAACAGCATCCCCGCTAGCAGTTCTGAACTGGGGAGGTCTTTGGTACGTCCTAGCTTTCGATATGGACGTACAAGCAGAACGCACTTTCCTTCTCAAGCGCATTATTTCTGCCCCCACTCGAATACCGCAGAAAACACACCCTCGTTCTCCTGAAAACTATGCGCAGCGCCTTCGGAATGAACTTGAAGACATAACTCGAAAGAACCAAGCGTCTATCTCTGTTCGTTCCGGTTCGGATGCTCAACTACGTCTTTCCGCCAAATATGGGCAAGCTCGGCATGAAACAGTTCTGACTTTTGGATATTCAGATCTTGAACTTCTGGCAGACGAGCTCATACTTTTCGGTGACCAAATCACCGTGATTTCACCTCCTGCACTCGTAGA
The DNA here is from genome assembly GCF_936931525.1 of uncultured Aurantimicrobium sp. Lineage (GTDB taxonomy): Bacteria > Actinomycetota > Actinomycetes > Actinomycetales > Microbacteriaceae > Aurantimicrobium. The sequence continues at coordinate 32,021 of NZ_CAKZII010000160.1, forward strand.
TTCTTTACGCTCTCGGTTGGAACTCATCTCTTCTCACCACAGAGGAGATAACTGATGGCTTCTCAACCGCGACTTGAGGCAGCAGATCGCGTCACCCTGTTGATGTCTTTTGTTCCTTACCTCATAGAGCAAGGAGCTATTCCTGTGTCTCAACTGGCTCAACACTTCGACATCACAGCTGGCCAGGTAGAAGAACTTGTTCAACTTTTGGCCATGTCGGGAGTTCCTGGAGATGACGGTTATTACCAACATCAAGATCTTTTCGATATCAATTGGGATCTCTTTGAAGAGCACAAGGTAGTTGAACTCTGGCAGCACGTTGCAGTTGACGCTACTCCTCGATTTTCGGCCCGTGAAGCGGCCGCATTACTTGCTGGTCTTCAATATATTTCTGGAATTGTGCCTGAACGAGACAAGGGCATCATTGACAGACTTGTAGCCAAGATTTCCTCTGGGGCTTCTGCTTTGCCCGAAAATCTGTTGATTACACCAGCAGCTGTTCCTGTGGATCTCGATGTCATTCGTGATGCTGTGTCTTCAGGTTTGAGCGTCCATTTTGTGTATCAAAATGCTTCAGGTGAAAAGAACCCTCGGACGGTAGATCCTCTACGCCTCGATCTTGTGGGGGAGTCCTGGTACCTGCGTGGGTGGTGTCATGATCGTTCGGCTCTGAGAACATTTCGATTAGACCGAATTTCTGAGCTCTCAATTTCACACGATTCGATCGTCACCCAGCTGACTGCTTCAGATTTATCTGATGAACTTTTTGACATCAAAGAAACTGATATCCGTGTTCGGTTCGCTATAGAAGAATCTGCACTCTCTCTTCTTTCGGCCTACCACCCCGTTGTTATTGGTTCTCACGGAACTGAGACGCTGGAAGTTGAAGTAGCTTTTAGCGATCTTGCGAGTGTTCCAATATTCGTTGCACAGATTCCAGGTTCGATTTCTGTACTGTCCCCAGCTGAGGCAATTTCAGCTGTGAGCTTATGGGCTAAGCAGGCACTACAGAGCTATAACGCCTAAACTAAAGACAACACCTTCGCACCAATTCATAAGGAAGTACAGATGCTAGGAAATCTCTCCGGTTGGCACTTGCTCATCATCATTGCCATCATTCTGTTGTTGTTCGGTGCACCCAAACTTCCAGGTCTTGCTCGTTCACTCGGACAGTCCATGCGTATCTTCAAGAGCGAAGTTAAGCAGATGAAGGAAGATGGTCAGACTCCATCTGACTCCAGCTCCACCGACTCAAGCGACTCTTCAAAGTCCGCTTAGTAGCCCATGGCGGCACGGCAGACAAAAGCCTCCCGGCGTGAAGGAAAGATGTCCTTGGGTGGACATCTTGTAGAACTTCGCAAAAGGCTGTATTTCTCTGCCCTTTTCATCGTCATTGGTGCTGTTCTAGGTTGGTTTTCTGCTGATTTCCTTCTCGCTCAGCTACGTGAACCCATTTTTCTCGTTGCCTCTGAACAAGGTCGAGTAGCAACTCTGAACTATGACGGCATAACCAGTGCCTTTGATCTCAAGCTACAGATTGCTTTTACGGTCGGCATTGTTATCTCGAGTCCATTCTGGCTTTACCAAATTTGGGCATTCTTTATGCCTGGCCTGACCAAACGTGAAATCAAATACACATTGGGATTCATGTTCAGTGCAATTCCTTTATTCCTCGCAGGCTGCGCAGCAGGCTGGTATGTCTATCCTCATATCGTTGCCTTGATGACAAGCTTTGCGCCCAGTGATGATGCCACCATCATTACCGCCAAAACGTATTTCGATTTTGTGCTCAAATTAGTTCTCGTCGTGGGTGTGGCATTTGTGTTGCCAGTCTTTCTCGTCTTGTTCAATTTTGCAGGCCTCTTATCTGCACAGAGCATTATCAAGTCCTGGCGAATTGCCGTTCTGGTGATAACTCTCTTTACGGCAATTGCCACTCCCGCGGCAGATGTCCTCTCGATGTTCTTGCTCGCGATTCCTATGGTTCTGCTCTATTTCTTAGCTGCAGGTATTGCCTGGCTCCATGACCGACGTACTGTCAAGAAGTCCAACGTGTATTCAGATAACGAAGCCAGTGTTCTGCCGCCATCAGAAACGTTCTCGGCGTAGCCGATGACTGAGTTATCTGCTGCTGAACGCTTCGCCCTGGCTCAAGCCCGCACGAAGACACCCCTCGTTAACGCATTTCGCGAAAAGCGGTCTTTTGATTTAGATCCCTTCCAGATAGCAGCAGCTAATGTTCTGGAAGCTGGAAATAGCGTTCTCGTTGCAGCGCCAACAGGAGCTGGTAAGACCGTTGTTGCTGAATTCGCTGTCTTCTTGGCGATGAGCACTTCAGCAGACAAGTTGTTTTACACAACGCCCATGAAAGCGTTGTCTAATCAGAAATACAATGAATTTGTTGAAGAGTGGGGTGCCGAAAATGTAGGCATTCTCACGGGTGACACCAATATCAATTCAGGTGCACGCATCGTTGTGATGACCACTGAAGTCCTTCGCAACATGCTTTATGCAGACAGTGACCTACTCAAGGATCTGCGTTTCGTCGTGATGGACGAGATTCACTACCTCGCTGACCGCTTCCGAGGTGCAGTGTGGGAAGAAGTCATCATCCACTTACCTCAGCACGTACGACTGGTTGGCTTGAGCGCCACAGTCTCAAATGCTGAAGAATTTGGTGACTGGCTTCAAGCAGTCCGAGGTGACACTGACATCATTGTTTCTGAGGACAGGCCTGTACCGCTTGATCAGCATGTTTTGGTTGGTAACAAGTTCATAGACCTCTTCGACGGTTCGACAGCTGCAGCAGAACACCGTGTAAATCCAGAGCTCCTCAGACTCGCTCACTCCAATCAACGTGCTCCTCATATGCGTTCAGCCGGACGAAACGCACATCGTGGCGGTCGGAACAACCGTCCGCAATACGCACAAAACCAACCCATGCAAGGACGCATGGAACGAGCAGACATCATTGAACTGCTTTCTGAAAAGAACTTGCTTCCCGCAATTTCCTTCATCTTCAGCCGTGCTGGCTGTGACCAAGCCGTTTCGCAAGTGTTGAGATCTGGCATCAGGCTGACTGATCCTGAAGAGCGCGAAATCATCCGTGAAATCGCTGAAGACAGATGTAGTGCCATCGCCGATGAAGACCTGGGTGTGCTCGGGTATTGGGATTGGCTTGACGGCCTCGAACGTGGAGTGGCCGCTCACCATGCAGGCCTGTTGCCGGCGTTCAAAGAAGTAGTCGAAGAACTGTTCCAAAAGAAGTTAGTCAAGGTTGTTTTCGCAACAGAAACACTTGCGTTGGGCATCAATATGCCGGCACGTACTGTTGTGTTAGAGAAGTTAGAAAAATTCAATGGCGAGGCACGAGTGCCGCTCACACCAGGTGAATACACGCAACTCACGGGAAGAGCTGGGCGTCGCGGCATCGATGTCGAAGGTCATTCACTCATTCAATGGGCGAACAATCTAGACCCACAAACAGTTGCCTCTCTTGCGAGCAGACGAACTTACCCGCTGAATTCAAGTTTCAGGCCGACATACAACATGGCCATCAACTTGATTGAACAATTTGGCCGGAACCGAACCAGAGAAATCTTAGAAAGTAGTTTCGCTCAGTTCCAAGCCGACAGAGCTGTTGTTGATCTTGCTCGCAAAGTCAAACAACAAGAAGAGACTTTGGCAGGTTATGCAGAGCCGATGACCTGTCATCTGGGCGATTTTGCAGATTACGCTACTCTGCGACGCACACTCACAGATGTAGAAAAGCAAACCGAATCTGGCTCACGTGCAGCTAAAGAAAAACGAAGTGCCGAACTGAATTCTTTGCGTAAGCAAATGAAAAGTCATTCCTGTCACCACTGTCCTGACCGAGAGAATCATGCGCGTTGGGCTGAAAGATGGTGGCGTCTCAAGAGAGAAACAGACAAGCTCGTCCAGCAGATCAATACACGTACAGGGGCGGTCGCTCGAATCTTTGACAGGGTCTGTGACGTTCTCGTGGACATGGACTATCTCATGAAAGATCCCCAGGGCACAGAATTCTCTCTCACCCCCAAGGGGGAGTCGCTGGGCAAGATCTACGGTGAGCGTGACCTGTTGATCGCTGAAAGTATTCGTCTTCAATTATGGGACCAACTCGATGCACCAGGACTGGCGGCTATGGCATGTGCCATCGTCTTCGAACCACGTCGAGAAGAAGGTCTCGTGAATGAAAGATACCTTCCACGTGGAAAATTTATTGACGCCCTTCATGAAACTCAAAACCTCTGGTCAGACCTCGAAGAGTTAGAGAATTATCACAAGTTGCCGGGCACTAACCCCCTCGCTACTGGGCTTTCATTGGCTATGTACAAATGGGCAAAGGGGTCTCGTTTGGATGACGTTCTCTTTGATGCAGATATGCCTGCAGGTGATTTTGTTCGGTGGTCAAAGCAGACCATTGATTTACTCGACCAACTAGCTCAGGTCACAACTGGTGAGCTACAGAAGACCGCTCGATTAGCTCTTGATCAGGTACGCCGTGGCATTGTTGCCTATTCGACGGTGATCTAAATGAAGAAACTCACATTCTGGCTTTCACTCCCGCTGGCAGTCATTTCTGGTTTTGCCTTGCAGGGCGCTTTTCCTGCTACCAATTTCTGGCCCTTAGCTTTTGTTGGTGTTTTTCTCCTGTTGTGGGCTTTGCTTGGTCGTGGCTTCTGGACAGGTTTCATCATTGGGACTGTTGCGGGAGCGACGTTCTGGTTGTCGTTGATCAATTGGTTGACCTTGTATCTCGGGCCAGTACCGTGGCTAGCGTTGGGCATTTTGCAGGCCATATTCTTTGGTTTCGGTGCTGCACTCATTGGTTTGGCAATAAATAGAGGGCCCCTGCGATGGCCTTCACGTTGGGGTCGACTTGGCATCCTGAGCATCGTGATTGCGTCCATATGGACTTTGCGTGAAAGCATCACGAGTGTGTGGCCTTATGGGGGGTTCTCGTGGGGCAAATTGGCTCAGTCGCAGTCTGAAAGCCCGCTCTCTCATGACGTAGCGTGGGTCGGTACAGCGGGTTTAAGCTTCATCGTCGCTTTGTCGGCAACCTTGGTTTTCCAAGTTTTGCGTGAAAAGAAGCGGTCACTTCTGGTCGTTCCCATCTTGTTTTTTGTGGTTGCTATTGCTGTTCCCCCTGTTGAAATATCAATCTCAGGAACAACTAATGTCTTGGCCGTCCAAGGGAATTCCAAAGCAGGGTTGTTTGATCACGGGCAACCAGGAGACATTCTTCAAGATCACGTCACTGGCTCGCTACCTTATGCCGGGGAAGACATTGACATGGTTGTCTGGCCAGAAAATGCTAGTGATGTTGACCCACTTCAGTCCGAGCTTGCTGCGTTGATGCTGACGACCGTGTCAAAGAAATTAGACGCTCCGATTGTGGCGGGCACGATTACAAACACGAAGGCTGGGGAATATTTCAATTCCTCTTTAGTGTGGTCGAACGGGCTCGACGCTCAATACGACAAAATTCACCCCGTGCCATTTGCTGAATACATGCCAAATCGAGAGTTGTGGCGGACCTTCCAGCCCGATCTTGTTGATCTCGTTACCCGTGATTATTCCTTTGGCAAACGTCCCAATGTTGTGGATATCAACGGTGTTTTAGCAGGTGTGGCCATCTGTTTTGACATCACTGATGATCAACAGGCATACCAAATGATTGATGGGGGAGCACAGATTATCCTTGCTCAAACCAACAACGCAGATTTTGGCAAAACGTCAGAGAATTTGCAGCAATTGGCCATTGCACGATTGAGGGCAATCGAGACTGGGCGTTCTGTTGTCAACATCTCAACAGTAGGTACGTCAGCAATCATCTCTCCCTCAGGCGAAACCTTAGATTCCATTCCTGCCTACCAACCTGGCGCAATGCTGGATGCTGTTCCTTTGAGCTCCTCCGTCACACCGGCAATGCAGTTTGGACGCGTCATTGAATGGTCCATTGGTGCTATTGCACTTGTCGGTTTGTTGCTCATTCTGTTGCGCAGAAAGCCCTAGAATTGAAGCTCAAATGCTTACGAAACTGGAGTGAAGATGGGTAAGGAAAACGATTCTTTCGTCCACCTTCACGTTCACTCCGAGTATTCAATGCTTGATGGCGCGGCTCGAGTCAAACCACTGATTAATGCTGCAGTTGAGGCAGGAATGCCTGCCATTGCGATTACCGACCATGGCAACATGTTTGGCGCTTACGATTTTTGGAATACAGCTACGGACGCTGGTATCAAACCGATCATTGGTACCGAGGCATATCTCACGCCGGGAACTCATCGTTCTGACAAGACACGTATTCGCTGGAACAACGGTGGCGATGATGATGTCTCTGGTGGTGGTGCTTATACGCACATGACTTTGCTTTCTTCATCGACAGAAGGCATGCACAATCTCTTCAAAATGTCTTCTTTGGCGTCCCTTGAGGGTTATTACTTCAAGCCTCGTATGGACCGTGATCTTCTCAACACATACGGAAAAGGACTTATCGCCACCACTGGCTGTCCAGGTGGAGAAATTCAGACGCGTTTACGTATCGGGCAATACGCCGAAGCTCGAGCCGCAGCGGCAGAATTTCGTGACATCTTTGGCGCAGAGAACTTCTTTGTCGAGATTATGGACCACGGTCTAGATATCGAGCGTCGAGTCGTTACAGACCTGATCAAGCTTTCAAAAGATCTCGGTTTACCGCTCGTTGCTACCAACGATTTGCACTACACACATGCTCACGATGCAGACGCACATGCTGCGTTGTTGTGTGTCCAGTCGGGATCAACCCTCGACGATCCAAACCGCTTCAAGTTTGAATCGAATGAGTTTTACCTCAAGTCAGCTGCGGAGATGCGCCGCTTGTTCGCGGACTATCCAGAAGCCTGTGACAACACCCTCCTGATCGCAGAACGCTGTGAAACGAGTTTCGAAAAGCGCGATCTCATGCCCAGATTCCCGGTTCCAGAGGGTGAAACCGAAGCTTCATGGTTTGAGAAAGAAGTTGAAGCGGGGCTGAAGCGGAGGTTCCCTCAAGGTGTTTCTGATGCCCATAAGGCACAAGCCAAATATGAAGTAGACGTCATTATCCAGATGGGCTTCCCCGGATACTTCTTAGTGGTTTCAGACTTCATTGCATGGGCTCGCCAACAAGGAATCCGAGTAGGACCAGGGCGTGGATCAGCTGCTGGTTCGCTTGCTTCTTATGCAATGGGAATCACAGAGCTTGACCCCCTGCACCACGGACTAATTTTTGAGCGCTTCCTGAACCCTGAACGTGTGTCGATGCCCGATGTGGATGTTGACTTCGATGATCGTCGTCGTGGTGAGGTCATTCGATATGTGACCGAGAAGTACGGCAGTGACCGTGTTGCACAAATTGTGACCTACGGAACAATCAAAGCTAAGCAAGCATTGAAAGATTCTTCTCGAGTCCTTGGTATGCCCTACTCGGTGGGGGAGAAGCTCACTAAAGCCATGCCTCCCTCGATTATGGGCAAGGACATCACCTTGACCGAAATCATGGACCCACAGGCCCCTCGCTATAAAGAAGCTGCTGATTTCCGTTCTGTTCTTGCATCAGATGTTGATGCACAAACAGTGTTCAATACTGCTCAAGGTATTGAAAACTTGAAGCGTCAATGGGGTGTTCACGCCGCTGGCGTGATCATGTCAGCAGAACCGCTCATGGATGTCATCCCCATCATGAAGCGCGAAGATGACGGCGCCATCATTACACAGTTTGATCAGCCGCCTTGTGAGTCTTTAGGTCTTCTCAAAATGGACTTCCTGGGCCTGAGAAACCTGACTGTTATTCAAGATGCCCTCGTGAACATTCAAAACAACCGTGGCATCACGGTTGAACCTGAACTCTTGGATTTAGATTCCGATCCGGCTACGTACGAATTGCTCTCACGCGGAGACACCCTCGGTGTATTCCAGCTTGATGGCGGCCCCATGCGTGCACTTCTTCGGCAACTAAAACCCACAAACTTCGAAGACATCTCTGCAGTTATTGCTCTTTATCGTCCTGGCCCTATGGGTATGAACTCGCACACTAACTACGCACTGCGTAAAAATGGTCTGCAGGAGATTGAACCCATTCACCCAGAACTGGAAGAACCTTTATCTGAGATCTTGGGCACAACCTACGGTCTGATTGTGTATCAAGAACAAGTTATGGCTGTTGCGCAGAAGGTTGCAGGATTCACCCTGGGGCAAGCGGACGTTTTACGTCGCGCTATGGGTAAAAAGAAGAAATCAGAACTGGATAAGCAATTCGCAGATTTTGAAGCAGGAATGCTCTCAAACGGTTATTCAGCACCTGCGGTGAAAATCCTGTGGGATACCCTGATGCCCTTCGCAGACTACGCCTTCAATAAGGCACACTCTGCTGGTTATGGTGTCCTCAGCTACTGGACTGCGTACCTCAAAGCCAATTTCCCTGCTGAATACATGGCTGCATTGCTCACCTCTGTTGGCGATTCAAAAGACAAGCTAGGAATCTATCTTTCTGAGTGCCGTCGTATGGGACTCAATGTACTTGCCCCCGATGTCAATGAATCAGATGGCGTGTTCTCTGCCGTTGGCCAAGATATTCGCTTTGGTATGGGAGCTATTCGTAATGTCGGCTTTGGCGTTGTCGAGCACATCAAAGCATCCCGTGCCGATAAGGGACGTTTCGACTCCTTCCATGACTTCTTGAAGAAGGTTCCAGTTCAAGTTGCCAACAAGAAGACTTTGGAATCTCTCATCAAAGCTGGCGCTTTTGATGCGATGGGAAACACGCGTCGTGCTCTCGTAGAAATACACGAAGATGCTGTGGAATCTGCCGTCAGCCTCAAACGTAATGAAGCATTAGGTCAGGTAGATCTCTTCGGTGACATGTTTGAATTCGCTGAAGAGCATTCTCAGGTTCCTGACCGACCTGAATTCACAAAGCGAGACAAATTAGCTTTCGAGCGTGAAATGCTCGGTCTTTATGTCTCGGATCATCCTTTGGCGGGATTAGAACTGCAATTGGCTAAACATGCCACCGTGACGATCAACGACCTCACCACAAGCGATTCCACAATGGACGGTGACATTGTCGTACTCGCTGGGCTGGTGACAGAAGTTCAACGACGTATTGCCAAAAAGTCAGGAAACGCTTACGGCATTATCAAACTTGAAGACTTTGGCGGCGAGATGGACATCATGCTGCTGGGGCGTACTTATCAAGAGTTTGGTCCCATGCTCGAAACCGACCTAGTTCTTGCGGTGAAAGGTCGTGTCAACGTCCGTGATGACGGTTTGAATATTCAGGCCATGAGCATGTTTGTTCCCGATGTTGGAACAGTAGTGGGGCAGCAGGGACCACTCAATCTTGTTCTTCCAGAAGTTCGTGCTACTTCAGCAACAGTTGCAGAGCTCTCCGCTGTGCTTAAACGTCACCCAGGAGACAGCGAAGTACGACTGAGACTGACGCGAGGTGCCACTGCCCGAGTTTTTGAGTTGCCTACAAAGGTAAATATTTCTGCAGATCTCTATGGTGAGCTGAAATCCCTCCTCGGTCCAGGATGCCTGGGCTAGCGGAATTAGACTGGACATCAAGATGATTCGTACACTCGACCTTCGTGGTTCACGCCCGTCACGGGCACAACTGCTTGAGCTCATTCCACGCACAGAGATTGACGTGGATGTTGCTATTGAGGTTGCTGAGTCGTTGATTTCAGCTGTTCGCACAACAGGATCTTCTGCTCTTAAAGAGCAAGCTTTACGTCTAGATAACGTCTCGGATTACGAAATTCGGGTTCCGCAATCTCACATTGACGAGGCTGTTACTGCGCTTTCACCTGCATTGCGTGCATCCCTAGAAACCGCTATCGAGCGTGTGCGTCAGGGCTCAGCTGCGCAAGTTCCTCCTGCTGTTCACACCGAGGTAGCCCCGGGTGCTCGCATCACTCAGCGTTGGCAGCCAGTTGAACGAGTAGGTCTCTATGTTCCTGGTGGCAAAGCCGTATATCCCTCCAGCGTGATTATGAACGTTGTTCCTGCTCAGGTTGCAGGGGTTGGTTCGATAGCTCTTGCTTCGCCTCCCCAGGCTCAATTCGGTGGAAGAATTCACCCCACAATCCTCGCTGCTGCCGGTTTGTTGGGAGTTTCTGAGGTCTATGCCATGGGCGGGGCAGGTGCAATTGGTGCCTTTGCATATGGCGTGGAAGAACTGGATCTTGTTCCCGTCAATGTTGTAACAGGCCCAGGTAACGTTTATGTCGCCGCTGCAAAGCGTTTGGTTCGTGGTCGTGTCGGGATTGATTCAGAAGCAGGACCTACAGAAATCCTTGTTATCGCTGATTCCAGTGCCCGTGCCGAGTTTGTAGCAGCAGACCTGATATCTCAAGCTGAGCACGATGAAATGGCCTCAGCCGTCCTCGTGACAGATTCGCTTGAACTAGCAGAACAAGTTCGTGCAGAGGTTGAGCGCCAAGCCCTCTCAACTGCACACTCTGAGCGTGTTCGTACAGCTTTGACTGGGCCCCAATCTGCTCTTGTTTTGGTAGATGACTTATCTGTCGCTGTCGATTTCTCTAATGCTTATGGCCCCGAGCATCTCGAAATCCATGCACGCTCCAGTCACGAGCTCGTATCTCAGATCACTAATGCTGGGGCCATTTTCGTTGGCGATTACACCCCTGTCAGCCTGGGAGATTATTCAGCAGGTTCGAATCACGTGCTTCCTACCGCAGGACAAGCACTCTTTGCCTCTGGTTTAGGTGCATATACTTTCCTGCGACCTCAACAAATCATTGAGTATTCGAAGGATGCACTCGGTGTTGTGTCCTCCGGTATTCGTCTGCTCGCAGACGACGAAGATCTTCCCGCTCACGGTGATGCCGTAGATATCCGCTTCAAGTCAGAGGACAATTAGTCAAATGTATTGCCCCTTTTGCCGACACTCTGATTCTCGAGTGATTGATTCCCGTACAAGTGACGATGGCCTCTCAATTCGCCGCCGCCGTCAGTGCCCAGAATGCAATGGTCGTTTCTCCACTCTAGAAACAGCGTCACTCTCAGTAATCAAGCGTTCTGGTGTGGTTGAGTCCTTCAGTAGAGAAAAGGTCGTTGCGGGTGTTCGTAAGGCATGTCAAGGCCGTCCCGTCACAGATGCAGACTTAGCTGTCCTCGCACAAAAAGTAGAAGAGACCATTCGCGCTACGGGTGCTTCTCAAATTGAGGCTAATGAGATTGGCTTAGCCATTCTTCCTTCTCTCAGAGAGCTCGATGAGGTTGCTTACTTGCGTTTTGCCAGCGTTTACCAAGCTTTTGATTCTTTAGAGGATTTCGAAGTTGCCGTTCAAACTCTTCGTTCGGAACGCCAGAACGGTCAGGCTGAGTAGTAGTGGCAACACATAACGGGAATCACTCGTTCTACAACCTCATATTCAAAGGATTCTTCAAGTTCATTGATCCTGAAGAAGCTCACCATTTAGGCGCAACTGTCATCAAAATGGCGGGTTTGCCTGGTATTCGAAATATGAAGCACGCCTTTAGCAAGCCCGTGCCAGAACTTCACGTTCAAGCACTTGGACTTCACTTTGATTCACCGTTCGGTATGGCAGCTGGTTTTGATAAAGACGTCACTATGGTTTCAGGTCTATATGCCCTCGGTTTTGGCCATGTTGAAGTGGGAACACTCACCGCTCATGCTCAACCCGGTAACCCCAAACCACGCCTTTTCCGCCTAATTCCTGATCGCGCTCTCATCAATCGGATGGGATTTAATAACGGGGGAGCCCAGGCAGCAGTTCCTCGGTTACAGAAACTTCGCACCCTCAAGCACCGCCCCGTTATTGGTGTTAATATTGGAAAATCACGCATAACCGAGGTTGAAAATGCAACAGCGGATTACCTCATTAGCACGAAGCTGCTCGCTCCATTGGCTGACTACCTCGTAGTGAATGTCAGTTCTCCCAACACACCGGGGCTTCGTGGATTGCAAGAGATCACCCAGCTCAAACCTTTACTCAAAGCAGTCAAAGAAGAAGCAGGTAACACACCACTTCTCGTGAAAATTGCTCCTGATCTCTCTGGCGACGAGATTGCTGAGATAGCCAAGCTTGCTGTTTCGCTCAAACTCGACGGCATTATCGCCACAAACACCACAATCAGTCGAGATGGCCTTGTCTCAGATTCTGCAAAAGTTGAATCTATTGGCGCTGGCGGTCTCTCGGGAGCACCGTTATCTCAACGCTCTCTTGAAGTCTTGAAGCAGATTCGTTCCATTGTTCCCGCCGACATGTGCATCATCTCAGTTGGCGGAATTGAGACGGCTGAACAAGTCCAGGAACGATTGGACGCTGGCGCAACCCTCGTCCAGGGCTATTCAGCATTTGTTTACAACGGCCCGTTGTGGGCAATAAAACTCAACCGTGGTTTGAGGAAACTCGCTAACCAGCGTTAAGAACTAGCTGGGGTATTGGCGACGTGCTACCTGAGGCTTAGGTAGACGTAGTGGGCGCATCTGAAGGCTGCGCATTCCCGCGTACCAACGAACACCCTTGTCGACCGAACCAAACTTCGCAGTGATGCGCTTACGCAGCTGAACGCCAAGAATCATGACGTCGGTCAGTGCGATGAAGAAGAAAGCCCACAAAACCAGGAAAGAGCTTTCCTGGACAGGAAGGCTGGGAATAAAGGTCATGATGATCACGAGGAACATGAAGGGAACCATCAGTTCGCCAACGTTGTAACGGGCATCGACAAAATCACGAGCAAACTTCTTCTGAGGACCACGGTCACGCATGGGGAGGTAACGCTCGTCTCCAGCAGCAAGTCCAATTCGCTGCTTATTGCGCTGCTCATTCATGCGGGCACGTTCCATACGAGCTGCTTCCTTGCGGTCGCTGGGAACGAGAGGTCGCTTATTTGCAGCTTCTCTTTCTTTGCGACTAGGGGTTGCGTGACCTTTGCCAGCACCGTTTTCATCAACGGTTGAGTCTGCAGTGATGTTTTCTTCAGAGTTCTTAGCCACGATGTTCCTTTGTTTGAAAGCTTCGACCATAAGATTACCGGCATGACTGCTTCAATTTCTGACGTTCGTGCAATGGTGTCACAAGCTTTTCCGCAATCAATGCACGATCTCACACAATTGGTCCGTATCCCATCGGTTTCCTGGTCTTCTTTTGATCCATCACAGGTGGTGAAGAGTGCTGAACAAGTTGCTGAGTTGGCTCGTGGAACAAATTTGTTTGACACAGTTCACATCCAGAGAGCGATGAAGTCAGATAGCGACGAATTGGGACAGCCCGCTGTTGTTGCGAGACGTCAAGCAGCACATGGAAAGCCAACGATTCTGCTTTACGCCCACCATGACGTTCAACCTCCTGGTGACCTTGCGGTGTGGGAGAGCGAACCATTTGAACCAATTGAGAAAGACGGACGTCTTTTTGGTCGTGGTGCAGCAGATGACAAGGCGGGCATCATGGCTCACATTTCAGCTCTTCGTCTTCTTCCGGAACTTGTTGAGAATGTTGATTTGGGGATTGTTCTCTTTGTTGAAGGAGAAGAAGAATTTGGTTCCCCGTCATTTGAGAACTTCTTGAAAGATCATCACGCCTTGCTCGAGGCAGACGTCATTGTTGTTGCCGACTCAGGGAACTGGGATCTTGAAACGCCAGCACTCACTACTACGTTGCGGGGGAATGCCACGTTCAAACTCACGGTGCGAACTTTGGATCATGCATTGCATTCCGGCATGTTTGGTGGTGCTGTGCCAGATGCCTTTATGGCTTTTGCCAAGCTGACCTCTTCGTTCTATTCCGAAACTGGCTCAGTTCAGGTTGAGGGACTTACTCACTCAGTTGCCCAGATACCTGAGTATGAAGATGACCAGATGAGACTCGAAAGTGGTGTCCTAGACGCAGTCTCTCTTATCGGTGATGGACATGTGCTTGAACGACTGTGGTCGCAGCCTTCGATCACGGTTACAGGCATGGACATCCCAGATGTCGCCAATGCTTCAAACACATTGCTCCCCAGTGTTTCTTCGCGCATTAGCGTCAGGGTTGCACCAGGTCAATCAGCTTCAGATGCTTTTGAAGCTGTTCGTCAGCACATTCTCAAGCACGTTCCATATGGAGCTCAGGTTGATTTTGAAGACATCAATTTAGGTGAATCGTTCTCTACAGACACAAGTGGTTGGGCGGCACAATCGATTTCCCACTCTCTTACTTCTGCCTGGGGGAAAGATGTCGTTGAGATGGGTGTGGGCGGATCCATTCCCTTTATTTCCAGCTTTGTGTCTGCTTTTCCAACTGCACAAGTTTTAGTCACGGGAGTTGAAGATCCCGATTCTCGAGCACACAGCCCGAATGAGTCTCTGCATATTGAGTCTTTTGAACGAGCTATCGTTGCGGAACTTCTATTCCTCGCGGAATGCAATTCTCGTGAACTTTGAGTTCTCAGGAATAATGCAGGCAACATTCACCTTGTCCTTTTAGAATAGAAACACCCCAGACAAACCCTTCCAAGGAGTGGAAATGACTGAAACGACAACCGCTGAGACCAAAGCACACGGCGTTGGTCTCACCGATGCTGCTGCTCAGAAAGTTCGCGCACTCCTGGAACAGGAAGGTCGCGATGATCTTCGACTACGAATTGCCGTGCAACCAGGCGGATGTTCGGGTCTGATTTACCAGCTGTACTTCGATGAGCGCACTATGGACGCCGATGCGGTTGTTGATTTTGGGGGAGTAGGTGTTGTTGTTGACAAGATGAGCGTTCCTTATCTCGATGGCGCAACTATCGACTTTGAAGACACCATCCAGAAGCAGGGTTTCACCATTGATAACCCCAATGCTGAAGGAAGCTGTGCCTGTGGAGACTCTTTCCACTAACGAACTTCCTTTTCGCTTCTGAGGAGCGAAAATCCAGCACGTTGCTACACATTCACAGCCCTTTCTGAGGGTAGAGTTGAAATGTTCGGGACAGATATGTTTCGAATTTGAACAAGTGTTTGTGAAAGGCCAATAGTGCGTTCTACACGTCGAATCCGATGGGCTGCGATTCCAATTGCAGCAACGCTCGTACTTGCCCTGTCGGCATGTACCGATCAGGAGCTCGCGGGTTACATGCCCGGCTTCGTATCAGGGGCTGCTCCGGTTACAAACCACACTCAGCTCATTACTGACTTCTGGGTGAACAGCTGGATTGTTCTTCTGGCAATCGGATTCATTGCTTGGGGCCTCATGCTCTGGTCGATGGTTGTCTACCGCCGCCGCAAGACCGACACCGGACTTCCTGTTCAATTGCGCTACAACATGCCAATCGAAATTCTTTTCACTGTCATCCCTTTGATCCTCATCATTGGTCTTTTTGCTCTCACTGCACGCGATGAAGCAGTCATTGAGCAGCGTTTTGATAATCCTGATGTCACAATTCAAGCTTTTGGAAAGCAGTGGGCTTGGGACTTCAACTACACCGATGAAGATGTCTACTATTCAGGCATCCAGGTTCAGCCTGATCTTTCAGAAGGAGCTGAACAAGGTTCGGTTCTTGAATCTTCAATCCCGACTCTTTACTTGCCTGTTGGCAAAAAGGTTGAAATTCAGCTCAACGCTCGCGACGTTATCCACTCTTTCTGGGTCATCGACTTTCTCTACAAGAAGGACATGATTCCAGGTAAGACAAATGTGATGTCGATCATTCCTGAGCGCGAAGGTACCTACGCAGGAAAGTGTGCTGAGCTCTGTGGTGAATTCCACTCTCAAATGCTTTTCCAAGTGAAGGTTGTTTCCCAAGAGGAATATGACGCTTACATCGAGAGCTTGCGTGAGCAGGGCTTTGAAGGTCAGCTCGGAACCGAGTATGACCGTAACAAGAACCAAGCGAATGTTGTTGCATCCGCTACCGAGTCGAAGTAGTAGGGAAAAGCGATGAGTGCAACTCTTACTCCCACCCCTGTTGTAACCACAACAAGCAAGCCTCAGACTGTTGGCGTCACACGCCCAGTGTCTAAGGGAAACATTGTTGTCAAGTGGTTGACCTCGACTGACCACAAGGTCATCGGTCACATGTACAACATCACAGCCATTTTGTACTTTCTTCTTGGTGGAGTGATGGCTCTGATCATCCGTGCTCAGCTCTTTGCTCCAGGTCTCAACGTTTTGCAGACAAAAGAGCAGTACAACCAGATGTTCACCATGCACGGAACCATCATGCTCTTGCTGGTGGCAACACCTCTGTTTGCGGGTTTTGCTAATGCAATTCTCCCAATTCAACTTGGTGCTCCAGACGTAGCATTCCCGCGTTTGAACATGCTTTCTTTCTGGTTCTACTTCTTCGGTGCATTGATTACTGTTGGTGGATTCCTCAC
>NZ_CAKZII010000161.1 GCF_936931525.1 uncultured Aurantimicrobium sp.
CTTCTCGTTCTATCCCGCAGTGGCCGGTATCGCCGCAGTGACGCTGTTGGCATTGCCTGCTTTGGCAGCATCCAGCCTGGGCAACTCCAAGGTTGTTGCAGGCAACGGACAGACCCTCCCTGCCTATGTCGTGGCGCAGGCAGCCATTGATCCGCAGGTGGGCACCTTGGTATTGACCCCACAACCTGATGGCGGCTTGGGCGCTAACTTGGTTCGCGGAACTGGCATGACCTTGGAATCAACCTCCACGTTTGTCACCACGGGTGCTGGATTTGCTGCCCAAGAGCAGATCCTGGCCGACACCGTTAGCAACTTGGCTTCGGTCAGTGGCATTGACTCCACCACAGAGCTCACCTCTTTGGGTGTTGCCTTTGTTGTTCTCACTCCTTCTCTTGCTGAGGTGGGCGAAAATGTTTCTCCTCAGGCTCAAGCAATGTCTGCGCGTGTGAAGGCAACACTGGATGCCAATGCGGGTGTGGAGATCGTGGGAAAGACAGATGCGGGATTGCTCTGGCGCTTCCCTGGATATGACTCAGCTGCGATTGTTCCGCTTCAGTCAGCCATGCCTGTTGAGCCGTGGCTTGTTCTGATTGCGTCTGTCCAAGCATTGGTACTCATCTTGACCTTGCTGTTGGCCATTCCTACAGGAGCAGTCATGCCTGACGCACGCCCTAAGCGCTATGTGCCCGGTCTGTTTGACAGCGAAGACGAGCTTGCCACCATTGACCCCCTGGCAGGTGATCACGATGACGAAAACAACTAAGGCAATTCGTGCTGGAATTACAGGGGTAACGGGCCTGGTGAGCGCCGGAGCCGTTGCGTTGGGAATTGCCGCTTTGGTGACCTTGCCCCTACCTGGATATGTCGGTGATGCACCAGTAATGAGCGTTGCACCAGTGCCTGCAGTTCAACAGCGTGTGTGCCCTGGCCCACTCGTCGAGGCTATTTCCCGAGGAACTGAGGACATCACTTTTATTTCTGCTTCGCAGCCGGAATATTCTGAAAGCTCAAGTGAAAAGAACTTTGATAACTCCTGGTTAAATGCGATCGACAACCAAAACGGTGCGCTGTTTGCAGCACCGAAGGTCATCTCTGTTCCCCCGGCAGCATCTGCTGAAGAGGCACCATTACTTGCAGGAAATCAACTCCAAGAAACTGCGTCAGAAACCCTTTCTGGTTTAGCTGCGGCATCGTGCACTGAGCCAGCTAACGATCTCTGGCTCGTCGGCGGATCAACAGAGGTTGGACGCACTACGTTGTTGACACTTGCAAACCCCACCGAAGTGACAGCCACGGTGTCGCTCGAAGTGTTCACGGAGCAGGGTTATATTGATGCATCCAGTGAAGGAATTATTGTGCTGCCAGGAGAGCAGCGCATTATCT
>NZ_CAKZII010000162.1 GCF_936931525.1 uncultured Aurantimicrobium sp.
GGGCATCTCAGTGTTAATCACGATAGAACGATTAGGCAAACCTAATCAAGGAAGAAGTGATTATTTCTTCCAGGCTGCTTCGAGCTCAGCTGCGAGAGCTGCGCGATCGATTTGGCCATCGTAGTACTTCTGCATTGAAGCTCCGTAGAGTTCCTGCAGACCAGCTGGGTAAGCGCTGTTGACCCACTCCAGGGTCTTACCTGCAGCGACGTAATCAGCGATTTCCTTAGCCATGTAAGTGGTGGGCTGAACTGTGAAGTCCTCGTAAACGGGGATGAAGTTCATGCCACCCTTTTCGACTGGACCAGCCCAGAAAGCCTGTCCCTCAGGGGTGGTGAGGAACCAAGTCAGTACTGCGACAGCAGACTTCTGCTGAGCTTCAGTTGACTGTTCGGTGTCAACCATCATGTAGAAAGGTACACCAACGGAGATGGAAGTGTTTGCCTTCGAACCAACAGTGTTGTTGACAGGTACAGGCATGATTCCAAACTCGCCCTTAGGGTCAGTGGTGAGCAAGTTTGGCTCAGCCCAGTTACCCATGAACCAGAAAGCAGTCTTTCCGGTAGCGAGGTTTTCAACACCCAGGTCGTAGTCAGCGTCAGCAATTGAAGCTGTGTCAATTGAGTTTGCCTTCAGCAGGTCAAAGGTGTCGAGCCAGCTGTTGAAAGATGGGTCGTCAATCAGCGACTTCTTACCAGCAGTCAGGTCGTCGAGAACTGCGTGGTTGTCAGCAGAGGTCTCGCTTACGTTGGTGTGGTAAATGTTGGTGAAGTGCGCTCCCAATGACCACCAAAGACCCGAAAGGTGCATTGGGTCAACACCGGTTGCAGATACTGCCTGGAATGCGTTAGCAAGCTCAGTGCGAGTAGTGATTGCAGCAGCGTCGACACCAGCAGCGTCAAGAACAGCCTTGTTGTAGAGAAGACCGAAAGCTTCTGCAGTAACAGGAATACCAGCCTGCTTGCCATCGATGTTTGCTACGTCAAGAGTTCCAGGAGCTGCGAGCTCTGCCAGAGGCTGACCGGTCCAGTCCATAACCTTGTCGGCCATGTCAGGAATGTCCTGAAGAGCAGTCATGATGGTTGGTGCATCGCCAGCTTCGTACATAGGAGTAACGGTCTGCAGGAATGGAACATCCTGAGGAGACTCAACGATAGACACGGTGGTGCAGTCAGTGTTGGTCTTGTTGTAGTCCTCAATAGCTGCGGTGAACTGATCCTGGATTTCTACCTTGATGGTTCCGAGCCATGAAATCTCGGTTACTTCCTTGCAATCTGCGAAGTTAGGGTTGTCAGATCCGCCAGTAGCACAACCGCTCAGCATGAGGGATGCGGCAACAGCGGAAGCAGCAACAACAGCAACGGTTGCTTTCTTTCGGCTAATAACTGCCATAGTCATTTCCTTTCGTATGTGAAGTTCTGCCAACCTTCACTTCCAAGAGGAACAATCTTGCAGTAGCAAGATTTGTGAAAGTGTGGCAATGCTTCGTTGTTATTACCTAAATAATTGACAACCGATTTGGTTATGCAACTTCTTTGGTGCTTTTTAGGCTTTCGACGCGTATCGTCGACGCGCGTCGATAAAGAGAAATCTATCGAATGATTTACGGGTATGTCTACCCCAGAAACACCGTTTCGTATTTTCGTAACCGAATCGTGATTCTAGGGGGAATTTGTTCCCTTACCCGCGCAATTGCGG
>NZ_CAKZII010000163.1 GCF_936931525.1 uncultured Aurantimicrobium sp.
GTGCAAGTAGCCTGTTACCTATGGCTGAAAACATCTCGTTGGCACAATTGCTCAACGCCCTCCTCAATGGCACTGATTTGACCATTTCAGAAGCCGAATGGGCAATGAATCAAATCATCACGGGAAATGCCACAAATGCTCAGATTGCAGGTTTCCTCATTGCGTTACGCGCAAAGGGAGAAGCAGTTCATGAAGTTGTGGGATTCAGAGACGCTGGTCTAGCCAATGCCCTTGATTTACCCTTGCCTGCTATGGCCCTGGACATTGTTGGCACCTGGTGAGATCGCCACAACACGGTGAATATCTCAAGCACCGCAGCAATCGTTGCTGCCGCAGCAGGTATTCCCGTTGTAAAGCATGGAAATAGGGCAGCCAGTAGTGCTTCTGGGTCTTCCGATGTCCTTTCTGAACTCGGCATTAATCTCAACCTCTCCAACACTGAGGTTGCTGATGTACTCAATGAGACAGGCATTACTTTCGCCTACGCAGCTGCATTTCACCCTGGTTTTCGCCATGTTGCCGAAGCTCGTCGCGAACTCGGTGTGCCCACCATCTTCAATGTTTTAGGGCCTTTGTGTAATCCAGCCCGCCCGGAAGCTTCCGCGGTAGGTGTTGCACAGCTTGACCGTGTCCCTCTGATTACCGGTGTTTTCCGCACACGTGATGCGACAGCTCTTGTTTTCCGTGGTGATGATGGACTAGATGAGCTGACGACAACCGGTCACAGTCACATTTGGGCCAAATTGTTGAACACGACTTGGATCCTTCTGATCTGGGCATTGCTCGAGCAAGTTTGGAAGATTTCCGCGGGGGAGAACCCTCTTACAACGCACAGATACTTAAGGACACTCTCGCGGGAGAACGAGGGGCTGTCAGGGACATTGTTCTGCTCAATGCAGCTGCTGGTCTTGTTGCTTATGACCTTGCTCAAGATTCATCACAGGTCCTTCGACCAATTACTGAGCGTCTGTCTGAAAAGCTTGTCATCGCTGCAGAATCTATCGATTCCGGAAGGGCCACACTTCAGCTTGAGAAGTGGATAGCGGCAACTCAGCGTTAAAGCTGAATTGAATCCTCATCAATCCAGTTCAGGCTCTTTTCAACTGCCTTGTTCCAAACTCTGAGGAGTTTTGCGCGTTCAGAATCGTCAATCTGAGGAAGCCAGCGCTTTTCTTCCTGCCACAAGCCTCGAAGCTCATCGGTATTTGCCCAGAAACCAACAGCTAATCCAGCTGCATAAGCAGCACCTAATGCCGTCGTTTCAGCAATAACTGGTCGAATAACGGGTACACCCAGCAGGTCTGCTTGAAATTGCATCAAGAGTTCATTGGCGATCATTCCACCGTCTACGCGCACTTCTGAGAGCTTCACGCCGGTATCTGCATTAGTTGCATCTAATACTTCACGGGTTTGAAAAGCAACTGCTTCCAACGCAGCTCGAGCAATGTGAGCTTTATTCACGAAACGGGTCAGACCCACAATCGCTCCTCGGGCATCTGGTCGCCAGTGAGGAGCAAAAAGACCGCTGAAAGCTGGAACAAAGTACGCACCGCCGTTGTCCGGAACAGACAGTGCAAGTGTCTCTACTTCACTGGCGGAAGAGATGATCCCCAGGTTGTCCCGCAGCCATTGA
>NZ_CAKZII010000164.1 GCF_936931525.1 uncultured Aurantimicrobium sp.
TCGCTCGCTGAAGGTGGTTCTAATGACTGGTTGGCACTTTCTGTTGTAGATGACTACAAACTGGACACGACAACCGCAGGAATTACTTTCGCCATTATGACTTTGGCGATGGTGATCACAAGATTCTCCGGCGGCAAACTAGTTGACCGTTTTGGGCGTGTATTTGCGTTACGCCTACTCGGAATTGCCGGTGTTGTGGGCATACTTATCGTCATCCTCTCCCCCACTATCTACTTCGCGTGGGTTGGTGCAGCACTCTGGGGTGCTGGAGTGGCATTAGGTTTCCCACTCTTCATTTCAGCAGCTGCAGACGGGGAAAACTCTTCCCAGCGAGTAGCGACAGTCACTACGTTTGGTTACATCGCTTTCTTAGTTGGTCCCCCACTTCTTGGCTTCCTAGGACAGGCTTGGGGATTACTCAACATGTTCTACCTCCTGGCATTCTTTGTTGCGTGTGCTGTGTACTTTGCTGGAGCTGCAAAACCACTCAACAAAGACTGACCTTCGCGTGACTCTGCTGTGCGCTGATAGGTTTCTGCCATGAGCAAGCCACAATACGTTCTGGCCATAGACAACGGAACAACTAGTACTCGGGCGATTGTTTTCGACCATGCAGGATCCAAATGCGGAACTGGTCAGCTTGAAACTACTCAAATATTTCCTAAAAGTGGTTGGGTTGAACACGATCCCCGTGAAATTTGGACCAACACTGTCAAGGTCATCGAGCTCGCGCTTAAAGAAGCCGGTCTTGACGCAGCGGATATTGCAGCCGTAGGTATCACCAATCAACGTGAAACCACTGTTATGTGGGATAAGTCGACAGGTATCCCTGTTTACAACGCGATTGTCTGGCAAGACACAAGAACGCAGTCCATCATCGATGAAGTGGCTGAGCAAGGTCTTAGTGTTCCAAATGTGAACCGCTTCAAGGACAAAACTGGCTTGCCCTTGGCGACGTATTTTGCAGCATCAAAGATTGTGTGGATTCTCAACAACGTTCCAGGAGCGAGAGAACGAGCCGAAACTGGAGAGCTAGCTTTCGGCACTATCGATACGTGGTTGCTCTGGAATCTCACCGGTGGAATCAATGGCGGTAAGCACATCACTGACGTGACTAACGCATCGAGAACATTGTTGATGAATCTCGAAACTCTGTCGTGGGATGAGGAATTACTTGATGCGTTCCAGATTCCTCGAGAACTCCTACCCACAATTGCCTCCTCGTCAGAAATCTATGGGACATCAGTATCTCCACTTCTTGGGGTTCCAGTATCGGGAATTCTTGGGGACCAGCAAGCAGCCACATTTGGCCAAGCAGCATTTGAGAGCGGTGAAGCGAAAAACACTTATGGAACAGGGAACTTCCTGATTTTCAATACTGGTGAAGAGATTGTTCACTCACAGAATGGGCTGCTCACCACTGTTGCTTACAAATTAGGTGATGGCCAGGCTCATTACGCCCTGGAAGGATCAATTGCTGTAACAGGATCATTGATTCAGTGGCTACGGGACAACCTAGGGATCATTTCTTCCGCCAGTGAAGTAGAGACACTTGCACTGTCTGTTCCGGACAACGGTGGAGCGTATTTCGTTCCAGCATTCAGCGGTCTTTTTGCTCCGCATTGGCGTCCCGATGCGCGTGGTGCCATCGTTGGTCTCACCCGTTTCGTCAATAAGGCTCATATTGCGCGAGCTGCACTTGAAGCTGTTGCTTTTCAAACCCGCGAAGTTCTCGATGCCACCAATGCCGATACAGGTGTGGCACTTACAGAAGTTCGTGTAGACGGTGGAATGATCGCCAACGAACTCTTGATGCAATTCCAAGCAGATCTTCTAGGCGTACCTGTCATTCGACCTGTTGTGGCGGAAACTACGGCTTTAGGAGCTGCTTATGCTGCAGGTTTAGCAGTTGGATTCTGGGCAAATACCGATGAACTTCGCGGACTTTGGCAAGAAGAAAAACGGTGGTTGCCACAAATTGACGACGAAGAACGTGCCAAATTGCTCCGAGTCTGGAACAAGGCTGTGGAGAAGAGCTTGAACTGGATTGATGAGGACTCAGTCCAGCTTTAGCGCTGAGTTGCCTCTACCCACTTTTCAAGTTGAAGAGTTGCTTTGCCAGAATCAATAGATTCTGCTGCGATGGCTAACTTTTCAGATAGTCGCTCGGTAATGGGCCTAAGAACCTGAGAGGAATCTTGGGCAAGGTCATATGAAACAAGCCCAGCAGCCGCATTGAGCAAAACAATGTCTCTAACTGCTCCGTGCTCACCGGCGAGAGTGTCCTTGAGGACCTGAGCGTTGTAGGAGGGTTCACCCCCGCGGAAATCTTCCAAACTTGCTCGAGCAATGCCGAGGTCAGAAGGATCTAGGTCGTGTTCGACGATTTGCCCACGAGAAACTTCCCAAATGTGGCTGTGTCCAGTTGTCGTTAGTTCGTCGAGACCATCATCACCACGGAAAACAAGTGCTGTCGCATCGCGTGTGCGGAAAACGCCAGTAATCAATGGAACTCGATCTAGCTGAGCAACACCTACCGCGGAAGCTTCAGGCCGGGCAGGGTTACACAAAGGACCAAGAACATTGAAGATTGTGGGAACGCCTAGTTCGCGACGAGCTTCTGCTACATGGCGAAAACCTGGGTGGAATGCTGCCGCGTAAGCAAAAGTGATTCCGGTCTCTTCGAGAACGTCAGCGACCTCTGTATTGGAGAGGTTGAGGTTGATGCCGAGTTCTGAAAGTACATCAGAAGACCCAGAAGCACTGCTGGCGGCTCTATTTCCATGTTTTACAACAGGAATACCGGCTGCTGCTGCAACGATTGCTGCAGTGCTGGAAATATTCACCGTGTTGTGGCGGTCTCCCCCAGTGCCCACGATATCCAGCGCCATAGCGGGAACGGGAAGTTCCAGAGCATTAGCTAAAACTGCATCTCTGAATCCCACAACTTCATGTACTGCTTCTCCCTTTGCGCGCAAAGCAATGAGGAAACCAGCGATCTGGGCATTGGTGGCATTACCTGTAATGATCTGGTTCATTGCCCATTCAGCTTCTGAAATGGTCAAATCAGTGCCATTGAGAAGAGCATTGAGCAAATGAGCCCAGGAGATGTTTTCAGCCATAGGTAACAGGCTACTTGTACAGCGTGGCGAGAGTCGATTGCACCCATGAGGAATATGAATTCCGGCATAATGGAAGGGTGACAGCAGCCACTATTACACCAGCCCCCTTATCGTCTTCTGTGAGTCGACCCAACCCTGTTGCGGTCGGAACTATCGTTTGGCTCGGAAGCGAAGTCATGTTCTTCGCGGGCCTCTTTGCGATTTACTTCACTTTGCGCGCCGCATCCCCAGAACTATGGGCAGAAGATGCTTCATTGCTGAACTTCCCGTTCTCGTTGACTAACACAATCATCCTGGTTTCGTCCTCTGTGACTGCTCAGTTTGGTGTGTTTGCGGCAGAGCGTTTGCAGTCTCGCGCAACTGGTTGGAAGCCTTCCCAGTGGGGAATGGTTGAGTGGTTCTTCCTCACTTACGTACTTGGAGCCATCTTCGTTACCGGTCAGGTTTACGAATACGCCATGTTGGTCAGCGAAGGAATTACGTTCAACGGAAATGCTTACGGAACGGCGTTCTACCTCACCACAGGCTTCCACGGTCTCCACGTAACTGGCGGATTGATCGCATTCCTTCTAGTTATTGGACGCGCATACGCTGTCAAGAACTTTGGTCACAAGGAAGCCACAAGCGCAATCGTCGTTTCCTACTACTGGCACTTCGTGGACGTGGTCTGGATTGGCCTCTTCCTCATCATCTACGTACTCAGATAACTAACGGACGGTATTGAACTTCATGCGTAAGAACATGTCTGAATCGAAGGCAGCTCGTCGTAACGGCCGTCGTGGTCCATTGGCATCTGTTGCACTCATCCTGATCGGCCTTGTTGCAACAGGTGGAGCATATGCAGCATTTAGCTCTGCTTCAGCAACTGCTTCAGTCGATCTCAGCTCCCCCGCTGTGATTGACGAAGGTCAAAAGCTTTTTGCAGCGAACTGCTCAACCTGTCACGGTCAGCAAGCACAGGGCACCGAAAACGGTCCCAGCTTGATTGGCGTTGGGTCGGCTGCTGTTGACTTCCAGGTTGGTACCGGACGTATGCCTATGCAGATGTCCGGTCCTCAGGCTGAACAGAAGCCTGTTCAGTTCACTGATGAGCAGACCAAGGCTCTCGCCGCTTACGTAGCTTCCTTGGCTCCAGGCCCAGCAATTCCTTCACAGTCTCAGCTCGAAGGCGGCAACGTTTCCAACGGTGGCGAGCTGTTCCGTATCAACTGCGCAATGTGCCACAACGTTGCAGGTGCTGGTGGCGCACTTACCGAAGGTAAGTACGCTCCTGAGCTCAAGGGTGTAGCTGCAGTTCACGTTTACGAAGCAATGCTCACTGGCCCACAAAACATGCCAGTGTTCAACGACTTGAACCTCACCCCTGAAGAGAAGAAAGACATCATCTCTTACCTGACCTACATTCAGGAGAACCCATCTGCTGGTGGACTTGAACTGAGTAACCTGGGTCCCGTTTCAGAAGGTCTCTTCCTGTGGATATTCGGTCTGGGTGCCATTGTTGCCCTCACCGTATGGGTCACTGCGAAGTCCAACTAAGACTTTCACGACGAGTTTAGAAAGAATCTAGAGGAGAAACATGGCTAAGAACGAGAGTGGCAAAGCCGATATCGTTCCTGCGAACAACGCAGAAGCAACTGGTACTGGTGTTGTAGCGCCAGATGCTTTCGCGAACCCTGGTTTGCCCCCACACCGACCACGCGTTACCGACCTTGACCCCAAGGCAGCCAAGCGTGCAGAGCGCACGGTCTACGTCCTCTTCTACTTGTCGATCGCAGCCAGCGTTTTCGCTGTCTACGCATACATGTTCTTCCCCATCGAGCCTGAGAATGTTCACTCAGTTCGTATGAACACCCTGTACCTGGGTCTCGGAATCGCATTCTCTCTTCTTGCTATTGGTATTGCTGCTGTCCACTGGGGCAAGGCACTCATGGCCGACAAAGAAGCTGTTGACCACCGTCACCCCGTTCGCGGAACAGAAGAAACTCGCGCTCGTGCCGTAGAAATCTTCCGTGAATCGGACGAGGAATCAGGTTTCAGCCGTCGTACCCTCATTCGTAATGGTCTGATTGGTGCACTTATTGCCTTCCCACTTCCAGCTATTGCGCTCTTCCGCGGTCTTGCGCCAATGGATGTTGACCCAAACAACGAGCTCAAGCACACCTTCTGGAAAAAGGGCATGCGTCTGACTCGCGACCCTCAGGGAACCCCTATCAAGGCTTCAGAACTCACCATCGGTTCTGCATTCCAGGTTATTCCTGAAGGTCTCGTTGATCTTCCTGAGCACGAAATGCTGGATGCGAAAGCAAAGGCAGCTGTTCTTCTTGTTCGCCTCAAGAAGGAAGACCTCAACTGGACGAGCAAAGAACGCGAAAGCTGGTCTTACGAGGGCATCGTCGCTTACTCCAAGATTTGTACTCACGTTGGTTGCCCTGTTGCTCTCTACGAACAGCAGACACACCACCTTCTGTGCCCCTGCCACCAGTCGCAGTTTGATATTTCAAATGAATGTGCAGTGATCTTCGGTCCAGCTGCACGTCCATTGCCTCAACTTCCCATCACTGTAGACGCCGAGGGTTACCTCGTTGCGACAAGCGATTTCACCGAACCTGTAGGACCTAGCTTCTGGGAGCGTGCTAATTGAGTAACGTAACTGCACCCGCACAAAGTGGTGTCGTAGGAAAGTTCTCGAACTACCTCGACGAACGCACCAGCATCTCTGGTGCCGTTAAGGAATTCGGACGCAAAGTCTTCCCAGACCACTGGTCGTTCCTTCTTGGTGAAGTAGCTCTGTACAGCTTTGTCATCATCCTGCTTACTGGTAGCTTCCTTACCTTCTTCTTCCAGGCGTCTATGACACCTGTGCACTACGAAGGCTCATACGTTCCCCTCAAGGGAATCGAAATGTCTGCAGCTATGGCTTCTACCTTGGATATTTCTTTTGATATCCGCGGTGGTTTGCTCATGCGACAGATTCACCACTGGGCCGCTCTTCTCTTCGTAGCGAGCATCGGTCTTCACATGCTCCGCGTCTTCTTCACTGGCGCGTTCCGTAAGCCTCGCGAATTGAACTGGTCAATTGGTTTCGTCCTGTTCGTTCTCGCAATGGCTGAAGGTTTTACCGGTTACTCACTTCCCGATGATCTTCTTTCCGGCAACGGTCTGCGAATCATTGACGGAATGGTTCTTGGTCTTCCTGTAGTTGGTACATGGATTACGTTCCTCCTCTTCGGTGGAGAGTTCCCAGGATCCGACATTGTGGGCCGTTTGTACTCACTGCACATTCTTCTTCTTCCTGCCTTTGTTCTGATTTTCATCGTGCTTCACTTGATGTTCGTCATCATTCACAAGCACACTCAGTACCCTGGCCCCGGAAAGACAGAAGAGAACGTAGTCGGTTTCCCCATCCTTCCTGTTTACGCAGCAAAGGCTGGTGGATTCTTCTTCCTGGTATTCGGTGTTGTAGCACTTATCGGTGCAACAGTAACCATCAACCCGATTTGGAACTACGGTCCATACGACCCCTCCCCTGTGTCTGCAGGTACACAGCCTGACTGGTACATCGGTTTTGCTGATGGTGCGCTCCGTCTGGTTCCACCACACCTCGAGACCTACTGGTTCGGCTACACCTGGTCGTGGAACATCATCATTCCTGTTCTGCTCCTCGTTGTTTTCCTCGCAGCAGCATTTGCCTACCCCTTTGTAGAAGCTTGGGTTACTGGCGACAAGCGTGAACACCACCTGCTTGACCGCCCACGTAACGCACCTGTACGTACCGCAATCGGTGCTGCTGGTGTTACCTTCTACGCAGTCCTCTGGGCAGCAGCTTCCTCGGACATCATTGCTACGCACTTCAAGGTAACAATGGAAGGTGTTATCAACACTCTGCAGATCATGCTGATTGTTGCACCCATTGTCGCCTTCATGACCGCAAAGCGAATTGCTCTGGCTCTTCAAAAGAAGGATCGTGAGATTCTCCTTCACGGTTTCGAAACAGGTCGCGTGGTTCGTCTTCCCGGTGGCGAGTACACCGAGGTGCACCAGCAGCTTGACGCATATGACCGTTGGCAGCTTGTCTCCTACAACGACAATGCTCCCATCATGCTTCGACCTAACCCACAGGGAAAGATCACTGGTGGCATGCGAATGCGAGCTTCTATGTCTCGCTTCTTCTTCGAGGACCGTATTGCTCCTGTTTCGCAGGAAGAATACAAGCAAGCTCTCGAGCACGCTCACCACTAAACACACAGACAGAAAGCCCCTCTTCGGAGGGGCTTTCTTCATATCTATAGCTAAAAGGGTTTTACTGGCTGCCTCAAAATAGTTTTGAGCTTGTCAGGAGCTGTTCTGCGCAAATCACTGAGATATATCTCATGGTGAAGGCCATTGAAGGTATAGCCGTTCTCTGGCATCACGACATCGTGCAAAGTGGATAGCACAGCACCTTCCCCAGAGAAGGGGCCTGTGTAGAGTGCTTGATAAGAAAGCCCCTCAGTAATTAATCTCAACTCTATGCTTGCTGCACAATCACTGCCTTTAGCGAGGGCTTTGGCCAAGGCAGCGTTGAAATGCTCCTCGGTAACCCACTCCGGAATTATGGAAAGTAATGTCCACTTCCAGGAAGTTCTTGTGTTTTCGGTGAATACAGAATAATCCTCGGCCCACCACAAAGCTTCTAGCGGAGGGATTACATAATCTTTTCCAGTTGCCGCTTTAGAGATGAATTTGAGCGGGTAGGCAGTGGAATACAACGCTTGGATTGCCAAGCTAAATTCGTCACTTTCAGGTGAACCCGATCCGTCCAGAGCGAGATACCGAAGAGGAGGAAGCTCTACCAACTCAAAGTTTGTATTCTTTGGCGCATAGAAGCTCTTCAAATACTTCTTGAAATCAAGTTTCTCTGTCATATGAAGGTTACCCATCTGCATAAAGAAAAGGCCTCAGAAGCGAATCTGAGGCCTTTCCATGAAGATTACGATCTAGTGACCGAAGTTCCCGCGGTAGTACTCGTAGGTCCATCCAGTGATTGCCACTAGGACAAATGGAATAGCCAGGAAGATAATCCAGAAACCAACGGCTAGCCCGAGGAATGCAAGACCAACAGAGAAGCCAAGCACTAATGGCCACCAGCTCCATGGGGCAAAATGTCCGATGTTGGGATCTGCATCATCGATATCTGCTGTTGGCATGTCCTCAGGGAGGAGAATTCCACCTTGAGAGCGGTTCACCATATTCAAGAAGAAAGCAATGAATGCTGCAAGAACAGCAGATAGCAAGAGACCAAGCGAACCAGTCGCTTCGAACTCATTACCTGCCAGGTGATTCCAGACAATGTAGGCGACACCTGACAGGAGGAAATACGCACCTAGAACTAAAAGGATAACAATATTATTTTTCATTGTTGTTAGGCCTTTACCTTTCCGGCGAGTGCAGGCTGACTGGTGTAACCACTAGGAGCAAGCTCCGGGTGGTTCATGTCGAACGCAGGAGACTCGCTGCGGATACGTGGGATCGAAGTGAAGTTGTGTCGAGGCGTAGGACAAGCTGTCGCCCACTCGAGTGAACGTCCGTAACCCCATGGGTCGTTGACCGTGACTTTTGCGCCGTAACGTGCGGTGAGGTACACATTCAAAACGAATGGAAGCAATGAAACTGCCATCAAGAATGCACCAATAGTGGAGAGCTGGTTCATCCAGGTGAACCCATCTTCAGGCAAGTAGGTTGCGTAACGACGTGGCATGCCCACAACACCTAGCCAGTGCTGAACAAGGAAGGTCATGTGGAAACTGATGAAGAACAACCAGAAGTGCCACATACCCAAACGCTCGTTGAGCATCTTTCCGGTCCACTTAGGCCACCAGAAGTAGAAACCACCAAACATTGCAAAGATCAAAGCACCAACAATGACGTAGTGGAAGTGAGCCACGATGAAGTACGAGTCAGACATGTGGAAGTCAAGAACTGGCGAGGCCAGGATGATTCCGGTCAGACCACCGAAGACGAAGTTGAAAACAAACGCCAGGGCAAACATCATTGGAGTTTCGAAAGTTACAGAACCACGGAAGATTGTTCCGATCCAGTTGAAAATCTTCACACCGGTTGGCACTGCAATAAGCATTGTCAGCAGCGCGAAGAATGGCAGAAGTACAGAGCCCGTGACGTACATGTGGTGTGCCCACACAGTCATTGAAAGTGCACCAATCGAGATGGTTGCGTAAACCAATGTCTTGTAACCAAAGATGGGCTTGCGGCTGAATACAGGAATAATTTCCGAAACCACACCAAAGAACGGGAGGGCAAGGATATAAACCTCTGGGTGACCGAAGAACCAGAACATGTGCTGCCAGAGAATTGCTCCGCCAGTAGCAGCGTCGTAGACGTGTGCGCCGAAGATGCGGTCAGCAGCTAGACCGAAGAGTGCTACTGCAAGAACGGGGAACACGAGAATGGCCAAGATCGAGGTCACAAGAATGTTCCACGAGAAAATCGACATACGGAACATTGTCATACCAGGAGCACGCATGGTGATGATGGTGGTGATGAAGTTCACCGAACCCATGATTGTTGCAAAACCACCAAGAGCAAGACCCATTACCCACATGTTTGAACCGATGCCAGGTGAGAACGTCGACGTCGAAAGAGGAGCATAGGCAAACCAACCGAAGCTTGCTGCGCCCTGAGGGGTGAGGAATCCACCAACAGTAATCAATGCACCGAAGAAGTAGAACCAGAAAGAAAGCATGTTCAAACGCGGGAATGC
>NZ_CAKZII010000165.1 GCF_936931525.1 uncultured Aurantimicrobium sp.
ATCCTGGATGTCGGCACACACGCTGAGCTTCTCAAGCGCTGCCCTGAATACCGCAACGTGATTGCTTCCCTCGAGGAGGAAAAGCGATGACGATAGCTGGAGTTCGCGGAGTGACAGGTGAAGAGCGTTCCGACTTCACTAAGCAGGAAGGAAAGCGTCTGCGCCAGCGCTCGCTTTCCTTGCTGAGATCCCTGTTGCACCCAGTTCGGGTGCGCCTGTATTGGACGTTGTTGGTGGTCGTGGTGAGCACTGCTGCCCAGGTTGCCGGCCCCACCCTATTGGCACTGGGTATTGACCAAGGCCTGTCTCAGGTTGTGCAGAACCATAACTGGCTGCCTGCGCAATTGATTGTGAGTGCGTATGTGCTCACCGCGATTGTGAGCTCGACCATGATGGCTGTCTACATGCGCTCCTCTGCTGTGCTGAGCCAGACGGTTCTGATTGACCTGCGTGAACGTGTCTTCCAGCACACCCAAAACCTCAGCATGAGCTTCCACGAGAACTACACCTCAGGCCGTGTCATTGCCCGTCAGACCAGTGACATCGAAACCTTGCGTGAATTGCTCGATGGTGGAATCAGCAACCTGTTCCGCGGGATCTTGCTCATGACTTTTACTGCTGGCGCCTTAATAGCGCTGGATCCTTCCAGCGCACTGCCACTCGTGATTGCCTTGATCCCTGCCTTCTTCCTCACTCGGTGGTTCTCCAACACCTCCAAGAAGCAGTTCCGTGAAGCTCGCACCTTCTCTGCTCGCTTGATTGTGCAGTTCGTGGAAACCATGACCGGCATTCGTGCCGTGAAGGCATTCCGCCGCGAAGAGCGCAACGAGAAGAGCTACGCCCTCGCCGTGGATGACTACCGCGAAGCGAACCGCAAGGTCATTCGTCTCTTTGGAACTTATGACCCAGGCCTCAAAGTCATTGGTGTCTTCACCCTGGCAGCAGTGTTGATCCTGGGATCTTTCCGCGTTGCCAACGGCGCCATGGAAGTCGGCGTTCTCCTCGCAGCTGTGCTCTACACCCGCAGGTTCTTTGAACCCATGGAAGAACTTGCCATGTTCTATAACTCCTTCCAGAACGCATCCTCTGCGCTAGAGAAGGTCTCGGGCATGCTCGAGGAGAAGGCCACTGTTGTGGAGCCGCTCAACCCGACTCCTTTGGTCCACCCTCACGGCAAGCTCGACTTCAATCATGTGCGCTTTGGCTATAACGACGAGACCATCGTCTTGCCCAAGCTTGATCTCCATATCCCAGCTGGACAGACCATCGCTCTGGTGGGAACCACCGGCGCTGGGAAGTCCACCCTGGCCAAACTCGTGGCACGTTTCTATGACCCCAGCAAGGGAACCGTCAGTCTCGACGACATCAACCTGCGCGACCTCGCGAACACTGACCTGCGCCGTGCCATCGTGATGGTGACCCAGGAGTCCTACCTGTTCTCTGGTTCGGTCTCCGACAACATTGGCCTCGGAAAGCCTGGAGCAACACAAGAAGAGATTGAAGCCTCAGCTAAAGCTGTGGGCGCTCACGACTTCATTATGCGCTTGCCTGAAGGCTATGAGACCGACGTGAACAAGCGCGGTGGTCGCTTGTCCGCAGGACAGCGCCAACTGCTCTCCTTTGCACGTGCATTTATTGCAGACCCCACCGTGCTCATCTTGGACGAGGCCACCGCATCATTGGATATCCCAAGTGAGCGTTTGGTTCAAAAGGGCTTGCAGACCCTGCTTGCTGATCGCACCGCGATCATCATTGCTCACCGTCTCTCGACGGTGTCCATCGCTGACCGTGTGCTGGTGATGGAGCATGGCGAGATCATCGAGGACGGCACACCAGAAGAACTCATTGCAGGCACGGGCAAGTTTGCCAGCCTGCATTCAGCCTGGAGAGACTCGCTGGCTTAGGCCACGCCACCCACGACGTCGTAGTGACCCACTACCTGGTCACCGTTCTTTGCCAAGGCAATAATCACCGAGCCATAGCCTCCACGCCATTCGCTGTGAAGTCGAGCGTGCTCTGTCTCTGGGACTTCAGTCTCTACGACATAACCTGAGTCGGTCACGTCGCCCTTGATCTGAACACCGTTCACGCTGACTGAAATATCAGCGGCATCCGTAGTGAGTTCAACGCGAATGGGAACCATTCCGTTGACCACTTCACCAGCGGAAGCCGCCACCTTGAGCGTGGGTGCTCCGTCACTTTGGCCTGCATCTCGTGAGTCCCATTGCGTTGCAGCGAGCTCTGGCGTGCGGGGTGCAGCAATGCGGTGGTTGCGGTGGTGATCAAACGCCCATGCATAGGCAAGAAGGTTGCTGTCGTCATAACCACGACCGGCAAAGGTCAGACCAGTGGGCATTCCAATGTCACTCATGATGCCCATGGGGGCAGTAACAGTGGGGATGCCGAGGTGGCGGGGAACCAGGTTGCCGTTAGCAACCCATGTTCCGTTGCGCCACGCTAAATCTGCAGCAGCGTCGTTCACATCAGCATCTGCTGGCCCCACATCTGCCGAAGCGGGGAAGACAACAGCGTCAAGGCCGAGCTCATCCATCCAATCTTCGAGATCCAGCTTGCGTGCTTTCTCAAGACCAGGAATTCCCTCAGCCATGTCAGGGATATCAACGAGTGCTGGGACACCATCTCGCTTGGCACGAGCGACGTACTCCTCCAGGGGAACATCCTCAGGAGCAAAGCGATGCAGGTGATCGTCATAACGTCCAGGAACTGAACCGGTGGGAACAGGGAAGATCTTGTCAGGGTCAACCTGGGCCAACGCATTGAGCTTGGGGTCGTTATTGGCAGCCAAGAAATCATGCCAGCCAAACATGGAGAGCTCCCAGAGCTCGTGCTCAGCAAAGTGTTCGGGCACCAACCCTCGTGCCTTGAGGTTCTTGGCTCCTGGTCCACTGCTTTCGTAGTTGGTCACCACCGGGAAGTCTGTCTCCACAACCTCAGCACCGAGTGCTTCGAGGTCCGCCTTGGCCTGGTGCCAAAGTTCAACAACTGAGTCGCGGGTCTCGATGACATCAATGTCATCGAGGACAACGTCCACCGGTGCCTTGTTGATATACATCCGAGGGATAGCAATGCGCTTGCCTTCGAGCGCACGTGGGTTGGCAATGGCGGGATAGGAAGCAGGGCGAAGCTCTGAGCTCTTGGGGGTCTTCACCCAGGGTTGCATGCGCCAGAAGTCTCCGCGCACTTCCCAGTCGTCTCCCACAATCTGGTCAAGGACCGCAAACATATCCTCCATCGTGCGAGTGTGTGGAACCACGACGTCCATCGTGGGAACAAGCGGCCAGTTGCCTCGAGTAGAGATCACGCCACGAGAAGGCGTGTAAGCACACAGGCCATTGTTGTTTGCAGGTGCGCGACCAGATGACCAGGTTTCTTCGCCCAAACCAAAAGCAGCAAAGCTCGCACCTGTTGCAGTGCCCGAACCATTGGATGAACCAGAGCCGAAGGCTGCGGTCAGGAAGTCTGCGTTGTAGGGACTCTCGGCGCGACCGTAGAGTCCGCGCTGCATGCCACCGTTGGCCATCGGAGGCATGTTGGTCAGGCCAATCAAAACTGCGCCCCCCTTGCGCAACTGCGCAATGGTGAAGGCGTCATCAGTGGCGATGAGGTCTGCGAAAGCAGGTGAGCCAGAAGCAACGCTCAGGCCCTTGACCTTGTAGCTGTTTTTCGCGGTGTAGGGAATTCCGTCGAGGTAACCGAGGCTCTTACCCTGCGCACGACGTTCGTCTGATGCGCGAGCATCCGCAAAGAGATCTGGGTTCAGAATAGGGACAGCGTTGAGCGTGATGCCGTGACGGTCATAGAAGGCGATGCGGTCCAGGTAGGCGGCAACAAGCTCAACGCTAGTAATGATGCCCGCGTCCAGATCTGCACGCAGCTGAGCGATGGACTTCTCAACGACGGTGTAAGAGGTCATGACATAAGCGTACCTATCCCGAATAGTTACGTTTGGGTCTATATCCAGGAAAGACCCAAGTGGGCCGTCGTATGCTGTAATCCAACACCTTTGGTGTACCTCAATGGAGTGATAACAATGGGTTCAACCGTATTTGAACGCAACCCTGCACCGGCCTCTGTAGTCGAACATTCATTAGCAAAAACTGAACTGGCTCCCTTCTGGACCAGCGATGCTCCCCGAGGAAAGGCCCTGCCTGCCCTCTCTGCAGCACTCACTGCTGACCTGGTTATTGTCGGCGGTGGGTATACCGGGCTCTGGACCGCATTGTTGGCGAAGCAACGTGACTCATCACAACGCGTCATCGTGCTCGAAGCCAAA
This sequence comes from uncultured Aurantimicrobium sp., assembly GCF_936931525.1. Taxonomy (GTDB): domain Bacteria; phylum Actinomycetota; class Actinomycetes; order Actinomycetales; family Microbacteriaceae; genus Aurantimicrobium. The sequence goes on from NZ_CAKZII010000165.1 coordinate 4,295, forward strand.
ACATGCGGCTGGGCTGCCTCTGGTCGCAATGGTGGTTTCGTCGAAGCAACCTTGACCCACGGCGAAAGCAACGGCCGCACCCGCTTCCCCAATGAATACGACCAGCTTGATGCCATGGGCCTAGCCAACCTGGATGAGATCCAGGCCACGGTCACCAAGATGAAGTGGAAGGTCGACTTCGAACGCAACGGCTCGTTTGCTGTTGCCACCGAGGACTACCAAGCCAAGGATCTAGAGCACGAAGCAGACGGCGAGCGCGGCATCTTCTTGAGCAAAGAAGAGATCCAGAAGAAAGTTTCTTCCCCCACCTATCAAGCAGCGTTATTTGAACCATTAGATACTGCTCTCGTTCACCCAGCCAAGTTGGCTAATGAGCTGATGCAGTCCTGCCTCGATGCAGGGGTAGAGATTTTCGAAAACTCACCCGTCACTGACCTGAATGCAGATTCAGATGCGGTGACCGTGGCAACGAAGAAAGGTAGCGTTCGTGCGTCACGCGTAGCGCTTGCCACGAATGCCTTCCCGTCTTTACTCAAGCGCTACCAGCTCCACACCGTTCCGGTCTATGACTATGTGCTGATGACCGAGCCGTTGAGCACTGCACAGATGAAGAGCATCGGCTGGAATGGCCGTGAAGGTATTGCGGACTGTGCGAACCAGTTCCACTACTACCGACTCTCTGCAGATAACCGCATTCTCTTTGGTGGCTATGACGCGATCTATCACTACGGGGGGAAGATCCGTTCTGCGTATGACGATCGCCCAGAGAGCTTCCGTAAACTCGCAAGCCACTTCTTCACCACCTTCCCCCAGCTCGAGGGTGTGCAATTCACTCACCGCTGGGCTGGAGTAATCGACACCAGCAGCAGATTCAGTGCTTTCTTTGCCACTGCCCACCAAGGACGAGTCTCCTATGCGGCTGGCTTTACGGGGCTGGGCGTTGCTGCAACTCGTTTTGCTGCCAACGTGATGCTGGACCAACTGACTGGCTTAGACACCGAGCGCACACGCCTGGAAATGGTGCGCAAGATGCCATTGCCCTTCCCGCCAGAGCCGTTCACCTACCCGTCTGTTCAAGTCACCCGCTTTGCTTTAGATCGGGCAGACCACAACGACGGAAAACGAGGGCTGTTTTTGAAGACACTCGATGCAGTCGGATTAGGTTTTGATTCCTAATGGCGAATGATTTCTGGGCTACCAACTTTTTCTTCGACGCATCCTCCGCTGATCTGGTCATGGAGCCTGTCCCAGAAGAGCAGAGACTCAGTGGCGAGCCCACAACCGGCTTTGTTGAGCTGGGTATCTGGGCAGGCAAAGAAGTGGGCGTGTGGGAAATGTCCCCTGGCGTCATGAGCGATGTTGAGGCGGACGAGGTCTGCATCATTCTCAGTGGGGCTGGCTCTGTGCAGCGCACGATTGACTCAACCACCGTTCACCAGGAGCTCAAACCCGGCGCGGTCTTTGAACTTCACGAAGGTGAAGAAACAATCTGGACCGTGAACCAGAGTGTGCGAAAGATTTACCTCAGCTAAACCATCACTCTTTCTCGCCCCCAGTACTTTCAGATGGCGATGCCCTAGGTTTTTCTTGTTTTCTCAGTCACACTGTTCACAAGCGGACCATTAATTGTCCGCCTCCTTCACTGAAAGAAATGGTGTCCTGATGGCCCGCAAGATTCGCTCTGAAGACGAACAGATCAAACGCCTTCGGGTTTACAACATCGTGGCGGGTTCCATCCACCTGCTCCAAGGCCTGGCCTTCCTCTTTATCTTGACCAAGTTGAGTTCTCAGGTCATGTTCCCCGTCACCGTTGACTACATGACAGGCCCTCCCGGTGTGGACCTCCCCACCGAGCAGGTCACCCTGTTTGAGATTAACCTCGGCATAGGCGTCGTGGCATTCCTCTTTATGTCCGCGTTCTTCCACTTCCTGATTTCCATGCCTGGTGTCTTCGCCCGCTATGCCAATGGCTTGAAGCTCAACCACAACTACTTCCGCTGGACCGAGTACTCCCTGAGCTCCTCTGTGATGATCTGGTTGATTGCCCAGCTCAACGGTGCAACTGACTTCGCTGCCTTGTTCGCCATCTTCGCGGTGAACGCATCCATGATCATGTTCGGTGCACTGCAGGAGAAGTATGAGAAGCCAGGAAACAAGAAGTTCCTGCCCTTCATCTTTGGCTCCATGACCGGAATCGTGCCCTGGATCATCATTGCCGTCTACACCCTGCAGCCTGGCTCGACCAGTGCAGCCGAGGTTCCTGGCTTTGTTTATGGCATCGTGATTTCACTCTTCGTGTTCTTCAACACCTTTGCCATCAACCAGGTACTGCAGTATCGCCAAATTGGCGGCTGGAAGAGCTACCTGCGTGGTGAGCGTGCGTACATCACCTTGAGCTTGGTCGCCAAGAGCGTCCTGGCTTGGCAGGTCTTCTCAGGTGCACTTGTGCCCCTGTTTGTCAGCTAAGAACTCTTAGGTTCGAGACAAGTTCTCGATATCTTGCCTGAACGCTTCAGCGACCTCGGCCGAGACAGTTGTCTTGGTCGAGGCGATGGAGTCGAGGTAGTCGCTCATAGCGGGACCCGTGTGCTTGCCACCCTGCATCGCTTTCTCGAAGGCCATCTGTGAAGCCTGACGGGCGGCAAACTCAATATCTGCCGGGGAGAATCCACTGCTGTGTTCGACCAAGGTTGATAGATCGAGCTCACCAGCAGACTCTGGAATGAACTTCTCCCAGATAGACCTGCGAGCTTCCGCGTCGGGCAAGCCAATAGGAATCACGTAGTCGAAACGTCCGTGACGCAGGAAAGCGTCATCGAGTGCACGAATGAAGTTCGTGGCACAGATCAAGAGCTTTCCTGGGCGTTCACGGAACGCCGGGATGAGCTTGAGCAATTCGTTTGTCACACCCTGTGTGGGCGAAGGTGGTTCACCACCGCGCTGAGAAGCAATCTCTTCCACCTCGTCAATGAAGACCACAGCGTTATCGAGCTCGCTGATTTTCTCGAAGATCTCTCTCAGTCCTCCGGCAAGACCTTCTGGGCTTCCGGCCAAACGTGAAGGGAACACCTCCACAAACGGCCATTCCAAACGCGAGGCGATTGCTTTGGCAAACGTGGTCTTTCCCGTTCCGGGAGGACCAAACAACACAATGGCTCGTGGTGCTTCCACACCAAACTGCTCAGCCATGGAGGTGTTGGAGAGTGGAAGCACGAGGCGACGTTCCAGGAGGTCTTTCTCTTCGACCATTCCGGCGATGCCTCCCCAGAGATCGCGGGAAAGAATGCGGCCGCCGAGCTCTCGCAGAGTGGCCATCTCTTTCCCACGAACAGGGATCTCTCGTTCGAAGTAGCGCAGGTGCTTCTTGTCCTTGAAGCCAGCACGAGTGAGTACTCCCACGTTGAGCTGGTCGTCGGGCACAAGGATTGAGATTCGAGTGAGTCCCTGGGGAGCAAGTCGCTGTTCTACTGCAGCAAGAAGTCGATCTCCGATGCCTTGCTTTCTGTGGTCAACGTGTGTTGCAAAGAACACAATCCATCCCTGGTCGTGGGCAGCACGAGCAACCGCGACAGCAACTACTTCGCCTTGGGCGGAGACCGCGACGACGGCGACGTCCTTTTCACACGATGCGACTACTTCACTGAGTGAATAAACAGGCTGGGAACCAGCATCAACTACTTGGTTCCACAACACCATGAGGGCGTCGAGGTCAGAGGCGACATAGTCGCGGAAAAGAATCTCCTTCATAACCACAGCGTAGTGAGAAGCTGGCCATCTCGACAGAGAAAGGTTCCGGGAGCGGAAAAACAAAACCCCCTCAAAAAGAGGGGGTTTTGACGGCGTAGCTGGAGCGGGGCTCGATCCCGCGACCTCACGATTATGAGTCGTGCGCTCTAACCAGCTGAGCTACCCAGCCACGAACATCCGCCGGTGAGGCAGGTTACCCTGCAGCAGTCGAAGAATGATCGGGCCCCGAGCGAGGATTGAACTCGCGACCCCTTCCTTACCATGGAAGTGCTCTACCACTGAGCTATCGGGGCGTATCCATACCTTCGAGGTTTCCCTCGAAAATTGGCACCGTAAGAGATTATCACCTCTGAGCGCATGCTAAAAACACAGGGCGTCTGGAGACATACCGGCCAGCTATTTTGCAGACTACGTGCACTGCCTAAACTTGCTCCATGGCGATAAAAGAGTGGTGGCGTTCCTCCGTTATTTACCAGATTTACCCTCGATCTTTCGCGGATGCGAACGGTGACGGTATGGGGGACCTGGCAGGCATTACCTCGCGCTTGCCCAAGCTCAAAGAACTGGGTGTGGACGCTATCTGGCTCTCCCCCTTCATGACGAGCCCTCAGAAGGATGGCGGTTACGACGTGGCTAACTACTGCGACGTGGACCCCCTCTTTGGCACGCTCGCAGACTTTGATGCAATGAAGTCCACAGCGCACAGCCTGGGCTTGAAAGTCATCGTGGACTTGGTTCCCAACCACTGCTCATCTGAACACCCCTGGTTTGTGGAAGCTCTCGCTGCTGGTGAAGGCAGCGACGAGCGTGCACGCTTTATGTTCCGTGAGGGCAAAGGCAACAACGGTGAACTTCCACCAAATAACTGGGAGTCCGTCTTTGGCGGACCCGCGTGGACCCGAACCACGAACCCCGATGGCACCCCCGGCCAGTGGTACCTGCATCTCTTCGACTCCAGCCAGCCTGACTTTGACTGGACCAACCGCTGGGTTCGTGACCGCTTCCTCGAGATTCTGCGCTTCTGGCTTGACCGCGGCGTAGATGGTTTCCGCGTGGACGTGGCTCACGGTCTCTCCAAGGAACCAGGCCTTCCTGACTTCCGCCGCGACGAAGAGTACTGGAACACCCCTGCCGAGATCCGTCCAGAGAACCCCTACTTTGGTCACGATGGTGTGCACGAAATTTACCGTGAGTGGCACGCTCTGCTGGAGGAATACCCAGGTGAGCAGATCCTTTGTGCTGAAGCATTCGTCGAACCTCTGACCAAGATGGCGAAGTGGGTTCGCCCAGATGAAATGCAACAAGCCTTCAACTTCCCCTTCCTCGTCACACGATGGAACGGTGAACAGATGCGCCAGGTAATCAAGGACTCCATCTCAGCATTCCACGCCGTTGGTGCACCGAGTACGTGGGTGCTCTCCAATCACGACCAGATCCGCCACGCAACGCGTCTTGCCCTGGATCCCAATGCCAAGACTGCTGACCGCATTACGGGCATTGGGCCGTTGACCGAACCAAAGCCGGACCGTTTGCTTGGCTTAGCTCGAAGCCGAGCAGCATCAGCGATGATGCTGGCACTTCCCGGTGTGACGTATATGTATCAGGGCGAGGAACTCGGGCTGCCCGATTCCATTGATATCCCCGATGACAAACGTCAAGACCCTACTTTCTTCCGCACTGCAGGTCAGTCCTACGGACGCGACGGATGTCGCGTGCCCATTCCGTGGGAAGCAAGCGCCACGAACTTTGGCTTTGGCCCAACTGGCGAGCCCTGGTTGCCTCAACCAGAGATCTATCGCGACTATGCCCGAGACCTCCAAGAAGGAGACCCCGCCTCCACACTTTCCCTCTACACCTCAGCGCTGGCGATCCGTAAGGATCGTGCGCTGGGTGAAGGAAACCTCGAGTGGATTGAGGGAACTCCGAAGAACGTCCTTGGTTTCCGCAATGGCGACGTGACGGTCTTCATCAACTACAGCGA
>NZ_CAKZII010000166.1 GCF_936931525.1 uncultured Aurantimicrobium sp.
GCACTCAAGGTTCTCCACGCTGAGGCTGGTCTTGAGCGCATGGCCGTGACCACCTTCCAGGCAGTGTCTGGTTCTGGTCTTGCTGGTGCTGAAGAACTTGCTAACCAGATTCGTGCCGCCGTTGATCAAGGAAACATTGAAGATCTCGTTCACAACGGGTCAGCAGTTAACTTCCCCGCACCGGTGAAGTATGTGAAGACCATTGCCTTCGACGTTGTTCCTCTTGCAGGTTCGATTGTGGAAGATGGTCTTAACGAAACTGATGAAGAGAAGAAGCTGCGCAACGAGAGCCGCAAGATTCTCGAAATCCCAGGTCTCTTGGTTTCAGGTCTCTGTGTTCGCGTTCCTGTGTTCACCGGTCACTCACTGTCCATCAATGCTGAATTCGGCAAGGCAATCTCTCCTGAGCGCGCTCGCGAACTGCTCGCAAACGCTCCTGGAGTTCAGCTGGAAGATGTTCCCACGCCTCTCCAGGCCGCCGGTGCTGACCCCAGTTTCGTTGGTCGTATTCGCAGCGACGAGACCGTTGATGGCGGCCGTGGACTGGCTCTGTTCGTCAGCAACGACAACCTGCGCAAGGGTGCTGCCCTCAATGCAGTGCAGATCGCTGAGCTGATTGCAGCTGACCGCGCCTAAGTAATTCGTTCCTTTGTCGAAGGCCATCAGGATGTGTTCCTGGTGGCCTTCCTCATTGCTCCCGGTAGGTGGGAATGAGGACAGCAGTAGTGGAGGCACTTCACGCGTAAACTGGCGGATGTGAATGCAAAGACGGTTGATGTTGCCCTGATTGGTGGCGGAATCATGAGCGCGACTCTCGGCGCTTTGATTAAGCAATTGCAACCCGACTGGAGCATCCAGGTTTATGAACGCCTTGGTGAGGTCGCTCAGGAAAGCTCGAACCCCTGGAACAACGCAGGTACGGGTCACGCAGGTCTGTGTGAACTGAACTACATGCCCGAAGCAGCTGACGGTTCCGTCGAAGCTTCTAAGGCAGTTGCTATCAACGAGCAGTTCCAGGTTTCGCTTCAGTTCTGGGCATACATGGTTGCAGCCAAGATGCTCGATGCTCCCACCAGCTTTATCAATTCCACCCCACACATGACTTTCGTCTGGGGCGAGGCCAACGTGGAATACCTGCGCAAGCGTTTCGCTGTGCTCAAGGATGAGCCACTGTTCGCCGGCATGGAGTACTCCGAAGACCCCAAGGTCATTGCCAAGTGGACTCCCTTGCTCATGGATGGTCGCACCGGCAACGAGCCCATCGCAGCAACCCGCATTACTGCCGGTACTGACGTGGACTACGGATCTTTGACCCAGCAGTTGCTCAACTACGTCACCAGTAACGGTGGCAAGCTGCGCATTGGAACCCAGGTCACCGGGCTCAAGAAGTTACACAACGGTCACTGGAAGCTCAACCTTCGTGACTCGGTCGGCAACACCCCACACACCATCACTGCGAAGTTTGTCTTTGTCGGTGCCGGTGGTGGCGCACTGTCGCTGCTGCAGAGCGCAGGCATTAAGGAAGCTAAGGGCTTCGGTGGATTCCCCATCTCAGGTCAGTTCCTCCGCACCTCTAACCCTGCACTCGTGGCTCGCCACCAGGCCAAGGTCTATGGCAAGGCTTCCGTGGGAGCACCTCCCATGTCTGTTCCTCACCTCGACACTCGTGTTGTTGATGGCGAGAAGTCACTCTTGTTTGGTCCCTTTGCTGGTTTCACACCCAAGTTCCTCAAGGCAGGTTCCTGGTTTGACCTTCCCGGCTCTATCCGCGTGAACAACATCATGCCGATGCTTGCTGTGGGAGCCACCAACCTAGATCTGCTGAAGTACTTGATCGGTGAAGTTGTGGCCAGCCCACAGAAGAAGCTCGACGCTTTGCGTGAATTCTTCCCTGATGCTCAGCACGAAGACTGGGAACTCATTACAGCCGGTCAGCGCGTTCAGGTGATGAAGAAAGATCCTAAGAAGGTCGGTGTTCTTCAGTTCGGAACTGAGGTCATTGCGGCGGCTGACGGCTCCATCGCTGGTCTTCTGGGTGCTTCACCTGGTGCTTCGGTTTCTGTTCCCGTCATGCTCGATGTTCTTAAGCGATGCTTCCCCACCGAGTTTGCTGGCTGGGAGCCTGAGATCAAGAAGATGATTCCAAGCTTTGGTACTCGCCTCTCTGATAACTCTGCCGTGGCAAAGAAGTCATTTGCCGCCTCGGCGAAGACACTCAAACTCTCCATATAGGGAAGACTGGCCTGAGTTAGACCACATTCTTCAACGGGGGCGATGAGATGCAGTTAGGAATTCCAGCCAAGCTGGCACCTATTCTCTTTGCCCAAGCACTTTCGCGTCTGTTCTTGGTGTACTCCGCTTACTCGGTGATCTTTGCCGAAATCTTGTTAATTTTGGCTGGCTGGCATGAAAACAATGCCTGGGTCATGTGGGCGGGGTTCTTGGTGGGATTCCCTGGCTTTGTGCTCTGGCGCTTGATGTTCACACCGTTGTCGCCCTTGTCTGCTTCGCTCTACATTGTGTTCCTGTCCGCGACCTTGGTGCTGGCAACCTGGGCGGTTCTTGCCACGATGCCGGATGTTGAATCCACTGTGTTCTTGCAGTTCTCTCTGCTGGGCTTCGCGCTGATCACAGCCTGTGGTGTTGCTGCCCGTGCACGAGACCGAGTTTTGTGGGCATCCGTAGGTTTTGTTATGGCAAATCTCTCCCTGTGGTGGGGAGCAGTTCTGGCGGGGAAGCCGTACGAATTCGATCTGCGACTTCTTTTAGGGTTTGGTGTGGTTCTCGCCGCCGTCATTTCCACCCCTTTGCTGTTGCAATCAAACAAGAGATTCCAAATCACCTTTGACCTCAGTGCTGAGTCTGTCGCTTCTGATGCTGAGCGACTCGAGAACACCCGCGCAGTTGCTGCCAGATTGCACGACACCTTGCTGGCAAATCTGGCTGTCATCTCCTCGACAAAGCCGGGTATGTTGCAAGACGATGTCCGCGCGGCAATTGAAGAGCAAATGGCGTTGTTTGAGACCAGTGAGGCGATTCGACAAGTGCCTGTCGACAGCTCTGAAGATGTGAACTCTGCGCAGTTGAAGCAGCTGATGCTCATCATTGCGCAAGCAGAGGCCCGGGGGCTTTCCATCAACTTGGGCGGAACTCCCTCAGCCATAGAAGATTTGACCTCAGAACGTGTCGATGCCCTCACCTCTGCTCTTGCGCAATGTCTGACGAATGTTCACCTTCACTCCGGACAGAACGCAGTCGAAGTGGTCATCCTGGCTGCCGGGGAAAACATCGCTGTCACCGTTATTGATGGTGGTCAGGGATTCAACGTGGAGAGCGTCCCTGAAGATCGTATGGGCCTCAAGCTTTCAGTTCGAGACCGTATCGAGCAATGTGGTGGTCGCGTTCGAGTGTGGTCGAACGAAGGTCAGGGAACCGCTGTGATGTTGCAACTTCCCGTGGGGAAGGAGGACAGCGATGCGTAAACCTGAACGGACAATGCAGCAGCTCGATCCTCTAGCCGCTGGCACAAGCTGGGATGTTGCCGTCCTCTTTAGTTTGGTTATTTGGACATATGCCATGTTCATTTCTATTGTTTCGCTACGGAGCATTGAAAACCTCTCTGTTATGGCCTTAGCACTATCACTATTGACTTGCGCCGTGTCGTTGCATTTGTGGTCTGCAGCTCCAAGCCACGCTCCATATACTCGGCGAAATTACAGCTGGGTTGTCACCTTGTCCATCTCTGCTGGCGCCCTACAAATAGCTTCCAATAGTGCTGGTTACATCACTTTCCTTTCCGAATGGGGTCCCATTGCTGTCGCATTAATTTTTGCTTCGGCAAGTGGGTATCGTTCTTTGCCTGACCAATACTTTGCTGGCCTGGCCGCGGTGTTGACTTTGGTGACCGTATTGATTTTGGATAGTTGGAACCACCCAACCCCTTTTGGCGCGTTCTACTTCGCCGTCTCTGGAGTTGCCCTCTTGGCCATCGTGGTACTAGGACAAGCCAGTTACACATTTAAAGCCAGCCGTATTCTGATGGCCTGGCAGAAGACCGTTAACGAGACGGCCGTTGAACCGGGGCACATCAACGACGTCGATATCGCGGGGCCTCTCACCCGTGAAGCACGGGAACTGTTGGTGAGCTTGCTCTCTTCAGGTCGTGTGAGTGAAGCAGACACTGTGCGTGCAAGAGAACTTGCCGGCACAATCCGCACCGAGTTAGTGCTCCTCTCCGATCAAACCTGGGTTGAACGTTCTGGTTGTGAGCTGCATGACCCGGAGAAGGTGTTGGGAAAGTTTGACCTATCTGCCCAGTCAGCCATTTCTGCCTTGGTCACTGGTCTGGTGGATGCTGGCGTGGAGAAGCTTCAGATCTCTCTGCGAACAGACCCCAACACCACGAGGTTGTCCTGCGTGATTCAAGGAATGGAAACGGCGCAATCTTTCAGCGGTGGAAAGCTCCGCACCCACCTCTCCTCTTTCTTGCGTGTGATGTATGTCGTCTTTGAAGATGTGCGCTTCATCAACAACGATGGTCAAGTGAATGTGATGTTCTACTATGCAAAATAAGCCAGCAGTATCCCTGACAATTTTGGATGACCACGGGTTACTGGTCGATAGCCTCAGCAGTTGGTTTGTGGGTAATGCGCCGGACTTCTCCGTTTCTGTGGCGGAAACTTCGTGGGCAGGGTGTCTGGCTAACACTGATTTCCCGTCAGAGGTTGTGTTGATGGACTACCAATTAGCTGAGCCCGTCTCGATCGAAGCACGTGTGCTCACGTGTAAGGCAGCAGGGTCCACCGTGGTGGTGATGAGCGCTCTGGCAAGCCCAGAACTCAATGAGAGAGTGCTTGCTGCTGGCGCTGATGCTTTCTTTGATAAGTCGACCTCGATGAATGTTGTTGCTGCCCGCATGCGCACTCTGCTCGGCATGGCTCAACTCTCTTCCGAAACCAGCAAATCAGGCGGATCTGGAGCGACTCAACACGCCGAAGAACTGGTCAAACCACGCCTGAGTGCAGGCGAAGAACAGGCGTTTGTCCTGTATTGCCGGGGGTTAGCGACCAAAGAGGTTGCCGAGGCCATGAATGTTCAGTTTGAGACGGCTAAAACGTACCTCAGACGAGTGCGTGAGAAGTACGCTAGAGCAGGTAGACCCGCGTCCCGGCGGGCAGATTTGGTTCGGCGTGCAGCCGAGGATGGATATTTGACCTAATGGCCAAGCTTTATTTCCGTTATGGCGCGATGAACAGTGGCAAGAGCACCGCAATGCTCCAGGCTGCCTACAACTACGAAGAGCGTGGTCACTCTGTCGTTCTGGCAAAACCAGCTATCGACCACAAGGGTGACATGGGCATTCTGTCCCGTGTGGGTATTACCCGTCGCTCTGACTTCGTCATTGCCGAAGAGAGCGACGTCTACGGGCTCTTCCAGCACGAGCGTGAAGAGATCATCCGCAAGACCGGTGCTGACGTGAAGTGCTTCATGGTTGATGAGGCACAGTTCCTCACTGAAGCTCAGGTTGATGACCTGCTTCGTATTGCGCTTCTCGAGGACGTGCCCGTGATGGCGTTCGGCATTCGCACCGACTTCCAGACCGTGGCGTTCCCCGGTTCTCGCCGTCTGCTCGAAATCTCTCACGAGATTGACGAGCTCAAGACCATCTGCCGCTGTGGCAAGAAGGCCATCTTCAACGCTCGTAAATACAACGACCGCTTCATCTTTGATGGCGATCAGGTTGCTATCGATGGTGTTGCCGTGAACTACGAACCTCTCTGTGGTAACTGCTACCTCATCGAGAGCAACGGTGTCCTCAACGCAGGTCGTCGCCAGTGGCCAGTGGCATACTCCTTCGAGCCTGACCCAGACTTCAGCTA
>NZ_CAKZII010000167.1 GCF_936931525.1 uncultured Aurantimicrobium sp.
CCATCGTGGGGGTGGGTGCAGGAGCTGAGTCGCTGACTGATGAGACTCTTGTCGTGGTCAACGCCGCAACTTCGACAGTTTCTTCTGGAGTTTCGCAGGCAGATGTTGACGCGGCACTGGTGAAGCGTTCCGAGTGGCTCGAAGCATCGAACGCACCTATAACTGATGGTGCACTCAAAGATGGCTTCAAGGTTCCTCTGCTGGCTAACCTCGGTTCTCCCAAGGAAGCAGCCGGCGCGATTGCACTCGGCGCTGAAGGTGTGGGGCTGTTCCGCACCGAGTTCCTCTTCCTCGACTCCGCAACTGCACCAACCGTGGAAGAGCAGGAAGTTCAATACACCGAACTCCTCGAAGCATTCCCCGGCAAGAAGGTTGTCGTCCGTGCACTTGATGCCGGAGCGGACAAGCCCCTCTCATTCTTGAACGATGCTCACGAAGAAAACCCTGCTCTGGGTCTTCGTGGAATTCGTGCCCTGCGAGTGAAGGAAAACATCCTGCGCGATCAGCTCACCGCATTGGTCAATGCTCAGAACAAGACTGAAGCTGACCTCTGGGTGATGGCACCCATGGTTGCTGATGCAGAAGAGACCGACTACTTCGTGGGGCTGTGCCGTGAGCTCGGTTTGCGTGTTCCAGGTGTGATGGCTGAAGTTCCCTCACTGGCATTGGTCGCTGACCAGGTTCTCGAGACCGCTGACTTCGTCAGCATCGGCACCAACGACCTCACTCAGTACACAATGGCGGCTGACCGCATGCTCGGCACCGTTGGTTCCTATCAGGACCCGTGGCACCCCGCAGTTCTGCGTCTAATCAAGCAGCTCGGTGATGCAGGTGTTGCCTCAGGCAAGCCCGTGGGTGTCTGTGGTGAAGCAGCAGCTGACCCCAACCTGGCCATTGTTCTTGTTGGTCTCGGTGTCACCACCTTGAGCATGACCCCTGCCGCACTGGCAGAAGTTCGTGCCGCACTTCTTACTGTCACACTCGACGAAGCCAAGGCTCGTGCTGCTCGTGCGCTGAACGGTCGCACTGCAGCCCAGGCACGCAAGCTCGGCAGCGAGTAAATACTTCTGTAGGGGAGACGACCTACGGAACTACAAAAAGACCCGGCCTTCCTCAAAGGGCCGGGTCTTTTTTGTGCGAAATAGTTCTTATGCGCGTCCACGCAGAACAGCCTGCTTCACGTCGGCAATAGCCTGGGTGACCTGGATGCCACGAGGGCATGCGTCGGTGCAGTTGAAGGTGGTGCGGCAGCGCCACACGCCCTCTTTGTCATTCAAGATGTCGAGGCGAACATCGCCTGCGTCATCACGAGAGTCAAAGATGAAGCGGTGAGCGTTCACGATGGCAGCAGGACCGAAGTACTGTCCGTCAGTCCAGAACACGGGGCAGCTGGTGGTGCAGGCTGCACACAAGATGCACTTGGTGGTGTCATCGAAGCGCTCGCGGTCTTCAATGGTCTGGCGGCGTTCCTTGCCAGGCTCAGGAGAAGAGTTCGCGATGAGGAAGGGCTTGACCTCGCGGTATGCAGCGAAGAAAGGCTCCATGTCGACGATGAGGTCCTTCTCGAGGGGGAGACCCTTGATGGCTTCAACGTAGATGGGCTGGGTAATGTCCAGGTCCTTGATCAGGGTCTTGCAGGCAAGACGGTTGCGACCATTGATGCGCATTGCGTCAGAACCACAAATACCGTGAGCACAGGAGCGACGGAAGGACAGCGAACCATCCTGGTCCCACTTGATGCGGTGAAGTGCGTCGAGAATACGGTCGGTTGAGTAGACCTCAACGTCGAAGGATTCCCAGCGAGCTTCTTCATCGATTTCAGGAAGGAAGCGACGAATGATCAGCGTGATGGTGAAAGCCTGTACCTCGGGTACGGCTGCCTGTGTAGCGACTTCGGTAGCCATTCTTAGTACTTCCTCTCCATGGGCTGGTAGTTGGTAATAACAACAGGCTTCCAATCAAGCTTGATGTGGTCACCAGCGTCATCACTCGTTGCGTCCCCTGAGAGGTACGCCATGGTGTGCTTCATGAACTTCTTGTCATCGCGGTTGGGGAAGTCGTCGCGCATGTGGCCGCCACGGCTTTCCTTACGGTTACGAGCCGAGTAAACAACAACCTCTGCGAGGTCGAGCAGGAAGCCCAGCTCAACAGCTTCGAGAAGGTCAGTGTTGTAACGCTTGCCCTTATCGTGGATCGAGATGTGCTTGTATTCCTCACGCAGCTTCTCAATGGTCTTGGTGACCGACTTGAGAGAGTCTTCGGTGCGGAAGACCTGAGCGTTCTTGTCCATCTCTTCCTGCAGTTCCTTACGGAGAGCTGGAACACGCTCGGTGCCCTGAGCGTTGCGGATGGATTCGATCATGTCGCGGATGGGACCTGCGGGGTCCTTGGGCAGTGGCACAAACTTGGCGGTCTTGGCGTATTCCACTGCGTAGCGACCTGCGCGCTTACCGAACACGTTGATGTCCAGCAGCGAGTTGGTGCCGAGGCGGTTAGAGCCGTGAACCGACACACATGCACATTCACCAGCGGCGTAGAGGCCGGGGATGACGGTGTCGTTGTCGGAGAGAACTTCTGCCTTGATGTTGGTGGGGATACCACCCATGGCGTAGTGAGCAGTAGGCATCACGGGAACAGGCTCAACCACGGGGTCAACACCCAAGTAGGTGCGAGCGAACTCGGTGATGTCGGGAAGCTTGGTTTCCAGAACTTCAGCACCCAGGTGGGTGCAGTCCAGGAGAACGTAGTCCTTGTTGGGGCCCGCACCGCGGCCTTCAGCCACTTCCTGAACCATGCAACGCGAGACGATGTCACGAGGAGCGAGGTCCTTGATGGTGGGGGCGTAGCGCTCCATGAAGCGCTCACCAGAAGCATTACGCAGGATTGCACCTTCACCACGAGCACCCTCAGTCAAGAGAATGCCGAGGCCAGCAAGGCCGGTGGGGTGGAACTGGAAGAACTCCATGTCCTCAAGAGGAATACCCTTGCGCCAGATGATGCCCACGCCGTCACCGGTGAGGGTGTGAGCGTTGGAGGTGGTCTTGTAGATCTTGCCGAAACCACCGGTTGCGAAGACGATCGACTTGCCCTGGAAGACGTGCAGGTCACCGGTAGCGAGCTCGTAAGCAACGACACCAGCAGGAACCTGCTTGCCCTTGACGTCAACCATGACGAGGTCAAGAACATAGAACTCGTTGTAGAACTCGATACCGAGCTTCACGCAGTTCTGGAACAGGGTCTGCAGAATCATGTGACCGGTGCGGTCAGCTGCGTAGCAGGAGCGACGAACAGGTGCCTTACCGTGGTCACGAGTGTGGCCACCGAAACGACGCTGGTCGATCTTGCCATCGGGAGTTCTGTTGAAAGGAAGACCCATGTTCTCGAGGTCGATAACCGCGTCGATAGCTTCCTTAGCCAGAATCTCTGCTGCATCCTGGTCAACCAGGTAGTCGCCACCCTTGACGGTGTCGAAGGTGTGCCATTCCCAGCTGTCCTCTTCCACGTTGGCCAGAGCAGCAGCCATACCGCCCTGAGCTGCACCGGTGTGCGAGCGGGTGGGGTAGAGCTTGCTGATCACAGCGGTGCGTGCGTTGGGGCCAGCCTCAATCGCTGCACGCATACCTGCGCCACCAGCACCCACGATGACAACATCGTGCTGGTGGTAGTAAACGCCGTCGACGAGCTTGGTCTCTTCGTAGGTTTCGTTGCTCTTGGTTGCCACGAGGGATACTCCGTAGTTAAGGGTGATCTAAAGAATTACTGGGGTGGGCAGAACGAAGGCAGCAAACCGAGCTGCTCTGGGCTGACCGAAGGGCATGGGTCGAAGGTGAAAATCACCAAGGTGCCCAGGACGATGAGCACAGCTGCAGAAAGGAAGACTGCTCCGCGGAGCACCTTTCCGAGAGTGACTGAGCTCGAGTAGTCGTTGATGATGGTGCGCATACCGTTGGCGCCGTGAATCAGGGCAAGCCACAGCATGAGCAGATCCCATACCTGCCAGAAGGGGGAAGCCCACTTGCCAGCGACGAATGCGAAGTCAATGCCACGAACACCTTCACCGGCAACCATGTTCACAAACAGGTGACCAAAGATGAGGACGACGAGGACCACGCCTGAGGCGCGCATGTACATCCATCCCCACTTTTCCCAGTTGGTGCCGGAGCGCTGGGTGCGGGCGTAGGGGCTACGGGGTGCGTCTACGGTGCTCACTGTCCGTTCACCTCCAGAACGATGTTGATGATCTGACGAGGCAGGAAGCCTGCCATCAGGACTACCCACAGGCCAATGACTGCCCAGAACATGACGCGCTGGTACTTGACGCCCTTGCTCCAGAAGTCGACCAGGATGATGCGCAGACCGTTGAGGGCGTGGAAGACGATAGCGCCGACCAGTGCGATCTCACCGAGGCCCATGATGGGGGTCTTGTACGAGCTCATGACGGCGTTGTAGGCCTCAGGGCTGACGCGCACAAGAGCGGTATCGAGAATGTGGACAAGCAGGAAGAAGAAGATGGCCACACCGGTAATACGGTGCAGAACCCAAGACCACATGCCGGTGTAGCCGCGGTAAAGCGTGCCGCCCGGACGGGGCTTCTTTTCTGAGCGTGGTGCCGTGACAGCTGACACGAACAACCCTCCTTGGTTGTGGGCAATAACTTGTCCTAACTTTACGCCCAGTAGTCTGGTGTTATGGCACGACTAACGACGCCCCTGACCGACTTCTACGTGGTTATTCCAGCCGGTGGAATAGGCTCCCGGCTCTGGCCTTTGTCCCGCGCGGATGCCCCTAAGTTCCTGCATGACCTCACTGGTTCTGGCAGTTCTCTGCTCAAGGACACATGGGACCGTTTAGCTCCCCTCGCAGGAGAGCAGCGCGTCATGGTTGTCACCGGTCGCGCTCACCGCGCAGCGGTGGAAGAACAGCTTCCTGAGCTCGAAGATCTCAACGTTGTGCTGGAAAGTGAGCCCCGCGACTCCTCTGCTGCAATTGGTTTGGCAGCAGCCATTTTGGAAAAACGTGAGCCCGGAGTGATCATGGGTTCTTTCGCCGCAGACCACGTGATCAAGGGCACCCGCTTCTTCAATATGGCCGTCGCCGAGGCTGTTGAAGCAGCCCGCGCCGGCTTTATTGCCACCATCGGCATCGTTCCCACTGAGCCAGCTATTGGATTTGGATATATCCACGCAACGGAAGAAACCGAGCTGGCAGGTGCTCCCTCCGCTCTCAAGGTTGATTCCTTCGTGGAAAAGCCCAACGCTCACACTGCTGAGGAGTACGTCGAAAGTGGCGACTACCTCTGGAACGCCGGCATGTTCATCACCAAGGCATCAGTGCTTCTGGAAGAACTTGCCAAGACTCAGCCCGAACTTCACGCAGGGGTTATCGCGCTCGCTGAGGTGTGGGATGACCACGCCAAGCGCGGTCCTGCCGTGGACAAGATTTGGCCGACGCTGAAGAAGATCGCCATCGACTACGCCGTGGCAGAGCCTGCGGCTGCCGCCGGCAAGCTCGTCGTGATCCCCGGAGAGTTCGACTGGGATGACGTGGGCGACTTCGCTTCCATTGCCAAGCTTCACTCTTCTGGTTACAAGAAGGACCTCGCCATCTTGGGTGAAGGGGCCAGGGTTCTCTCAGATGCCTCCTCGGGGATTCT
>NZ_CAKZII010000168.1 GCF_936931525.1 uncultured Aurantimicrobium sp.
CATCACAGCAGCGGTGTAGCTTCCGGAATCAAGTTCAGCAATAGCGGAGATATTGCTGGTCATATCCCACGGCTCAGTGGTGGGTTCCACACCAGAATCAATCGTGCCGCTGAGGTAGACCACATAACCGGAGTCGTATTGTTCGATTCGGATCTGTGCAGCACCTTCATCTGCTCGAGGAATTCGAGAAATGAGATCTCGGTAACTGTCAGCAGATTCGGCGGTGCTGCGTTCCACGTTCCTCACTCGGACAGGGGTTTCTTGCAAAGTTGTGGCACCCACAATCCCCAGTCCAGCAATTGCTGCACCAGCTACGAGGTCTTCCCCTGCAAGGAGCCCATCCTGGGGTGGCTTGGGCATTCCCAGAACGCCAGCCACAAAATCATCTGCTCCGGACACGAGGTGGGCAGTGCCTTGCACTACCAGGGGATGACTCATGAATTGCCCTGAATCCGGCAACCGTTGTTCGAGCCGTGTGACGAACTGGTCAAAGGGGCTGCCCGGAGTCAGGCGCCGTGCAGCTGCTAACCCCAGAACAATGGCGACGCCGCCAATTATTTCTGGCCCAAAGGTTGCAATTAATCCAGGCATTGCTCGACCCAGATTCCACATCAATGTGGAACTGAGGTCCTCGGAGACCTGGCGTAGATACTGCTCCCGCTCTGCATATTGTCGGGAGCCTTCTGCCGTCGCAGCGGCTAACTCTCCCAGTCGTTGAGCCGCATACGTAGCTCGGGCAAAAGCATGCTGGGCTTGAGTGGAATGAATGCTCTGAGCTCGTGTGCTGGCAAGCACATGTTCCAAATGCCACACTCGGGCGTGGAGTCGTCCCGAGAGATCATCTAGAGCAACGGTGTCGACTCCTGAACCAACCCTCATCACGATGAACCTGGTTCCATGGCAAGAATGGCCCAGCGGGCCTGACGTAAATCGGCCATGACCTGCTCAGCGTTGTGGTCGAAGGCATACCGTGATGGTCCAAACCAGAGCGGATCCGGAACAGCGGTGTGAAGGGTGACGACTGCAGCATCGAGTGCATCGGCGAGCGCCAGCCACTGGCTATGGCCAGCTGGCGGGAAGCCGGATAGGCCCTCGAATTCATTCACCTGGATACCGTGCCAGTGAAGAGTCAGAGTGCTGGGCAGTCTGATTCTGAATGTGGAGAGTGTGCGGCGGCTTTGCCTGTGAAGGGATACCTGTTTTCTTTGGGAGAATAGAACCATGACGCTTCCTATTCAGGTCCTCAGCCCGCTCGATGGTCGATACCAGTCCGTCGTTTCACCTCTGGGTGAATACC
>NZ_CAKZII010000169.1 GCF_936931525.1 uncultured Aurantimicrobium sp.
CAGCTTGAAACAGTAAAACTACTGTCCCAGACCTCGCCACCTGAATTAATCACAGCGCACTCATAAGCCTGTGTTGCTGAGAACCCCACCGTCCAGCTCACCATTACTGTTCCATCTGGCGAGACAGCAAGTCGAGGGTTGAAATTGGCATGAGTATCTATTGGGGTGTTTACAGTCACAGGTGTTGACCAATTGTGACCTTCAGCGTCCCCTCTACTCGTGCGAATATCTGATGTGCCATTTGTATTGGTGTCCTGAGACCAGGCTGCTAAAAGACTTCCGTCGTTTAATCTGACAATGACAGGTGCGAAGGCAAAAGCAGCATTCGTACCACACCCTGCAGTCGGAGAAGAAGTGGGTGAAGATGATGGGCTTGCAGATGGTGAGGAGGAGGGTGAAACGGGACTGAAATTAACGCAAGATCCGGAATTCAGATTGACATGGTGGCTATCTATGGTCATCGACGCAATGTTGAAGTTCGGACTCAGGGCGCTCGTTGCATCGCTCCACACCGCAACGAAATCACCCGAAGCAGTTGTAGTCACAGAAACCGGGTAGTTGGGGATGGTAGGGAAGGAAGACAAAGTCAACACAACTGTCGGCCCAGAAGCTAACGCGGCTTCTTTGGTATATCGAGTGCCGTCAAAGCTGGTCCAGGTCACGAGTATTGCCCCTGATTCATTCACTGTGGGAGTGACATCCGACGTTTGACCGGTTGCTCCTGTGAATTCCACCAAGTCGCCCCAATGTGACATATCTGCAGCAGTGCGCACTACAGGCCATGTCCCCGATACAGATGCATGGCTACGTTTGTATGCAAGTGCGATTCCATGGGAACCCATTGCTGAAATTTCTGGTTCATCAGCTTGTTCTTCAGGGAATGAAGGTGCAGACACTATGAGTGGCGCACCCCATGAAATTCCATTGTCCAGACTCTGTCGGAGACGAATTTCTCGGCTTCCCGTGATGGACCCAGGCTGCGACCACACAACAACAAGGCTGCCGTCGTTCAGTCGAACAGCATCCGCATCATTCGCACTTACGGTTGGATCCGACAGAACCGTAGCCACACCCCACGTGTTTCCCCCATCAATGCTCCGTCTAGCAAGAATCAGGTTAGGACTTCCTGTGGTTACCCCAACTATGGCAACAAAGCTTCCATCTTCGGCGCTCAGCAGCTGTGGTTCCCCTTGTGCATTTCGACAGGGATCTGTGAGTACTGAATCATTGCTCCATTGTGCTGTTGCGGCAGCAGGATCAAGCTGGTTTCCAAGGACAAGCGCAACAACCGCTAGTGCCGAAACCATGATGAAAGAGAAGGAACGGGATAAGTTGCTGGACATTATTCAAGGCTAAAGAGATGTTCACGTTCCACCTCAACGGGCAGTAACGACAGCGCCTAAACACAGGGGAAACCCTAGAAGACAATTTCATAGGGAAAACCCTTTATTTCGACATATACGTTCATGCCTTGCTGAGTAATACTGAAGACATGGGTTCAGAAGTCTTGGTTGTGGAAGACGATAACTTCACGCGCATCACCTTGGTTTCCAGCCTCAAATCGGCAGGAATTGAGAACGTCTACAGCGCTGGGAACTCTCCCGAAGCCATCGCCTTGGCTGAGAAACACCTTCCCTCTGCTGCTCTGATCGATCTCCACTTGGGGGCAGGTCCCACTGGCTTGGACCTTGCCCGTCAGCTGCGTGCTCAGAATCCCCGCATCGGCATTGTCATTCTGACAAGTTACGACGACCCCCGACTTTTAGGCGAGAACCCCGACTTCATTCCCTCGGGTACTCGATATCTGGTCAAGCGTGACATCACAGACATCTCACTTGTCACAGAAGCGCTCCGTTCTTCGCCCACCTCAACAAAACTACTCAACAGAGTTCCCAAGGATGCATTCTCGGGACATCTCAGCCAAACCCAACTCGAGATTCTGCGCTTAGTGGCAGAGGGCTATTCAAACTCTGAAATTGCGAAGCGAAGAGGTGTCAGCGAGAAGGCTGTGGAAGGAACCATCACACGTCTAGCTACGCGTTTGTCTTTAGAAAAAGACACGGCCCTCAACCAGCGAGTGCATATCGCTCGCGTTTACTTCAGAGCAATGGGATTGAATCTTGGCGCCGAATCAACGTCGTAGCCGACTAGTAGAGGCCATCGGCAGC
This sequence comes from uncultured Aurantimicrobium sp., assembly GCF_936931525.1. Classification (GTDB taxonomy): domain Bacteria; phylum Actinomycetota; class Actinomycetes; order Actinomycetales; family Microbacteriaceae; genus Aurantimicrobium. The sequence goes on from NZ_CAKZII010000169.1 coordinate 2,169, forward strand.
CCCTGGGTTGGATATGTGCCGGCTTATGCCGCGCTTGTTCCCCTTTGGTTTGTTGCCTCTATTCTGAGCACTCCGCTGACACAAGGTTGGCAACAGCTTGGCCTCATCATCTTGGCTAACGTAGGCGCCATCGCTTCATGTGCTGGACTTTTCTATTTATTCAAAGCAACGCTCTGGCGCTCTCAGAATTCTCAGCCCATTCGATTGTGGATTGTGCTCCTGTCAGGTTTCTTGTTTGGCATGACCAAAGCGTTGATGACTGCGGCGTTGACACGCATTCTCCTTGGAGCAGAAGTTACTGACATTTGGGGACGCATAGTTTCCAGCACGGTGATAGGGGTAGCCGTTGTCATTGTGGTGCCGGTGATGTTTTCGCAACTCGAGCTTTATCGGTCTGAACGCGAACAATTGATTGCCGAGCTCGTGCGCAGGGATATGTCATCCCCCCAAATCTCGAATGTTGAGCTTCATCGTGCAGAAGGAAATCTTCACAAACGATCAAGAAAGAACCCTGATTCGCTTGAAGAGTTTGTCTATCGAAGTCGCCAGCGTCTTAATTTGGCACGGATCCGACCCAGCCTCCTACCCCAGATCCTCGAAGAGATAAGAGAAAAAGATGCCCGTGCGCTAAGCCATGAAATCTGGCAGCGAGAAAATGAGCGCATTCCTGATTTCACGGTGTCTAACCTTGTCACGCTGAGTCTGGCCAGGCTGAACTTTGTCATTACCCCCGTAGTGATCGTTTTTGTATTGGTTGCAGGACCTGTTGAAATGTTTGCTTACGGAGCACAGGTTGGAGCATTTGCACTGCTAGTCCAGTGCATCATCATTTGGGTGGTCTTGGCAGTTGCCCGACGACTACCTCGGCGCGGGGTCCGTTGGGGGCTTCGTGTTTTCAGCTTTGCGATACTTGTCATGACTGGCACAATCGCCCTAATTACTCCCGTAATTAGTCAGCCGCTGAGTCCAGCGCAGAACTTACAGCAGGGACTCTCCATTCTGCTCTTACTGGGTTGCGCAGTGTTTGCTTCAAGCGTGGTCAACATGGCCCAGCGCAATATCAAACAGGTTCATGAGGACATCACTGCATTAGCTCCAGATCTGAAGAACCAAGCACTCAATAAAGCAGAATCAACTCGAATCAATCTTGAACTTGCACAGCTCCTGCATTCCCATGTGCAAAACGTTCTATTGTCCAGGTCAATCCAGTTACAAGGGGAATTGAACTCTAAAAATCTCACGACAAAGGAAAAAGAACACATCCTGAGCTCGTCGATTGAGGAATTAGACGACTACCTCAACACTCTGACCACGGACCAAAATCCTTCCAAAGCTGGAATTATCAGCATTGAAAAAATTTGTGCTGCCTGGGATGGGGTCATAGAGGTGAATATTGACGCGGACCTCGAACACCTCAATTCACACAGTGAACTGAGCCCTATTTTGAGCTCTATCGTTGCCGAGGGTATAGCAAATGCCGTGAAGCATGGATTGGCGAAAAATGCAGAGCTCACAATTTCGTGTGTGGGCATTCCCGACTGCTCTGAATTGCTTGTCACCTTGGAAGACGATGGAATTGGAGTGAGGGGAGGAAAACCAGGCCTGGGTTCGATGTATTTGAACTCAATTCCTGATTCGACCTGGACACTGTCTCCGTCACACAAACTCGGTGGGGCAACCCTCACGATTCAACTCAAACAACTTCACAGATTGTCACAATGAATGTGGGGAACTCCCACGGCAGAAACGGCAACAGCAGCACAACGAATGTCCTCTTTGGTTTTACCGGTGCCAGTATTGGTCAGCGTCACCTTAGTATCAATGCCCTTGCGAGTGAGGAGAAGCCCTAGTAGGGCGCAGAGAGCTCACTCCCGAATAACAGGAGAAGGTAGGGAGGTATGCAGCGAACTACCGCAATCGCCTTAAGATTTACAAGGCAGAAGCAACTTCGAATTCGTAGGGTTAACCCACGCTTT
>NZ_CAKZII010000170.1 GCF_936931525.1 uncultured Aurantimicrobium sp.
ATTCCAGGAATGTGGGATACCCACACGCACTTCACTTCGTGGTCCATGCTGTTGCAGCGTTTGAACCTTGAAGGCGTTGCATCGGCTCGCGAGGTTGGCGAGCGAGTCAAAGCTCGCCATGAAACCCACCCCGGAACCATGGTTGGTTTCGGTTGGCGCGGAAGCCTATGGGAAGAAGACCCTCACTTCAGCATTCTGGATGCAGCCTGCCCTGACGAAGAGGTGTATCTCTTCAGCGGCGATGGTCACAGCGTGTGGCTGAACTCGAAGGCTTTAGAGGTTCGTGGTCACGCAGGCCACCCAACGGGTTTGCTCGTGGAAGACGACTGCTTTGCCATCTGGGGATCTCTTGGAGACCTCAGTCCTGAAGAACTCGATCAAGCAGTACTTGAAGCATCCAAAGTTGCTGCTGCACGAGGAGTTGTGGGCATTGTTGACTTCGAGATGGGGTGGATTCTGCCCGACTGGCGTCGACGTATCGGAAACGGCAATGACTACCTCCAGGTTGAGTTCAGTGTCTACACCGAGAACCTCGATCGTGCGATAGAGACGGGCCTGCGCACCGGGGACACTATTGCCTCCACCGAAGGATTGCTGCGGATGGGCAATTACAAGCTCATCTCCGATGGCTCACTCAACACTCGTACTGCGTTCTGTCACGATCCCTATCCGGGGCTCACCGGAAAGCATGCACGAGGCATGCTCAACACGTCCTATGACGACCTTGTCACCCTCATGACCAAGGCCAGCTCTGCTGGCATCAACTGCTCAATTCACGCCATCGGCGATGACGCGAACACCTTCGCCCTCAACGCTTTCGAAGAAGTGGGTTGTGAAGGAACAATTGAACATGCCCAACTTCTGGCATGGGAAGACATTCAGCGCTTCGCTGAGTTGGGCGTGACCGCCTCTGTGCAACCCGAGCACGCCATGGATGACCGGGACGTGGCAGATGTGCTCTGGGCTGGCCGCACCGATCGCTGTTTCCCTTTCGCATCCATGCTCAAGGCTGGTGTGAAACTGTCCATGGGATCTGATGCTCCTGTTGCTCCGCTTGATCCGTGGTTCGCAATCGCATCTGCAGTGGAGCGCACCAGAGACACTCGTGAGCCTTGGCATCCAGAGCAGCGCATCGAGCCCCAAGCCGCAATTGATGCCTCTGTCCGCACTCGCATTGCTGTGGGGCAGCGCGCAGACCTGTGCGTTGTCGATATTGATCCGCTCTATGCCTCCGTTGAGGAACTGCGCACCATGCCGGTTTCTGCCACCTTGCTCGGTGGTCGCTTTACGCACAACGCGCTGTAGTTTTTTCTGATCTCAATGTCCACTTCACAGCGCACTCGAGGATACGGCTGGTTCCTGTATCCAGGTTTGTCAGTGCTTGTGGTGTTCTTTTTCGGAATGTTTTCCTGGAACGTGGGCATTAGCTTGCTCAAGTGGCCAGGTTATGGGCCAGCAAAATGGGTTGGGTTTGATAACTTCCGCATCATCTTTGAGAACAAGGATTTCTGGGAATCGTGGTCTCATGCAGCTTGGTATGTGGTGCCCTTTTCCTTGCTGCCCACAATCATCGGATTAGTTCTCGCCGTTGCCAGCTATGACGCATTTATCGGCAGATTCGGACCCGCACTCGTTTCTGTGGCGCGCACGGGCTTCTTCCTGCCTCAGATTGTTCCCATAGCTGTTTCAGGAATGATCTGGATGTGGATGCTCAATGGTTCCGGGGGAGCACTCAATTCCCTGTTGGAAACCGTGGGACTTGGTTCTCTCCAACAAGAATGGTTGCGAGAACCCGACACAGCATTGATTGCTGTCTCTGTCTTTATGCTGTGGCTGCAAACAGGTTTCGCCTATGTTGTCTTCCTTTCGGGGCTTTCCCGGCTTGATCCTTCCATCTTGGAAGCGTCACAACTTGATGGGGCGAATTGGGCTCAACGTCTGAGGTGGATTACAGGTCCTTCACTCCGTCCTGAAACCTTTGTTGTGTTGTTGTTCTTGACAATCGGTGCGCTCAAAGTCTTTGCCCCCGTGTTCTATCTCACCGGTGGTGGCCCCTATTCCAGCACCACCTCTCCTGCCACCTTCGCCATCGATAGTTTCTTTGGTGGAGCATCTGTGGGGATTGGTTCCGCGCTTGTGACAACGTTGGCGCTAATCATTGGTGGCTTGTTGGCAATCACATTCCTGATTGTTCGAATTCGAGCTCGGGTGGTGAAGCGTGATGCGTAAAGCACTTTCTCGCCTCCCTCGCAGCCTCGTTGTGTTGCTTGTGATTGCAATTGCCGCTATCTGGTTACTCCCGGTCATCATGGTCGTTCTGGCATCGCTCAAGAGCAGTCAAGACTTCTCCACCAGTGGATTCCTTGACTTGCCAACCGAGATTGCGTGGAAGAACTTTGAAATGTTCTTTGGCGGGATCAACATCGGCCAGAAGATTCTCAACTCCTTCACCATCAGTCTGGGAGCTGTGTTCATCAGCCTGGTTGTGGCGTTCCCTGTGGCCTATGCGGTGAGTGTGGGAAAGCACCGTCTTCGCCCCGTGGTGATCACGTTGAGCGTGCTGATTTTCCTTCTTCCTGTTGAGTCAGTCGCATTCCCCATTTACTTGTTGTCCAAGATCACTGGCCAATACGGCAGCATCGGGTTCTTGATTATGCCGCTGGGCATTATTGGTAGTGCCTTCGCTGTTTTCCTACTGGCGAACGTGATGAATCACATTCCCAGTTCCTTAGCTGAAGCAGCTGAAATTGACGGGGCAAACAAGTGGCAAGTGATGTGGAAGGTAGTGCTTCCGCTCATGACGCCCACGGTGTTGACCGTTGCTCTGCTTCTGTTCGTGAACAACTGGAATGAGTACTTGCTCACGCTCCTGCTGTTGCCTGATACCGAAAGTCAGACCGTTCCGTTGGCTATCTCAATGGTGAACTACGGCCAGTTTGGCGGAGCACCAGGTGAACTCATTGCGGCAGCCAGTGTTCTTGCCG
>NZ_CAKZII010000171.1 GCF_936931525.1 uncultured Aurantimicrobium sp.
GCCCCTGATATTCAGGGGCTTTCAGTGGTGGCTCCGACGGGCGTCGATCCCGTGACCTCACGATTTTCAGTCGTGCGTAGGTTGATAGTGGTGATTGTGTTTCACTCACAAACCCTTGAATTACTTGGGTTTTTAGTGGAATTGAGTCACATCAATTTGATTTGTTATTTGGGTTTTGTGGGCAAAATGTGGGCAAAATGTGGGCAAAAATGTCATAAGTATGAATGGGCATTTGAGCTGAGCCGGACCTCTGTCAGGTGCAAGTTGTTAGGCAACAGTTTTGTAGGGTGACGGTCCCATGTTCCTGCATCATGTTCGATAAGAATTCGTGTGAGGTCTGACTCCGCGTAGTTCAATATTCTTTCGTAAGTCTGCATTGTTGAATATGCGCCACCGATTGCCCACTTTGTATTGGGAATGAAGTGAGGATATTCAGGAACACCTGTTAAATTCCCCATCGTGTAAGCGATATCACCAATAACGATGTATTTATCGATTTCGCTTTCAATCAGAACAAGTTGTGAAGCATGGCTGTGTCCGTTGTAGTCCACCCAGATGTGGATTCCAGGAAATAGATTGTCAATTTCACCCTCAAGCAAATTAAGGCGTCCTTCAAGGGCAAGATTTTTAGCAAACGTTATATCCGCGGAGTCGACAGCGCTGAGGAGAGCTTTATATTCATCGGAGCCGCTGAGGAGTGATTCCCAACCATCAAGTTCTGCACGTTGGAGGTAAACGTCTGCATTGGGAAATAGTTCAAGACTCCCCATGTGATCCCAATGTGCATGTGTTGGGATGATCACATCGATGTCCTCAGGAGACAGTCCAACCTTTGCGAGGACTTCAGTCGGTGAATTCCAATTTTTGACATTGAAACCTGTAGCTAGATCCTGCTTGACAGTTGACTCGAAATTAATTCCACAATCAATCAGAATGTTTCTACCCTCACCCTGGACAAGGATGAAACTGAAAGCGAAATACATAGTTTCACCAGCATGGGCATAGCCAGAATATGCAGCCTCTGCAATTTGATGGGGCGCACAAGCGTATTCAAGAACCCAAATTGAATAGTCACCTTTTGAAAGCAAAGCTATTCCCAATCAACCTTGATTCGAGTGAGCAGCATCGAAGATATCTGCCAACGGCCATTTTTGAGTAAATACGTCTCGTGGTAGTGACCATAGCCGTGCATAACCTCATTGCCGTAGTCGAGCTGGTCATACAAAGTCCACATACCTTTTGCTGTGAGTGGCGAGGTAAGTGTGAGTTGTGGGTCGTGTCCCTGGTGAACTGTGATGATCCCACCCACTGCTTTTTCAATGCGCACGGCAGCTTCTTTTCCACCTCTCACAACCGTTTTTACTGGGTTGAGGTGCTCACCAGTTATGCCATGGTGACCTACGTGGTACTGATCCTCACCGCTGAAATCAATAACGGCATCGTCGGTAAAGATTCCTTCCATCGCAGACCAGTCTTTATTGTCCACTGCAGCGAGATACCTGGATTTGAGATTCTTGATGGCTTCCAAGGCAATTAAAGATTCATTGAAACCAATTTCTCTGTGAGTTTCAATATCTAGTACGACCGAATCGAAAGGCTGCAAGTTGTCATTCATAAGAACTCCTTTGTTCTGAAGTGGTGATTTAGATGCCGGTGAAGTTTCTTGAGGCGTAAAGATACATATCTGCCTGTGCAATAACCATGCGACGCGTTGTTGGGTTCATAGAATCCCAGGGCTTGGTCCATGCAAGCGATTGCGCAACTGACCATGCGGAAGGCTCGACCCCACTGTTGAGAAGTTCAGTAACTTGACCTACTCGGTTGATGTGGTGATTTCTTATCTCGGTGCATCTTGAACGGAGATCCGCAATGACAGGACCATGACCGGGAAAGCCAGTGGCTCCGCGCAAACCTTCAATGGTTGCTACAGAAGTCAAATAATTGACCATAGCTTCTGGTTTCCACACCTTTCCAAGCCCTACACCGGGATTGAATTCACCCAAAATATGGTCGCCAGTGAAAACCTGATTCTGGTCGACGTCTTCAATACAAATATGCCCCGGAGTGTGTCCAGGAGTGTGGTGAATACGTAAATTTCTCCCTGGAATGAGTAAGAAATCACCATCACGTAGCAATATGTCGGCCCTAATTCGTGGCGGAATATTTGGTGTCTGTGTTTCAAGTTCTAAGCGAAGCACGTCACGATGCTCTTGAGGTACCTGCCAATGCTCGAGCAGATTAATTCTTTGATCTACGGAATGAGGGAGAAAATCTAGTAGCAACTCTTCTTGCTCTATTTCGTGAAGAGCTATAGGACATCCTGACTCTTCACGAACATGATGTGCCATGCCTACGTGGTCTTTATGTTGATGTGTAACTGTGACCGAGCACACATCCTTTGCTTTCCAACCCAGACCAGAAAGCCCTCGTTGCAACTCAGACCAATTACTTTCAGAATCCCACCCAGGATCAATGAGGTGAATGTCACCAGCCTTATCGAGCAATACATAAGTTGCGATGAATTCAGGGTGGTCAGAGGGGAGATTGTGGGGAATCATCCACACGTACTCACCAACTTGGGTGACTGGGGGTAAAAATGAAATGGCCATTACTTTGCTTTAGAAAAATAGATGCCGGGACATTTAGCCCCGGCATCTATTTAGATCCTTATGGAATCAGATCGATTTCAATCTCAGCGATGTCCTGATCCTTGAGATTCACCACAACGTTGTCGAGTGCACGAGCGGTCATCCACACAAGTTCCTTGGACTTAGAACGGTTGCCCTCGATGTGAGGAATCCCTGGAGGGACGTAAACGTAGTCTCCGGCCGTGAGGTAAACAATGTTTTCGAAACGCTCTCCATAGCGGATGAAGGCGTCACCTTCAAAAACGTAACCTGCGGTTTCTACTTCACCGTGGTGGTGAGGGTCTGAAACTTCACCGGGGCCGGTGTAGACCTTGCCAAGCCAAAGGCTTTCAACATCTGAGTTCTCTTTGCTAACACCCGAAACGCGGCGAGCGTTGAGGGTCTGAGTGGTGTTCTCAAGAAGGTCTGCTGCGCGGTTTACAGCAATCTTTTTCTGAATTACGGGAGTGGTCATTTTTCTTCCTTTCAATCGGTTCTGTTATTAGTCGACGTAATTGATGTCGATGTCAGCAACGTCTTGGTTTTCGAGGTTGATGACGATGTTGTCTGGATTGCGAGTAGTCATCCAGATCAGTTCTTCTGTGTGAGAGAGGTTTCCTTCAATGTGAGGAACGAATGGAGGTACGTATACGAAGTCGCCCTCTTCCATGTAGACAATGTCTTCGTAGCGCTCGCCGAAACGAATAAAACCGTTCCCCTTGAAGATGTATCCACCGGTTTCTGCTTCTCCGTGGTGGTGAGGGTCTGAAACTTCACCAGGGCCAGTAAAGACCTTTCCAAACCAGAGGTCCTTGACAGCAGTGTTCTCTTTGCTTACTCCAGATAGGCGGCGGGCATGAGCAGTTTGGCCGGGTGCTTCTGGCAACTGATCTTTGCGTTGGACGCTAATTTTCTTGAGTACTTTTGGTGCTTCAGACATTTCTAATCTCCTTTGATTGGTTAAGAACGTTCTTCAATGACGGGGTTGACGAGGCGACCAATACCTTCGACTTCGACCTCCACGACGTCACCGGGGAAGAGCCAAAGTTGTGGGTCCCTGCCATCTCCGACGCCACCTGGGGTACCTGTGACGATGACATCTCCAGGATTGAGGGTGGTCCATTCAGAGCAGTAGATGATGAGGTCTTCGACAGAGAAAATCAGCTGGTCTAGCGTTGAGTCCTGAACGACAACATCATTGACCTTTGTCGTGATGCGCTTGCTACCCAGGTCATCAATCTCATCTGGAGTGACAATTGCCGGACCGAAACTTCCAGATTTCGGGAAGTTCTTTCCCGGGGCAAACTGGTGAGTGTGGCGCTGGTAATCACGGATTGAACCGTCGTTGAATACTGAATATCCAAAGACGGCAGCTTGCGCTTCCTCGCGGGTTGCATGTCGAACTGTCGAACCAATGACGACTGCCATCTCTCCTTCGAAGTCGAACTTCATGCTGTTCGTAGGGGCAACTAATGCTTCGCCGTCACCAACTAATGAGTCATTGAAACGAGTAAATATCACAGGGAACTCGGGAGTCGGCCGGTTCATTTCGGCGATGTGATCCGCGTAGTTCAATCCGACACAGATGATTTTGCCTGCATCTGTAACGGGGGGAAGAAGTTCCACTGAAGCGCGATTAACGGTTGGTGCAGTGTCGCGAAGATCAAGCGCAAGAGGAACAAGGTTACGTCGCAGACTCTCACCGAGTGTGGCCCAGCCAACGAGACGTATCGCCCCGAGGTCAACTATGTTGTCACCTTCGAGGATTCCCCAGCTCTTTCTGTTGTCTTGCTTGAACGAAACAAATTTCATGATGATCCTTTGAGCTTTTCTAGTTCCAATAACCGGGGCGGTGTGGGACGGGGCGGTAGTCAACTTCAATCCCTAATTCGTGTGCAGCACGAAGGGGGAAGTGAGGGTCGTTGATGAGTTGGCGGCCAATAAAGATGGCGTCTGCCTTCTCTTCTTGCAAGATCTGCTCCGCCTGCACTGCAGTAGTTATCTTTCCGACTGCAGCAGTGAGAACTTTGCCTTCGTTCTTGACGGTTTCAGAGAACGGGACCTGATAGCCAGGAGTGGAGGAGATGAAAATTGAACGCAACAGTCCACCGCTAGAAATGTCGAAGAGGTCTGCGCCTAATTCCTGACACCACTTTGCAACAATTGCAGTCTCTTCAGGAGTCCAGCCGTCATCAACCCAGTCAGTGGCGGAGAAGCGAACAAACAGTGGAATATCCGAACCGATTTGCTCTCGGACAACCTTGACTACTTCAAGCAAGAATCGAGCTCTGTTCTCAAGCGAGCCACCATATTGATCTTCTCGGATGTTGCTTAGCGGAGAAAGGAACTCGTGCAACAGATAACCGTGTGCGGCGTGGATCTCAATTACTTTGAACCCAGCTTCAACGGAACGACGAGCAGCATCAGCAAATTCTTGAACGACTACAGCAATATCTTCAGTCGTCATGACCCGGGGAACAGTAAGTCCATCTACTGCGAGCGCTGAAGGGCCGATGGTCTCCCAGCCTCCTTGATCCAAAGGCAAAGCTTTTTCATGCATATCGTCAGAAGCTTTACGTCCTGCATGTGCAATCTGAATAGCGGGCACAGATCCTTGAGATTCAATGAAAGCCGCTACAGGCTTCCAGAGATCACGCTGGTGGTCATTCCAGATTCCTGCACACTGCGCTGTGATTCGGCCGATTGGGCTAATGGCTGTTGCTTCAACCATGACCATTCCCGCTCCTCCAGCGGCGTAGCTACCGGCATTTACAAGGTGCCAAGAGTTTGGATTCCCAGTCTGGTCTTCGCATGCGAACTGGCACATAGGGGGTACCCAGATGCGATTACGGAAATTAACATCGCGAATTGTAAGCGGTTCGAATAGAAGTGCCATGGGGTTCCTATCGGTGTGAATTCTTCGTTGAAATCTTCAGACGCATTCATGTCGTCAAGTCAAGATTTATGTTCACACACCCACTCACGCCATCGATATTGAAAGTTTGTCTCGCAGAGGGGGACTTAATCGGGTACTTTTGGTGAACAAGCGCTAGTTAGGAGTTTGAGGTGGAGAAATACACTGTTCAGTCACTTGACCTTGGCCTTCGGATTCTCCAGCTGATGGGGGCTGCAGACGTCCTTACAGTGAGGAGCGCCGCAACTTCTCTTGGCATTAGTACTTCAGCAGCCCACCGAGCTCTGCGCACTTTGGAGGACAGAGGGTTCGTATCAATCTCTTCAAACTCAAGGGGATACGTCCCTGGCCCTTATCTAATGGGAATGTTGATGACTCCAGGAATCCAGCCCAAAACCAAATTCAAACTCAGACCAGTGATCCAGGCTGTTCGAGAGCAGACAGGTGAATCTGTTCATAGTGCTGTATTGCTGGGTAACCAGGTTCTTGTAGTCGACGGAAGAAGGTCTAGTCATCCCAAAGACATTGGTTTACGAATTGGAATGACGGCCCCGGCACATGCGATGGCGGCGGGGAAATTGTTGCTGGCTCAACTAGATCAGGCACAGCTCAGAGCGATACTCCCTAATCAGACTTTGCCAAGAAGGGGCCCGAAGACCATTACTAACAGGGATGAACTCGAGGCAGAGTTACATCGTGTGCGAGCGGGGGGAGTGGCATTTACCATTCAAGAATCTGAGACAGGGATTAACTCCCTCGCGCTTCCCCTTGCCGGATCAAACTGGAGAGACAGAATAGCTTTGGTTATCTCACTCCCGATTAGTCGAGGAAAAGCCAGCCGCTTGCGAGAGCTGGCAGGAATCAGCGAATCAATTATCAGCTCTTTTGGCGGAGAACAAGCTGTGACAAATAAATGGTGAGACAAGTAATAAAAAGACCGCTAGACCCTTAGGCTAATAAAATAACTAACGTTTTATAGTTCATTTAGAAACCTCTTTCACGCACCACGATCGGAACCAGAATGACAGGTATTACTGCTGCTGGTCAGCTCACAGCTAACGCCATTCGCGATGAAGCTGCTCAGCTGTTCTTTCTGCATGGTTTCGAAGCCACGAGCCTTCGCCAAGTAGCTACTGGCGTGGGGATCAAAGTTGGAAGTCTCTACAACCACATTGAAAACAAAGAAGACCTCCTGCTTCAAATCATGGGTGGCACCATGGATGAACTTATGGAGATTCAGGAAAACGCCCTAGCTGAGTGCTCAGACATCATCGAAAAGTTGATTGTTCTTCTTTCTTGCCACATTCGTTTTCACGCGGAACATGCGCAAGTCGTATTCATTGGTAACTCAGAACTTCGTTCACTCTCCCCAGAGAACCGTGCACAAATCATCGCACGCCGTCGCGAATATCAAACGATGATCCAGAACCTTATTGAAGAGGCAGATCGGAGTGGACGAGCGTTAGTTCTCGATGCACGACTGCACACCTTCAGCATTGTTGCTATGGGTACCCACGTTGCAAGTTGGTACAAGGGTTCTGGAAACCTTTCTTTGGACCGAATTATCAACATCTATTCGAAGATTGCGCTCCGTGGACTTGGCGTCGCTGATGCGGATGCACTGGTCGACAAAAAGTTCCCCGCTTTATAAAGCCACACTCTTGAGTAGCCAAAGGCTTGCTCATTTGCTTTCAACCCGTTATCGTATAAATCACGAACAAGCGTTCGCTTGTTTGTTCAACCGGGAGAGCAAAGATGCACACCATTGGAGACTGGACTCGACTCAACTACAGACGTAATCCTTCAAAGGAAGCGTTTGTAAGTTTTGACGGACGAGTCAGCTTTGGGGAGGTAGCCGAGCGAGCTTGGCAACTCTCCCGCGGACTGCGTGAAGCTGGCGTCAAGCCAGGCGAGGTTGTTGGCGTATTGGCCGGTAACTCAACCTTCAACGCCGAGCTCTATATCGGTATTGCGAACTCTGGATCTATCTACGGCGCATACAACTGGCGTTGGGCAGCTGAAGAGCTTGCTGGGGGTATTAAAGAATCAAATCCTTCGCTCATCATCGCCGAAGACCGCTTCACAGATTTAGTTACGCAGGCAATTGAGATTCTGAATAACGATGCTGAATATTCCGGCACCATCCCTCGCGTAGTTTTTGAGGGCGAAGTCGAGAAACTTCGAATTGGTACTGGAGTATTCACTGCTGAAATCACTTCCGAAGATCCGCTTTGTTTGATCTATACCGGTGGCAGCACTGGAATTCCAAAAGCAGTCGTACTTTCGCACCGTTCAGCTACTTCAAATGCTTTGAACGAAATCATTTCGTGCGATTTAGGTAATAACCCAGAAGACCGTGGATTGATTCTCACTCCAATGTTCCATTCGGCTGCACTTCTGTGTTGGCTTACTACCCATTTCGTCGCGGGGTCCACAAGCATCATTGCTCAGCAGTTTGATGAAGAGACGATGATTCGACTCGTAGAGAGCGAACAAGTCACCAACACTTTCATGATTCCCAACATGATGCGTCGCGTGATGCAGGCGGGCGTTTTCGATCAGCCTGCCTTTCAAACTCACTTCCGAGCACTCCACACCGGTGCAGGTTTGTTGAGAATGCCCGATAAGGAACGCTTCCGCGAAATTCTTCCCAACGCTGATCTCTTCTTCCGATACGGACTTACAGAAGCTGGTCCGCAGGTAACCAGACTTCACACCCGGGACATGCTTGACCCCGCAGTTGATGGATCCATCGGACAGGAGTACTTCACTGTTGAAGCTGAAGTAATGATTCCCGGTACTACTGAAATAGCAGCTCCTGGAGAACTGGGAGAAATTTACGTCAAGGGACCTTCTCTCATGACGGGGTACCTCAACCGACCTGAGGCAACTGCAGAAGCATTTATCGACGGTTGGTTACGAACTGGTGACCTTGCAACGCGTGACGACCGAGGGTTCTTCTTCTTCAAAGACCGCCTTAAAGAAATGATTAAATCTGGCGGCGAGAACGTGTATTCCGTCGAGGTAGAGCAGGTGCTTTACACACACCCTGCTGTGTTGGAAGCAGTTGTACTCGGAGTTCCGAACCTGGAATGGGATGAAGAAGTCCGAGGCGTTATTGTCCTTCGCGACAACATGACTGCAACAAGTGACGAATTGCGTGCACATGTTCGCAAGTCACTTGCTGGATACAAAGTTCCCAAGAAGCTCGAATTTGTCACAGCTGACTTTCTGCCAAGAAGTGCTGCAGGAAAACTCGAAAAACTCACACTCAAGTCAAAGCTTGGCTGGCTCGGGTAGCCAGATCATCGAACACAAGAAAAGTAGACAGGCTCAGAATGTTTAAGAAGATCCTTATCGCCAACCGTGGTGAAATTGCTGTTCGCATCATGCGAAGCGCGAAAGAACTCGGCATCACTAGTGTCGCTGTTTACTCTGACGCAGATGCTCAAGCACTTCATGTTCGAAGCGCAGATGAGACTGTCGCGCTAGGGGATGGTCCCGCGAAGGATAACTACCTTAATATCGAGAAAATAATTCAGGCCGCTAAAGAATCAGGTGCTGAAGCTATTCACCCGGGATATGGCTTCCTTTCCGAAAATGCAGAGTTTGCTGCAGCTGTCACAGCCGCAGGTATGAAATTTATTGGGCCTTCTGAACACGCAATTCGCACTATGGGGGAAAAGGTGGCAGCTCGTGCTGTTGCTGTAGAAGCTAATGTTCCCCTCGCACCTGGAACCAATCACGCTGTTTCTGGGGAGGCAGAGCTTCTAGAATTCGGTGAAAAGAATGGCTACCCCATTCTCATCAAGGCTTCAAATGGTGGTGGCGGTCGCGGAATGCGTCAGGCAAAGAGCGCTGACGAAGTAGCTGAGGCTTTTGCCTCTGCTGTACGCGAGGCAACTGCGGCCTTTGGAAGCGGAGATGTATTCGTCGAGCGATACCTCACTAACGCTCGCCACGTTGAAGTCCAGGTATTCGCAGACTCGCACGGAAACGCTGTGTTCTATGGTGATCGTGACTGCTCGGTGCAACGTCGCCACCAGAAACTTTTGGAAGAGGCACCCGCACCCTTCCTGAGCGAAGAGCTTAGAGAGCAAATGGGCGAGGCTGCCGTTCGTCTTGCACGTGAAGTTGCATACGAGGGTGCTGGAACTGTTGAGTTCCTCGTCGAGGACAACAAGTTCTACTTCCTCGAAATGAACACACGAATTCAAGTAGAGCACCCCGTCACAGAAATGGTTACCGGAGTTGATCTGGTTTCAGAGCAAATCCGAGTCGCAGCAGGTCTTCCTCTCAATCTTCCGACTTCGCTCACATCCGTCAATGGTGCTGCCGTTGAAGCGCGTATTAATGCAGAAGACGTCGCAGGCGGAAACTTCTTCCCCTCGCCGGGCCTGATTGAGAGCATCAGCGTCCCCGAGGGGAGCTCCATTCGTTGGGATTCTGGTTACCTCAGTGGTGACGAAGTTTCTCCAAACTACGACAGTCTTGTGGGCAAGTTAATCGTTCATGGGGCAAACCGTGCAGAGGCAATCAAGGGCCTTTATGACGCACTCGCCGCACTCAAGATTGAGGGAATTTCAACCACAATCCCCGCGGCTATGGCGGTACTCGACCACTCTGATTTCCAGTCCGGAGCCTTCTCGACGCTGTGGCTTGAAAGAAGTGTGACGCTTCCTGAGTCGGGTGAAGAATACGAAGGTGCACTCACCCGTCAAGAAGTAGAGGTAGGTGGCCGATTCTTCGTAATTCCTTTCATCGATGAGAACTTCGTTGGAGTTGCTTCGGCAGGAGCACAAACTGCCGCATCAGACTCTGCTGGTTCAGGACGAGGAAAGTCTCGCCGTTCCGGAGGGAAAGCAGCTGGAGCTCAAAGCGATGGCAAGGTGAAAGCACCGATGCAGGGAACGATCGTGAAAATGAACGTTGCTGTTGGAGACGCCGTTACTGAAGGAACCGTTCTCTTTGTTCTTGAGGCGATGAAGATGGAGAACCCGATTAAGGCTCCGTTTGATGGAACCGTCAAGGAAATCAATGTCGAACTCGGCTCCGCGATTGCCGCGAAGACTGTCCTTGCTGAGATTGAGGCTTAGGAGCTGTAATGAAGGCTGTTAGATCTGTACTCTTTGTTCCTGGACACAAGGCTGATTGGATTCTCAAAGCTTTAGCGTCGCAGGCAGATGCCATCATTATCGACCTCGAGGATTCGGTCCCTGAGGCTTCAAAGGCAGACGCACGGATCAACGCTAGGGAAGCAATTCAGGCAAACAACACTGATAAGACAGTGTTAGTTCGCCCAAATGCGCTTGATACTCAGCACTTTGGGAAAGATATTGAATCGGTCGCGGTTTCAGGATTAACTGCTTTACTTCTCCCAAAGCTTTTCTCGCGCGATGACATGATCCGATTCGATGCCTTGGTTACAGCAGCTGAAATCTTAAATGGCGTTGAACGAGGATCAATCGAACTTGTCCCCACTCTAGAAACAGCCGCATCAGTAAATAAGGTAGACGAACTTCTCGATGCCCCCCGTGTGGGTGGAGTTATGGCTGCTGCAGCCAAAGATGCTGACATTTCACGTGAGGTTGGTTTCAGTTGGACTGAAGAGGGTTTTGAAACCTTGTATCTCCGAAGCAAGGTTGTTGTTGCTGCGCGCAGCGCAGGAATTCGATGCATCTTGCTAGGCCTCTGGCAGGACGTACACAATCTCGATGGAATGCGTCGCTTTGCACACGCAAATTCTGGCCTTGGGTACAGCGGACAGGTTCTCATCCATCCTTCGCACGCTGAGATTGCGAACGAAGAGTATGGTCTTTCCGAAAAGCAAGCAGATTACTATCGCCGCCTCATCGCTGCATTTGAAGCTGGTGTAGCTGTCGGTAATGGTGCCGTCTCATTTGAGGGCGACCACATTGATTTAGCTCATGCAAATAACGCGCGTGATCTTCTCATCCAGTCCGGGCAATCCCTGGAATCTAACTAAACCTAGAAAGAAAACAATCATGTCCGGAATGTATTTTGAAGATTTCGTAGTTGGAGAAGAAATTCACCACGCAGTCACACGCACTGTGACGGAAACCGACAACCTCATGTTCACTACTTTGACCATGAATGTTCAGCCACTTCACCTTGATGAAGAATTTGCCTCCAAGAGCATGTACGGTCAGCGCATTGTGAACAGTATCTTTACTCTTGGACTTGCAACCGGTATCCCTGTTCAGGAAACCACGCTGGGAACCACGCTGGGTAACCTTGGTTTTAGAGACATTGAATTCCCCAAGCCTGTATTCATAGGCGACACGCTTCGTGTCTCGACTATTGCACTAGATAAGCGACTTTCTTCCTCACGCCCCAACACAGGCATTGTTGGAATCGAACACCGCACTTACAACCAGCGTGATGAGCTAGTTTGTGTTGTACGCCGCAGTGCTCTCATGATGTGTAAGGACTATGTCTCAAAGTAATCAACAAGCTGCCCCTAGGACTGTTCTAGTCACGGGTGCAGCCGGCGGTATGGCTGCCGGTATCAATCAAAAACTGATTGAGCAAGGGCACACAGTAATTTGTGCTGATTTGATTTTTGAGAAAGTCCAAGCCGAAGCAGTAAGGCTTAAATCACTCGAGGGAAATGCTTTCCCACTCGAGCTTGATGTCAGCAAAGTTGACTCGATACGATCTGCCCTGCAGCAGTTGAAAGACCAGTCACTGAACGTTGATGTGATTGTCAATGCTGCCGGGATACTCGATCGAAAATCTATGGCTGATCACGATGACGAATCTTTTCAGAACGTCATGCTTGTCAATCTCGTGGGCCCCTTTAACCTCATTCGTCTATTGAGTCCTGGAATGGTTTCACGAGGATGGGGCCGAATAATCAACATCTCTTCCATCGCAGCTAGGAACGGCTACCCGTTCCCAAGTTATGCCGCTTCAAAAGCAGGACTTTCGAACCTTACTCGCTCGTTAATCAATGATTTCTGGGGTACGGGGGTGACAGTTCACAACATTTGCCCGGGGCTAGTCAATACTCCTATGGCCGATCCTCGCTTGATTGAGAACGCTGAAAAACGAATTCCTACTGGAGCAGCAGTTCAACCTGAAGAAATTGGCCAAGCGGTGGTTTTCCTCATGCAAGATGCAGCTGCAAGCCTCAATGGAAGTGATTTTGTGATGGATGGTGGCGTCACGAGTTATTTCCAGCTTTTCGAGCGCTGAAGCCAACTTTCTGCAATTTTGTCGCACTTTTGTATTGACATGCGTGTTTACTAATGAATAACATTTAGATAACAAACAAGCGTTAGTTATTTTATTTGGGAATTAATCCCTATGATAAAAATACAAGCGGTTGTTCGTTTGTTTCGGAGATAGAATCAGAATCGTCGGTGATTCGAATCGGGTGACTACTTCGAAGATCAACAAAAACAAAGGAGTTATTGTTCATGGCTAAGAATCGACTAATGCTGGCCGCAGCTGCTGTTGCTGCTTCCAGCGCGTTGCTTCTGAGTGGTTGTGCATCAACTGATGCAACAAGCACCGGAACTGCAACCGAAGAAGCCGGTAGCGCTGTCTACAACACCGGAAACATCAAGGACTTTTGTCCAGACACCCCAACCAAGGTTGGCTACGCAAAAGGTAGCAACAACACTTGGACCAAGACCGTTCTGGCAGAGCTGACAAAGGCTGCTGAACAGTGCTCAAACATCACTGAGGTTATCTTCACCGATGCAAAGGGCGATCAGCAAAAGGCAATTTCTGATGTTGACAGCCTCGTTGCTCAGGGCGTTCAGGTACTTATCGTTCAGCCCGAATTTGGCGCTGCACAGCTTCCTTCCATCCAGGCTGCAACTGACGCAGGCGTGAAGGTTGTTTCCTTCATCTCTGACCCAGGTGGAACCCCTGGAACTGACTACGTAACCTTCGTGAACCACGATGTTAAGTACATTGGTGAGCAGCAGGCTGCTTTCTTCAACAAGGCTCTCAACGGCAAGGGAAAGATCGTATTCCTTGGTGGTACACCTGGTGCAGCATCTAGCGTTACCTTCTTCAACGCTTTCAAAGAAGCACTCAAGGCATACCCCGGCCTGAGCCTCGTTGAAGACAACTTCGTTGTAACCAACTGGGATCCAGGTGAGAAGAAGAAGGTTATGACCGCTCTTCTCGCTAAGTACGGACGTATCGACGGTGTCGTTTCTGACTACACCACCACCGACACTGGTGTTATCGATGCTTACACCGAAGCTGGCGTTGCCCTTCCTGCACTAGCTGGTCAGGCATCTGCAAACGTAAACGGCTGCCAGTGGGAGAAGTCGAACTTCGCGTTCTTCACTCTCGATGGAACCACCACCACTGTTGAGATTGCTCTCCGCAAGGCACTTGCTGCATACGTCGGCAAGGACAACCCAGAGCCTTCTCGTCCACAGTTGCCTATCTTCATTGACACCACTTCGGGTAAGAACCCTAAGTGCAGCACCGTTCTTCCTCCAGACGCTGACCTCTCGTCAAGTCTGACCGAGGCTGAACTCAAGAAGATGCTCGGCTAATTCAGTAACAACTAAGAAATAACGAGGTATTACCAATGGCGGTAGAAGCTCTCCACGTAAACGACGTGTCAAAGAGTTATCCAGGTGTTCGGGCTCTCAGAAATGTGAGCTTGAACGTACTGGCTGGCGAAATCCACGGAGTTGTCGGAGAAAACGGAGCTGGAAAGTCCACCCTGATGGGTGTAATTTCTGGAACTGTTACTCCAGAGACAGGAGAAGTCCGAGTCTTCGGAGAGCTTCTACCGTCAGGTAATGCCTCGGCATCGCGTGACTTTGGAATCACCATCGTCCGTCAAGAACCAGCGCTTCTTCCAGACCTCACAATCGCCGAGAACATGTATCTCGGAATGCCCAAAGAAAAGCGCCCAAAGACTACCGAGCTCAACTCCTGGGCAACCAAGCAGCTCGCTGTTTGGGGAACAGACCTCAATCTCTCGCCTTCATTGCGAGTTGAGGATCTTCCACCAGAACACAGATTTATCGTTGAAATTGCTCGCGCACTCGCAGCGCAACCCAAGGTACTTATCCTTGATGAGCCAACTGAGCATCTCTCTGCCGAGGACGTAAATATCCTCTTCGGGCACATTCGCCGTCTTGCAAAAGAGGGCGTTGCGATTATTTACATTTCGCACCGTGTAGCTGAAGTTCGAGACATCGCTGAACGAGTGAGTGTTCTTCGCAACGGTGCTTCACGTGGTACCGAACTAGTGTCGAAACTTTCAGAGTCCGACATTGTCAACTTGATTGTGGGACGTGAACTTTCATCTACGTACCCTGCAAAGTATTCAGGCGACAAGAATGCAATACCCAACTTTGTCGTTAGTGGATTACACGGGGATAAGTTCAAAGATGTTTCGCTCGAGGTTCGTCCTGGTGAAGTAGTTGGCCTGGCTGGAATTGACGGTAACGGTCAACGCGAATTCCTTCGTGCTCTGGCCGGTCTTAACAAGTTCGCTGGAGTTGTAGAAATCAGCGGACAAGAAGTGAAGTATCGCTCCGCTGCTCAAGCTACAAAGCAAGGAATTGCTTACGTTGCAGCAGACCGTCACCGAGAGGGTGTTGTCTCAGGCCTAAGTGTCAAGGACAACATTGCGCTTCGTTCGCTCAAAAAATTCACATCGATGGGCCTCGTCTCCAACAAAAAAGAGAACTCCTCAGTTAGCTCATTGGTTAATGAGTTCAATGTAAAGACTCCAACAATTGCCGCATCTATTGCGACACTGTCGGGCGGTAACCAGCAAAAGGCAGTACTCGCAGGAGCTTTTGGATCGGGTCCATCTGTACTTCTTCTTGACGAACCTACTCAGGGAGTAGACGTTGGTGCGCGAAGCGAGATTTATACGCTCATACGTCAGCGAGCTGAAGAAACCGGCATGGCTGTAATCGTACTTTCGACAGATGCCAAGGAACTTGCAGGAATTGCGGACCGAGTCCTTGTCTTTTCCCGCGGAAAAGTTGTAAGTCAACTTGAGGGAAAGAAAGTCACTGAAGAAGAAATCATCGGTGAAGCCTTACGCTCGACAGCAGTCCGTGAAACTCAAGTAGTAACGCGATCTAAGCTTGTTCGCTGGCTGGGCGGTGACGCCGCACCTCTGGCAATTGTGGGGCTTGCGATTATTGCCCTTTCACTCATTACCCAAGTGGCAAACGGCTTCTTCTTGTCTCCGATGAGCATCCAAAGCATGCTTACCTTGCTTGTGCCACTTGGTTTGGTAGCTATGGCGCAGGCGATGGTGCTTCTTGTGGGAGGAATTGATCTTTCAGTCGGCCCACTAATGGGTTTGATAGTTGTCCTGGAGTCCTACCTCCTGATAGACGGCTCATCGATTGCGATGCAGGGATTCGGTTGGAGTCTTTTCGTAATCGTCCCAATAGTCGTCGGTTCAATCAACTGGGCTCTAGTTGACTTAGCAAAGATCAACCCAATGATTGCCACCCTAGTAACTTTCACAGGAGTTCAGGCAATCTCACTGATTCTTCGCCCAACACCGGGCGGTGTAATTGCACGTTCAATTACAAAGTCGATTACGACCAAGATTGGTCCAGTTCCAATCCTGTTCATAGTTGTCGTAATTCTTGCCCTCCTATTAACCTGGGCACTTCTTAAGACCCGCCAAGGAATTGTTCTACGAGCAACTGGGTCGGATGAAAATGTTGCAGCTCTCAACGCAATTAATCCAAAGAAAGTTCGCTATTTTGCCTACGTCGGCGCGAGCCTTCTGGCTGGTGTTGCTGCAGTAACTTTGATGGCTCAAATTGGATCCGGTAATGCCTCAGGTGGTACTAGTTACACCCTCGCAAGTATTAGCGCGGCAGTCATCGGTGGCGTCAGCCTTGCCGGTGCACGCGGTACATTCTTTGGCGCGATCATGGGTGGCGCACTTCTCCAAGTGGCCAACAGCGTAACAACATTCCTCGGGCTCTCTACTGAGTGGCAGTCGTTCCTTATGGGCGGTTTGACCTTGTTTGCCGTAGCTGCTTACTCATTGTTCCGTTCACTCAAGAAGGCGGGTCACTAATGTCTCAACAGAACACTCTCCGCAAGGGCTTCACTAGGCCTGCCTTTACTTCCATCGCGATTACGACAGTGATTTTGTTCGCAATTTGTGCAGTATTCGTGCCGAGTTCATTGGATCCCATATCTGTAGTCGGCATGATGCCGTTCGCCGCGGTCCTGGCAATTGCATCAATCGGTCAGACCTTGGTTATTCAGCAGAGAGGTATTGACCTCTCCGCTGCAGGTGTAATTAGCATCTCTGCAATGGGTTTTGGTGTGATGTACTCACGCTGGGGCATCGATCCGTTTACGGCTGTGTTGCTTTGTTTCGGAATTTCTGCAGTGGTGGGTCTTGCCAATGGCTTATTGGTTGCGCTTGTAGGAATTAGTCCGCTTGTAGCAACTCTTGCAATGAACACAATCCTCTTTGGATTTGTTCAGTTGATTACAGGTGGGGCCCCTGCCCAAGCACCAGAAGTATTTAGCCAGTTCGCGCAATCAGACATCTTTGGAATTTCCACACTCGTATGGATTGCAATCGTGACTGTACTTGTCATGGCACTGCTCACCTCGAAGACGGTATCTGGACGTCAGTTCATTGCGGCAGGCGCAAACCCTGCTGCAGCGCGGGTAAATGGAGTACGTACGAACTCCAGCGTAATTCTGGCTTATGTCACTGCTGCCTTGACCTACTCTTTTGCCGGGATGCTGCTTGCTAGCTACCTCCAAAACGTCGGCGTCCAGGTTGGTAATGGCTACATGCTCGCGGTTATTGCCACCGTCATTGTTGGTGGTACACCATTGGCTGGAGGCAAGGGAACCATCATAGGTTCAGCAATCGCAGCGCTCTTTATGTCTCAACTTGTTCAGATGGTTCTCACGATGGGAGCACCAACATCTGTCCAGATGCTCGTACAGGCTTTGACGATTGCTGTCGCGGCAACTCTTCAAGGTGTCTCGGGTAACTTCAAGTTCAAAGAGAAGAAAAAACCACTTCACCCCTCTCAAATCGTGACCACGGATACCGAATCAGTCGGCGTCCACCACATGCCCTAACTAGAAAAAGGAGACAACAATGAAAGCTTTAGTTCTCACAGAACTGGGTAAGGACCTGGAGATCCTCGATGTAGAGGAGCCCACAATTACCCCTGATGGCGCAATTATTCGCGTCAAGGCAAACGGCATTTGCCGAAGCGACTGGCACCTGTGGCAGGGTGACTGGGCATGGCTCGGTCTCGAACTCCCGCTTCCTCACGTCATGGGACACGAATTCTCAGGTGTTGTTGAAGCTGTTGGTTCAAACGTCACCCGTTACAAGGTTGGCGACCGGGTAATCGTCCCACACGCACACGGTTGTGGCGTTTGTGAATACTGTCTCAACGGTTACACCAATGTCTGCCAGAACGTCTCCTTTGCAGGAACCAACTACTGGGGCGGATACGGAGAACTTGTACTCGTTCCAGAAGCAGACCGTAACCTCGTAGCACTTCCTGAATCAGTTTCATTTGAAGCTGCTGCAGGCTTGAGCTGCCGCTTTATGACTGCTTGGCACGGCATTGTCGACCAGGTAGCAGTTCGCCCTGGAGAATGGGTTTTCGTCAACGGTTGCGGTGGATTGGGCCTTTCCGCAATTCACATTGCTCGCGCACTTGGCGCATCTGTAATTGCTGCTGACATCAACCCTGCGGCACTTGCGCTTGCTAAGGAGCAAGGTGCAATGCACGTCATCAACTCAAAGGAAGAGGACGTAGTCGCTAAGGTTCACGAACTCACTGGCGGCGGCGCCCATGTTGCCGTTGATGCCCTCGGTATCAAGATCACTTGCCAGGCAGCAATTGGCAGTCTCCGTAAGCGTGGACGTTTATTGCAGGCGGGCCTCACCTCTGCTGCGGAAGAGGGCTACATTCCCATCCCAATCGACGCATTGGTTCTTCAGGAGCTCTCGATCGTGGGTGTTGCAAACATGCCTATCGCTCGCTTCCCTGACATGATGCGCATGGTCGAAAACGGTGTTATTGACCCCCAGGCCATGGTAACTAAAACCGTAAACCTCAAGGAAGCTGCAGACATCATGCAGAACATGGGTAGCTTCGCTAACCCAGGTGTCAGCGTCCTCACCGACTGGAACTAATAAAGGGAAACCACAATGAAGAAATATGAAAACCTCTACATCAACGGTGAATGGGTTCCTGCTCACGGTGAAAAGAAAATTGAAGTTGTTAACCCTGCGAACGAAGAAGCATTCGCAGTCGTTACCAGCGCAAGCTCTGAAGATGTCGAACGAGCAGTTGCGGCAGCCAAAGAGGCATTCAAGACATTCAGTCAAACTACTTTGGCAGAGCGTATTGAACTCCTCGAGAGGATCCTAAAGATCTACGAGCGTCGTCGTCAGGAGTTCTCAGATGCTCTCACCGAAGAGTTGGGTGCTCCAAAAACCCTTTCTGAAGGTGCGCAGACTTGGCTTGGAATCGGTCACATTCAGGCGACCATTGATGCTCTTAAGTCGATGACTCTCGAGGAGAAGAAGGGTAACTCCACCATCGTGCGTGAGCCCGCTGGTGTTGCTGCGCTGATCACCCCATGGAACTGGCCTATCAACCAGGTCTTCACCAAGACCGCTTCAGCTCTCGCTGCAGGTTGCACGATGATCCTCAAGCCAAGCCAGGTCACACCAATTGACTCATTCCTCTTCACTGAAATTCTTGATGAGGCTGGAGTCCCCGCAGGTGTGTTCAACCTGGTTACGGGAGACGGTGTAGTTATTGGTCGACAGCTTTCCTTGCACCCAGATGTAGATGTGGTTTCCTTCACCGGTTCGACACGCGCGGGACGCGAAATTTCTCGTGACGCTGCTGAGACAATCAAGGTTGTTCACCTCGAACTCGGTGGAAAGTCTCCGAACATCATCCTTGACGATGCCGATCTTGAGAAGGCTGTTTCGACTGGTGTAACCATTTGTTACAGCAACGCTGGTCAATCCTGCAGTGTTGCAACTCGTATGCTTGTGCCACGCTCCAAGCTGGCCGAAGTTAATGAAATCGCTAAGCGAACCGCAGAGGCGTTTGTTGTTGGTGACCCCACCAAGGATGAAACCACAATGGGTCCATTGGTAAACGCTCGTCAGTTCAAGTCTGTACAGGGATACATTCAGACTGGAATTGAAGAAGGCGGTGAGCTGCTCACTGGTGGTGTTGGTCGACCAGAAGGTCTCGCCAAGGGCTTCTACACAAAGCCAACCATTTTCACCAATGTTGACCCCAAGTCGACAATTGCCCAGGAAGAAATCTTTGGCCCAGTTCTCGTCATCATTCCTTTTGACAGCGAAGAAGAAGCAATCGAAATTGCTAACGATTCCATTTATGGACTTGCAGCGGTAGTTCAGTCAGCAGACAAGGACCGCGCAATTAAGGTTGCCTCCAAAATCCGTTCGGGACACGTCTACATCAACCACTACACGGACGATTACGTCAGCGTTCCATTCGGAGGTTGGAAGCAGTCTGGTACCGGATACGAACACGATGAGTGGGGTATCCGAGGCTTCCAGCTAGTCAAGGCAGTACTGGGAACTGCTGTCTAGACCTGAAATCGCCGATGGCGATGGCCCCGTGTAAAAGCGGGGCCATCGCCATTTGAAAGCTAATTGGAGAATTAAATGAACAGGCTTAGTGGAAAAATAGCGCTCATTTCTGGTGCAGCCAAAGGTATGGGTGCGAGCCACGCGAGAGCAATCGTTGCAGAGGGCGGATCTGTCGTTATTGGCGACGTCGATGAACAAAATGCTCTTGCCCTAGTTGAAGAGCTCGGCGAGAGGGCAGCTTTTGCGCGACTTGATGTTCAAGTAAATGAAGACTGGGATAACGCAGTCCAAACTGCACTAGATGCTTTTGGCGGTTTGAACGTATTAGTAAACAACGCTGGAATCTTGCGATCAGCAGACATCGTAGACATGCCTGATGCTGATTGGGATTTGGTAATGGGGATCAACCTCACTGGAGTGATGAGGGGAATGCGTGCTGCAATTCCCGCGCTCGTTAAGTCAGGCAATTCTTCGATCATCAATATTTCGTCTACGGCAGGGCTTAAGGCGTTCCCAGGCACGGCTGCTTACAACACTGCTAAATGGGGCATTCGTGGCCTTACGAAGACAGCAGCACTTGAGCTTGCGCACCAAGGGGTTCGAGTAAATTCCATCCATCCTGGAAACGTCAAGACCCCGATGATTGATGGTCTCTACATGGACTTCAAGCACGTTGCTCAGGGGCGTGCGGGAGAGCCAAGCGAGATCAGCAACCTCATCGTTTATCTAGCCAGCGACGAAAGCTCATTCTCAACTGGTAGCGAATTTGTTGCAGATGGTGGAGAGACAGCAGGGCTGCCTAATCTGGCAGACCTGTAGTGACAAAAACAAATCTGCCCCCGGCTAAATATTAGACCGGGGGCAGATTTGTCCAAGAGAGGTCTTTATTTGCGCTTCATGAGGAAGCTGCTGGAGAAGGTCATCACGGTCTCTTCACGTTGATTGAGAACACGGTAATCAAACTTCCAAATTCCATTAGTGGGCTTTGAAGTCTCACGAGTTTCGACAAGTTCTGCGGTCGCACGAATTGTGTCTCCGATGAGTACCGGTGCAGTTGCTCGAACCGCATCAAGTCCCAACCAGGCAGCCACATTGGTGAAATAGCCAGTTTGAGTCATCAAACCCAGTGCGCACGACAATGAAAGCGGGCCATGGCCAATCCGCTGACCAAAGGGAGTTTGTGCGGCATAGACCTCGTCTAAGTGGAGAGAGACGATGTCGCCAGTCAGTCCTGCCCAGGTAACGAGGTGGGCTTCAGAGATAGTTAGTCCTGGGCTCAAAATTAGGTCGCCGAGTTCAAGATCTTCCCAGAAGTAGTTGGGCTGAGTCTTTACTGATGAAAGCGTTGTGTCCACGATGGCTCTTTTCCTCTGTATCCACATTGATGAGAGTTAGTTCTATGTGCAAAAAACAATTTCGTTGCAACTAAACTAATACTAGCGTACGCTCGTTCGTATAAAGCAATAGTTTTCTTGGAGGAAGTTATGTCGGCAAAAGACATCAAAGTGGATGAATCCGCGGCCGTAGATGCAGAAGTAGCGGACAAGACAGTCCACGATGTTCTCGCCGAGTACCTTGTAGAGGCTCGACTTGGTGGTTCAGAGAAGAACCGAACCAAAATCAAAGAGTCAGGCAAGATGCTTGTTCGTGAGCGCCTCGCTCACCTTTTCGACGACGAAGAGTACGTAGAAGACGGCCTCCTTGCTCGGTTCACTGAGGGTCTTCCTGGTGACGCGGTTGTTTGTGCTTATGGAAAAGTAGATGGCCGCCAGGTTTGTGTCATTGCAAATGACTACAGCGTTAAGGCTGGTACTTGGGGTAAGCGCACATTCGAAAAGATCACTTTTGCACAGGAAACCGCAACAGCTGCCGGTATCCCCATCATCTACTTGTTCGATTCAGCAGGTGCTCGTATTGATGAGCAGCTAGATAGCTTTGCTGGTCGTCACGCCTGGGGCAACATCTTCTATAACCAGGTACAAATTTCTGGTCGTGTACCTCAGGTTTGCGCATTGTTCGGACCCTCGCCTGCTGGTTCGGCATACGTTCCGGCGTTGTGTGATCTCACAGTCATGGTTCGAGGCCACGCAACTGCATACCTTGGATCTCCCCGTCTTGCTGAAATGGTTACCGGCGAAAAAGTTACTTTGGAAGAAATGGGTGGAGCAGAAATGCACTGCACCGTTTCTGGCTTGGGTGATGTTCTCGTTGAAAATGACATCGAAGCGCTTGACGCAATTCGCGTCTGGTTGTCCTTCTTGCCTGCGAACTGGGAGCTGCCCGCACCAATGGCAGAAGCAAGCGAGCCACGTGAAGGACGAAAGCTAAGCGATATTGTTCCTCTTCGCGAAGCTGAAGTTTTTGACATGGAAGAGTTCATCGAATCCTTGGTTGATGAGGGCTCTTACTTCCCTTACAAAGAATTATTTGCTCCTGAAATGATCACTGCTTTTGCGAGGATCAATGGCCAGCCTGTGGGATTGGTCGCTAACCAACCCATGCACATGGGTGGTGCAATTTTCCCGAACTCTTCGGACAAGGCAGCACGATTCATCTGGATTTGTAACGCATATAACGTTCCAATCATCTTCCTTGTTGACATCGCTGGATACATGATTGGTTCCGAAGTAGAGCGCCAAGGAATCATTCGTCATGGTGCAAAGATGATTTTCGCAGTGTCTGAGTGCCGCGTACCTCGTATTACGGTCCTTGTTCGTAAGGCTTACGGTGGTGGCTACCTAGCCATGTCTGGTGCACCAATGAACCCAGATGCAATCATCGCCTTGCCGACTGCTCGACCTGCATTGATGGGCCCAGATGCTGCTGTAAACGGCGTCTACTACAACCAAATCCACGCGATTGAAGACCCAGCAGAGCGCAAGGCATTTGTTGCAGAAAAGCAGGCAGAGTACGCAGAAGGAATCGACGTTTTCAAGATTGCTGATGCGAACGCTGTTGAAGCTGTAGTACCTACAGATGAATTGCGTGATGACCTAACTAAGCGCCTTTATCTTTACAAAAAGCGTAAGGCAGTCCCCGTCGAACGCCGTCAAGCAGTAACTCCTGTCTAATTCTAATGTTCAAGATAATTTCAAACCTGACTGCTCTTCCAGAGCTCACACGGGAAGAATTTATTGAACACTGGCAAGAGGTTCATAAGCCGTTGATTTTGGCGTTGCCTGGGCTAATTGCCTACCGCCAAAGCCCTGCTATAGCCCACAAAAATAAGTGGCCTGCAAGTGGTTTAGCAGAGCTTTGGTTTGATTCCTTAGGGGATATCAAAACAGCTTTCGAAAGCTCTGCTGCGGACGCTATGAGAGAAGACGAAAAAGTACTTTTCTCGGATATCTCTTGGTACATCGTTGAAGAAGGGCCCATGCTCAAGCCTTGAACGCGAGTTCCTTGTGTGAGGATCCAGGCGTGATTACCTTTCATCACGGAAATACTTACCAAGGCTTCAGGAGTGCTAGCAACATCTAAATCGATTCCTCCATTTTGAGATAGATGTCACTTCTGGAAACAAGAAAACCCCCGACTAATGCCGGGGGTTTTCTTTATGTGAATTACTTGGTGCGAGTGGTGAGCTTCCATACGAGAGGAAGCAGTCCGCCTGCAGCAAGAGCCTTGATCAGGTCACCTGGAATGAAGGGGTAAAGACCGGCCTGGAGAGTTGCGGACAGGTCGTTGGGGTAACCAAGCTGACCGAGTGCAACAGAAAGCCAGGGCAGACCTACTGCGTAGATCACAGCGGTACCGGCAAGGAATGCACCGATGGTGCCCAGAACCTTACGGTCCCACTGCTTCTGTGCGAGCCAGCCCACGAGAGCTGCTGCCAGAACGAAACCGATCATGTAGCCACCGGTGGGGCCAGCAAGCTTGGCTAGACCAGCGCCGCCTTCAGCGAAGACAGGAAGACCTGCAACACCGAGGCCTACATAAAGAAGCATGGAGAGTGCACCGCGGAGCGAACCGAGGGTTGCACCAACGAACAGCACTGCAAAGGTCTGTCCCGTAATGGGCACAGGCCACATCGGGATAACAAGCTGTGCTGCACCTGCAGTCAAAGCTGCACCAGCAGCAATCACAGCTAGATCTGCAGTCACGCTCTTTGCGACCCAACGGTCAACAAGTACTTCACGAGGTGAAGCTAAGGCAATAGAGGACAAGATGACTCCTGGTAGTTAAATGACGAACAAACGATTGTTAGTAATATGGTACGTCTTTTTGGAACTAATTGATACTTATTTATTCGGCTACTGCCTCAGCATCAGCGTTGTATCCGTCAATGTGCCCTGGGGAGACCTCACTTTAGAAATGGATTAAGGGTACCCCCCCGAAAAAATTCACTGTAAATCGTAACCACGCAAACATTTGAAGCGGATGTCAGTAGCGGGTAGTGGAGGTTCAATGGGTGCCGCTGGTATTTCAGTGCAAGTCGCCTTGAACAAAAACGAAGGTTTATGGACACCTCGGCGAGCGCGTCTTCGTCTCACGTAGTTATGCGGATCTGCATTCTCAAAACTCGTGTAGGAAACGGTTGTTAATTTGGCACCGTTTTAATACAGTGAATTAATGAGCGCACATCGAATTGGCTATGGCCGAGTATCAACGACAGACCAGAATCCCACTTCACAAGAGGATGCACTCCGGCGGGCTGGGGTGGACAAGCTCTTTGTTGACACCTTCACTGGGACTAAGGCATCTAGGCCTGAGCTTGATCGGCTTCGGGACCAACTCAGGAGTGGTGATGTTCTTGTGATTACTCGGCTTGATCGTTTGGGCAGATCGGCAAAGGACTTACTCACCATCGTGAGTGAGCTTGAGGCCCATGGGGTTCAGCTTGAGGTCCTGGAACAGAACATCGACACAAAGACGCCTGAAGGAAAGCTC
>NZ_CAKZII010000172.1 GCF_936931525.1 uncultured Aurantimicrobium sp.
GGTGGAGTGGGCCCCATGACGCGTGCGATGCTCTTGGCCAATGTGGTCAAGGCAGCGGAGCTGGCTGCTGCCGCGAAGTAATTAGTTTCTCCGCCTGCGGGATAGCTGTGCCCATGCAGCGGTTCCCATGCCGGTCAAAAGGAGCACAAGCGCGAGCATCGCTTGAGGTACTACATCGCTACCTGTGGAAGCCAAAGACGCTGCGGGCTCACTCGTTGGTAGGGCAGGAGTAGCCGTCGAAGTGGGTGTTGGGGAAGGTTCTCCAATCACGCTCACCGTTCTAGCGTAAATGTTTGAAACATATACAAATTGATTAATCGGGTTGACC
Source organism: uncultured Aurantimicrobium sp. (assembly GCF_936931525.1). Lineage (GTDB taxonomy): Bacteria > Actinomycetota > Actinomycetes > Actinomycetales > Microbacteriaceae > Aurantimicrobium. The sequence goes on from NZ_CAKZII010000172.1 coordinate 329, forward strand.
GCAACCCATGATGGCCCGCTTGCCGTGGTAATTGATCGTGAGGTAATCCCGGTTGAAGTGGAGAGAACAGTTAAGTTGGAGCTGTTCACATTGGCTACATACAAATCGGCTCCGTCACTACTGAGGGCTAGCCCATATGGCCCATTGAAGCCAGTTATTGTGTTCACGGTCGTGTTTGAACCCGTATCCATAACGGTGACAGAGTTCCCCCCGGAGTTCGCTATATAGAGGGATAAACCGTCTCGGGAGAGAGCTAGGGATGCGGGTGAGGTTCCTGTGGAGAAGCTGGAGCTCACCGTGAGATCGGAAGAGTTAATAATGCTGACGGTACTAGTTCCGTAATTCGCTACATATATTTTTGAATCGTCAGGACTCAGCGCTAAGGCATAGGGGTGAGATCCCGAAGGGAGAGTGCCAGTGCTGATGATGGTGTTTGTCGAAACATTGATGGCGCTCACAGCATGGTCATCGCTCACTGCAACAAATACGCGTGTGCCCATTGAGTTCATAACCAGACTCCGGGGACAGTTACCCACTGGAATTCTGCTCGTTACTTGATTTGTTGCAAGCGAGATGGTGACAACCTCATTGGAACTGCAGAGAGCAGCGTAGGCGGTTGTCCCATCAGGAGTGATCACGATTGATGATGGAAGGCCGCTGAGTGCGATTGTGTTGACCACTGCGAGGGAACGTGTATCTAAAACAGAAATACTTGAGCCCTGAGTGTTGGCAACATAAGCAAAAAGTCCGTCCGGTGAAACAGCAATAGAGCGTGGAGAGTTGCCAACGGTGACTGTCCCGACAACCTGCAGATTCGCCGCCGAAATAGCACTCGCGGCAGTTGCCGAAGTGAGGGCCAGAGCTATCACGCTCATCAACACGAGGGCTGTACGTTTCATATGGGACATGGAAGGCTCCTAGTGCTTTCGGCGAGTGATGAAGAGAATGACGAGGAAAAAGGTAAAAACGAAGGCTGCGAATCCGATGATTATCCAGAGCAGATCAGGTGGCGCGGGGATGGTTTCAACATCGGAAGCCACATTTTCGGGTGTGGTTTCTGCCGTGTGTGATGAAGAACCCGAAGCGCCAACGGAAGGAGTTGGAGTCGCCGAAGGCAGCGGTGTCGAGATGAGAGGTGTCGACATAGACGCCTCTTGTGATGCGTTGGCTTGAGTGCTACCTACGTTGCTGGGAGAAGAGCTGGGGGAAGAGCTGGGGGATGAGCTGGGGGCAGTCGTGGGGGCTGACCCCGGGACCACATTGACGGAGAAGCAATTTGTGGTCGTATTGGAGTTCACGACCCATTTCGGATACAAGTTGAGGTTGCTGGCCGTCGCATATGAGGACCCCTCCGCATAATTTGTTCCTGAAGCGTTGGGTTCAGTGTTCCATCCGGTGAAGTCGTAACCTTCACGTTGGAGTAGCAATGTCCCCGAGTTCGCCGCGATAGTGATGGCACTCGATGATGTGACCGCGGAGGGTGGTGCCCCGCAGGTTGCCTCGTTTGCACCATAAGAAACCGTTCTTTCGTTCCCGGTGGAATTAACAAATACAGGTTCAATGACGGCATCGGCGGTGACGGTGTAAAGCAATGGGTTTGTTGTAATCGTGTTTGGAACAATCGAGGCCAATACACCTGCACCAAAAGTCGTTCCCGAGGTTGTCACAACAAAGTGATCAAACTTTTTTCCCACATCTGGAACAGCCGTGACAGACACTTTGGAATTGGCAGGATAGGCATCTCCGTAAACAGATGCTCCACTGACTGTGCCGCCATCTACTTGTATGGCACGCACTTGGTATCTGTCTACAACTTCACTTTCAATAGAACCGGCAGTTGGTGTCAATGTATCTCGCGTCTCGCCGTATTGGTCAGTTGAGACGAGGTCAGCCGATGTAGGGGCAGAAGTTGTGATGACGACCCACGCCGGTGTAATAGCGAGACGGTCGTAGTAGGCCATGGAGCCTGAGTTGCTGTATCGAACAGGTGTTCCCTTGCTCGCGGCAAAATTGTTCGAGCCCAGAGCAGGAGCGTAGCGCCCGTTTTTCACCACGATGAAAGGGTGGAAGGCAGTTGCGGTGCCAATTTCGGCGCCAGCCCCATTTCGGATTTTCGAGAGGGCACCCCCGGTAAACAGGGTGTTATTAGAGCCGTTAGCTGCGCCCGTGTAGTTGCTGTTCGTAGAGCCAATCGTTGCCAATGATGAGGAAGCTGGCGCGTGAAAAATTGAGTAAAAGAATGACACCCCGGCACCCGTTGTATAGGTCATAGTGCTGAGTCCTACGTCGTCCAGAGTAAGAGCAGAAGGTGCAGCAGATGTGCCCGAAGAACGAGAATAGTTGTAAGCAAAGAGGCTCGATGTGACGATGACAGTGCCGCCGGCTCTCACCGTGTTGTTCCCTATCGCGCCACCACCATAGTTTCCGTAGGCCACATTGCCCGTGAAGCTAGATCCCGAGACATAAAGCGAACCATCAGGGGTGTTGTTGATTGCACCGCCGATTTCCTGGCTGACGTTGTTAGCAAAGCTGGAGTTGGTAACGAACATAGTGCCGTCGTTTTCGCCTCCTGCTCCGCCCCATCCTTCACCTCTGTTGTCAGTGATTGTCGAATTCTCGATGAACATCACAGCATGAAGGCCGTTCACAAAACCACCACCAAAGTAGGAGGAGTTTCGAACCACATTTGAGTTCCGTAGGTATGTTGTACCCATGTTGTAAATGCCACCGCTCCCGCCATTGCTGTTATAGCCAGCAGGAGTTGAGTTTCTAGAATTCGAGATAGTGACGCCGTCCAAAATGGCGGTAGTGGCTGAGCTCACTCTCACAGCAGCTCCCTGCGTGTTACCGCCCTTGATTTTTATGTTCTTGAGCGTGACAGTAACTGCTCCTTGTAGTTCGAAAGCTCGAAACGTGGAAGGGGAGGTTGCGTTTGCACCTGCTTCTGTCACGCCAGGTTTAGCAACCGAGACTGTGTAGCCATGACCATCAATCGTGAGAGTTTTGTTGATGGCAAGCTGTGCAGTGGGCAGAACAATGTCGGCGGTGAGATTGATCGTGTCCCCAGCCCCCGCTGCAGCAATGGCAGCCCTGAGTTCAGTTTCCGAGGACGCGGAGCCAGAGGTTGCAAACGCTGGCGTGGCAGATAAGCCTGAAAACATTATGAAGAGCGCCATCATGATGGCAAGGTTGCGCTTCATCTTTTTATCCTCCACTTTTCACCCTATGAAGTGGGGGTGAGCCCGACAGAAGATGTACCAGTTACAGAGCAAAAAAATAGGGCTAACCCACATCAAAGGCAGGTCTCGAAGCGCCTTTTAGGAATCAAGCGTGAGGGCTAGTCGAGCGCCACCCAGTGAGGAGGCCTCGGAAAGCTCCCAGGTGGAGTTTGGTATCGACATAAATAGGTAGGTGCCCAGCCCCGCAGCTCCATCACGGGGCCCCACACCATCGTCATCGATGGTCACTAATACTTCATTTGTTTGTCTGCTCACCGTGATGACAACTTTGTTGGCCAGTCCATGCCGGACTGCATTGGAGATGCCTTCATTGAGCACTCCAACCAGCACTTCAGCATGAGCCGATAATTCTTCTATCTGCGCCCAAGATTCTGGTTCAACAGAGATGTCAAGAATGGGTGCCCAGGAGTTCACAACCTCAGCTACTCGAGCGGAGATCGGAACTTCATGCGCGGCATCGTCCGACAGCAGGCTCCGAATATAGTTCTCGAGTTCAGTCAGGCTTGTTTCAAACAATGCTGTTCGTGCTTCATTGGTGAGTTCCTCAGAACTCATCTGCCGTTTCACTTGAACTGACTTGGCAAGGAATACATTCTGAACCTGAGAGTGCAGCAGTTGTGCCAACTCACGATTTTCGCGGGACTTTTGTGCTCGCTTGAGCTCGCTGGTGCCCAGGTCTGGAGACAGACGCAGGAGATCCTCTTCCACCGCCTTGTGGGTTTTGCGGGTCAAGTTAAAGACACTTGTAAAGAGCGTGAGGGTGAGCAGAACTTGGAATGCTCCTAGCGCAGCTTGGAGCGGCAGATAGTCAGGGATGGGGCCAAACATTGCTGTCGTAAAGACAGCAATCGCCAGCGTTATCACCGCATTAGTGGCGATGAACATAGTGACGCCCCAGCCGCGGCCTGGAGTGTGAACAAGTTTTGCAAGGTTGAGACCCAGTGCAATCAGAGCGCTCTGGAGGACAATTGCCCCGAGGCCTGTGAGTAGGCCATACTCCGTGAGTTGGCTTGGCCCCATTAAGACGACATAACCCAAAATGACGGGGATGACGACATAACGGGTTTTAGTCAGGCTGACGCTGATGAGGTTTCCCAGGGTGAAGTCAGGAATTTGCTCTTGTTGCCGCTTCCAAATTTGGTGACTCAAGGGGCGAATCTCGTTCTCCCTCATGTGGTCGAGGACGGACGGCAAGGTTTCAGGCGCCTGCCTGACCGCAGCCAGAGTGATTAAGCTGCTCTCGACAAAGTTCTCGAGCGCTTGAGGGTTGGTCTGAGAAAAGGCACGAGGCTCTTCTACTTCTTGCCGAACGATTTCGTTGATGAGCTTTTCGCGGCGTGAACGATAGTGTTCCAGCTCATACAACGTGATGGGAACAACCATCACCACGATCACGCCCAGAGCACTTCCTGCGAGAACACGGCCTGATAGATCAGAGGTTGTTGTTCCAAGAACCAGGGCTGACCCAAATGCAGTGATGAGGGCTTTGGAAGACCCCAGGATTACACCTCCGAGAACAACTAACCAAACCGATGTGCTTCGACCGGAAGATGGTTGAGAAGATCTCCATAAGGAGACTCTGAAAAGGAGGAACTCCAGAGAACAGATTCCTAACGCAAAGACATTAACCCCTGTGACTGCAAGAAACTCTTGCCAGTTAGAGAGATTTCGTGTGCTGAGAATAGAGCCGCTAAACCACACAGGCAGTAACCACGCATATGTGGGGATATAGATCAGCCAACGACTGCCGATGGCAGTGCGTAACTTATTCGACCGAGTTGTCATCATCTAACTTCACGCCTAAGGCACGGAAGTAAACACGGGCAATATGAACACGTTGGTTACTGGCGGAGTCCTTTTCTAATGACAGCTTTGCCGCCAATCGACGGATGGAACCTTCTATTGCTTTTTCAGAGACGCCGCGACGCCGCGCAATCTCCACATTCGAGTGCCCCTCGGCAACAAGTTTCAGAATCGACATCTGGGTCTCACTCAGCTTCGTGCCGAGAAGGGCTTGTGGATCACGTGAGACAAGTCTGCTCGAGTGTGGGGCGGAACCCAATGCCTTGGTGACTACCGAGATGTCGCTGATGTCTTTTTTGCGGAGATATACCGTTCCCGCAGGGATAAAACTCGGGTTCTCCCCTAGGAGCCTTGGGTCGTCATAACTGGTGAGAATAACAATGCCTATCCGCGGATTGAGGGCTCGCAGTTTGCGAGCAAGATCAAGACCAGTGGGCCCCTGACCCAAGTGGAGATCAATCAGTGCGGCAGAGGGAATGAATTTCTCAGCTAGTTCCACCGCCTCACCAACAGTGGAAGCGGTGTACACAGAACCCATGCCGGAGCTTTTCAGGCTGGAAGCCAGAGTGATGCGCGTGAAGTTATCGTCCTCCACGACTAGTACATCAAGCTCCATAGCTCCAGTATTCCCTTGAGGGGGACGGACGCCTAGAGAAAAAGCGTGGGTTAACCCTACGAATTCGAAGTTGCTTCTGCCTTGTAAATCTCAAGGTGATTACGGTAGTTCGCTGCGTTGTTGCCCCTGGTCAGCAGGCAGAAGAAGTTCTTCACGCTTCCGGCATCAACGTGAACCGTAATTCAGTACCATTCGACCCACGTCCGCCCGGAGCTCGTTAATGAGGCCAATTAGCTAGTTTCGCCGTCTGTTTGAAATTGCCAGCGTCACGAGACCCAGCCCGGCAAGCAACAAAAGAAGACCCGTCAAGAGCTGTTGGTACATTTCCGAACCAGTGTGAGACAAAGCATTGACATTTGTTTCGACGGCGACCGAGTTAACCAATATTGGTACCGAAGTCACGAAGGGAGCATAAGCGACACTGTCAGACGGAGTAAATGTCACGCTCACGGTCTGCGAACCCCCTGATGGGATGGCCGTTGGCGTTGTGAAGGTAAACGTTCCCGGGATGGATGCGCTGCCACCGGTTAGCAGGCTGCGGTTCAAAGCATCTCCGGCGGCAATCGCGGAAGCAGACGGGGCTTGTGTCAACGTGGCTACGGGAGTTTGCACTTCTCCCAGGTCGACGATGCTCCACCCGTCTGCTAAGAGAGCAGCACGGTCAGCTGCAACGCTCGCGAAATAGTGGGAATCTCGCGCGTCTAGGCTTATATTTTGCAAGTGGCTCCCGCGTGACCAACTTCTGAGGGCACGACTGTAGTTCAAAGTTGAGAGAGCCGAATTGTTAAACATCAGCCTCATATTCGTTGCCCGTGAAATGTCCCACCCGCTGATGTTTTGGTTGAACGCAGTTGCTTGGGAAAACATCTGGTTCATATTCTCGACGTGTGTTGTATTCCACGCGTCGATGGCCCCATTGAATGTGGATGCGTACTTGAACATGGCAGCCATCGACGTCACATTGGCCGTGTCCCATCCGTTCATGGGTTGGTTGTAGTTGACGGCCCCATCGAACATGTAGCTCATATCCGTAACAGCACTCGTGTTCCAACTATTGAGATTTTGGTTAAAGGCACTTGCACCCTCAAATGTCCCACTCATGTTTGTCACGTGTGACGTATCCCACGCACCGATGGAGGAATCATTGATAAGCGGACTGTAGCCGAACAAGTAGGACAAATTGGTCACGGTGGGGGGAACATTTGCGGGTACCGCAGTGAGATTTGAAGTATGGGACAGGCCATGATTGAGAGTTGTGAATGTGGGGCCAAGATCTCCCCAGCTGATCAGTTCTTGGAGCATATCTGCCCCTAGGAATGGTGCGTAATCAAGATCGCTGGGTTCAAAACCAAACCCCGATGCCGCCCCCACGACAGTCACATTTACCGTGGCGGCTTGAGCGTATGTATGGCTGATGGATGCCGCGCCGAAATTTGCAGAAGAAAGTGCCGAACTGAATGTTCCATCGCCCCATCCGATGGTTCCGATGAAGTCACGCAGAGGTAGCTTGACAATGGCACCATTAGGCACGTTGAATTTGAGCACCATCGGCTCGGCGACATCTAGCGAAAAAACACTCCCAAATCCGCCGGGGTATCTAGTAGCAACCCATGCCTGCGCGCCATTCGGCGTAATTGCCACGGAGGAATGGAAGCCCATCGCTCTTGACTCGGTGACCACGAGGGTCCTGAGGTCTATCACACTCACTTTGTTGCCTGTGTCGTGCGCAACGTAGGCAGAGGTGCCACTGGGGTTGATCGCAATGCCCGTGGGATTGAACCCTACAGGTATCGTCGCAGTCACTTGATTAGAAGCAACGTCCAAAACGCTGACAGTGTGACTGTTGAAATTAGTGATTAGCGCCTTTGTACTGTCAGGTGTGAAAACAATTCCATATGGGCTCGTCCCAACGTTTTGGCCACCAACAACGTTGGTGGCCAAATCAATGGTGTACACCTGGTTGTGGCCAAAAGCATAGTCAGTAATAGTCGCGAATCTCCCGTTCGGAGAAATAGCTATACCGATGGGCTGCGCACCAGAAGTGAGGGTAAATGTCCTAGAAACGATACCTGTGGCGAGCGTGATGACACTCACCGTTCCGTCACCAGAGTTAGTCACATACGCTTTTGTCCCATCAGGTGAAATGGCAATTCCCGAGGGAAAGGCGCCGACGGTGACTGTCTGCGTCACAGTATTCGTCGAGACGTCGATTGCGCTAACTGAGTTACTCCCGAAGTTAGTGACGTAAACTTTTGCCCCATTAGGCGTCACGGCAATGTTGCGTGGGTTTGTTCCGACATTGATTGTGACGTGGCTGGCGGCCGGATGCACGAGAGAGAAGACGCTGACTGTGTTGCTTCCGTAGTTAGCGATGTAGGCATTGAGACCATTCGGAGCCATTGCGATGCCCATCGGATCCGATCCAACGTCGAAGGGTGCCGATGCGACATTTATCGTGGCCTGCGCGGCTTCGGAAGAAGCGGAAGTGATCCCCACGGCACCGAGTAATGTGCCAATAAATATAAGTGCGAAGAGACGCTGTGCGCGCATGATGAGTCACCTGTCTGTGAGAACTATCTCCAAGGTATGTAGCTGTGATTACTACAGAGCCTGAGCAGTGCAAGACAGACAGTTAACGCGGGGAAAACCCTTTACTGATGGGGAACCTGTTTTTAAATTGCAATGATCAATCGAAAGCAGGCGCCGCCCATACCTGAGGAACGGGTAAGTCCCCATGTTGAGTTCGCAATCGTCGAATAGGTAAGCGTGCCCAAGCCCGGTGAGCCATTGCGAGGGCCGAAGCCATCGTCGTTAACTGTGAGAGTAATCGTTGTTTCGGTAGTGGCCAAACCGATTGCCACATTGCGAGCCATACCGTGGCGTACTGAATTTGTTATTGCTTCGCTTATCACGGCGGCGAGTTGTTCGGCATATGTGTCAATGCGATGTTGTTCAACGTGGTTGAAGAGCGGAAGTGAAATGTTAACCCCGGGACCCCAAAGCTCTCGCAGACGTTCCAAGAAGCTTCCAAGGCTCTCTGAATTGTTGGGACCGGCAGGTACGCTCACGTTGAGCGCTTCGATGTAGTTTTCTAGTTCAAGAAGAGTTGACTCCAAGAGTTCCTGCTTCTGCAAGCCTGACACCTCAGAATCTTCAATCTTTGTTCGAAGCATTACAGCCTTTGCGAGAAAAACATTTTGAACTTGTGAATGCAACAACTGCGCAAGTTCACGATCAGTTCTGGCTTGCTTGACTCTCGTCAATTCTGTGGAAACCAAATTCGGGGAGTGAGCCAAAAGGTCGAAATCCATCGATTTTCGGGTTTGCCTTGTCAGTGAAAAAGCGCCAGTGAAGAGTATGAGGGACAACAAAAGTTGCAGAACCGAAAGAACGGATTGAACGGGAAGCAGACTAGGGATTTGGCCTAGAACAGCGTTTGTGATTATTTCAATGGCCAGTGAAATGGTGATAGCCACTGCGACGTAAGCAAAGATTCCCCTGAGAGTGCCTCCCGGAGGTAGCAATTTAGCCAACGAGAGGCCTATAGCCAGAACGGCAGATTGAATACCTAACGCGACGGTACCCTCCACCAAGCCATAGCCACTTATGTTTGTCGGTGCAGCAATTACAGCGAAACTCACTACAACAGGCACTACTAAGAAATTCATCTTGCTCAGGCTCAGCGCAATCATGTTGCTCAAAGTAAATTCAGGGATTCTTGCCTGTTCTCTTTGCCAAATCCTGTGACTTAGAGGGCGAATCTCGTTATCCCGCATGTCGTCTAGTACGTCAGGGAGGGTCTGCGGTGCATCACGCACAGACTCAAGGGCTTTCAACGCGGTACTTATGAACTTGGTTAGTTCTGGCTGTGTCGCGGCGTAGCTTTCTGCTGAGACTTCGCGGCGTACTAAATCAGTAATGAGATTAGCGCGCTGCACGCGGTACTTCTCAAGTTGAGCCATCACTACAGGGACCACGAGAACAACCAGGATTCCTAGAAGAGAGGCGGCAACAACACGTCCTGAAAGATCTTCAATAGCGGTTCCAAGAATGAGATGAGAAACGAATGCTGTGACAACTGCTTTACTCACACCGAACGCAAGGCCGCCAGCTAATACGAGGATGAAAGGCACGATTGCCGTGCCGCCATCCGCAGCAGCACGCCAGATGGTTTTGCGAAAAACGAGGTACTCGATGGAGCAGACGGCAAGTGCAATCGTGTTGATTACGAAGACGATTAGGAGATCATCCCAACCGTTCAGATTGTTCGTGCTGAGTATTGATGCTGAGAACCAGAGTGGCATAAGCCAGGCATAGCCCGGTGTGAACGTAAGCCATTTGCTCCCGACCGCGGCGCGAAAGCCGCTGGGTTCATTCGACATCGCCCAGATTCAGCCCCAAGGCACGGAAGTAAACCCTGGCAATATGAACCCGTTGATTGCTCGTGGAATCCTTTTCTAAACCGAGTTTGTTGGCAAGGCGCGTTAGGGTGCCTTCAACTGCTTTGTCAGAGACCCCTCGTCGCCTAGCAATCTCAGAGTTGGAATAACCTTCGGCAACTAGTTTGAGAATCATGAGTTGATTTTCACTGAGCTTTGAGCCGAGTAGTTTCATGTTAGGTCGGGAGAGTAGCTTGCTGGAACTCGGCGCTGAGCTCAGAGCCTGAGTCACGACTGAAATATCACTTATGTCTCGTTTCAACAGGTACTTCGTTCCCGCGGGAATAAAGTCTGGATTTTCGCCCAACAACCGTGGGTCTTCGTAGCTGGTGAGAATTACGATGCCGATGCGGGAATTCTGGGCACGCAGTTGTCTTGCCACATCTAGACCAGTTGGCCCAGCACCTAAGTGAAGATCGAGGAGAGCCGCTGTGGGCAAGTGTTTGTGAGCCAGTGTTAGTGCTTCGCTCGCCGTGGATGCGGAGTAAACATTGTCTGCCCCTGCTGCTTTCAGACTTGAACTCAGCGTAATTCGCGTGAGGTCATCATCCTCAACAACCAGCACATCTACGCTCATTGATTCAGTATTGCTTGTCTTGAAGATACTTCACAGAGAAAAATCTAGGGTTTCCCCTACGAAAAATTGGTGAGGGGTTTTCCCCACATTAATTGGCTCGCTTCTTTCGTTCGACTCCACTATTGAGTTCGCCTTCTTAACGTTGACTCATGAGGAAATCTCTTATCGGAATGTCCGTAATAAAGACCAAAATTACCCGACACTATTTCCATATGCTGGCTCCTGTCCCTAAGCCAATTAATGTATTCGTAGCCGCACTCGCTGTTCTACTGGCACTGACTGCTTGTTCAGGGGGAAGCACGAATGCTACAGAGTCAGTGGTTGGCGAAGCCGGCACTAACGGAGCTCCTGGTCTACAAGGAATCCCCGGCCTTCAGGGTATTCAGGGCTTGACGGGCAGTGCTGGTAGCCAAGGGGAAAAAGGTGCGACTGGGGCTACGGGCCCTGCTGGGCCGCAAGGGGCAACAGGTATTACAGGTCCTGCCGGGCCACAAGGGGAAACAGGTGCACAAGGCCCTGCTGGGCCTGAATTTCCACCATCAGTTTTTGTGAATCAGCTACCTGGCGCTTTTACAATTTATAGAGCTGCGGGATACAACCCAGTAGTTGCATTGACGGAATTGCCTGTAGGCAATTACTTAGTCTCACTATCTGGGGAGGCAGACGGTGCGGTGAAGTGCACCGTTATTGGTGCTGGAAATATTGAAGGACAACACGTTTGGTATACCTCAGAATGGATAACAGGTTCGTTTGTATTCCAAGGCCAACATCTGATTTTCATGGATTCTGTAGGAAGTCTTGATGTCCGATGTATTCCTCATAGCCTCTCGCACGTTCAAATTTCGAATATCACGGTTACTGCATTGCAAGTTAGGCAACCACCCGTCTAGTCCCCTTTAGAAAAAGCCGTTTCTGCCTTGTAGATCTCCAGGCGCTTGCGGTAGTTCGCTGCGTTGTTGCGCACGGCATCTTGCTCTTCTGGAGTGAGCTCACGGCGCACCTTCGCAGGAACACCGGCAACTAGAGAACCGGGAGGAACAATCATTCCTTCCAGCACCAAAGCGCCGGCAGCAACCAGTGAACCCTTCCCAATGACAGCGCCATTCATCACGGTGGCATGCATGCCAATGAGGCAGTCGTCTTCCACGGTGCAGCCGTGGATAACCGCGTTGTGCCCTACCGAGACGTTCTTGCCCAAGGTGAGGGGGTAGCCGGTGTCGACGTGTCCACTCACGTTGTCTTGGATGTTGGAGCCCTCACCGATCACGATCGGTTCGTAGTCTCCACGCAGGACTGCGTTGAACCAGATGCCTACGTTGGCGTGAAGGGTCACATCGCCGGCCAGGCGACCGCCTGGTGCGATGTAGCACGAGTCATCCACGCTGGGAGTGCCGTAGCTAGGGACAGAAATAATCTGGGCTGAATCCTGAGACGTCATGAACTCAGCCTAGAACGCTAGCGCCTCGGTGCGGGAGGAAGTTTGGGTCCAATTTCCGGTGCGCGGCGAGCATACGACTTTTCGGCGTTCTTGGCTTGCCACTTGCGCAGCACACGCCACCACCGTGCAGTCTTGTGTTTCCAGGCCTTACGTAACTCTTTGCCCCACAGTTCCAGCACGGCTGCGTCATTGAAAGACTGCACAGATTGGATTGCAGCAGCCCTCATCGCCATCACCTTTTCTGCTGAGAGTCCCTGCAATCGAACGATGGCTGCAGCCATGGCGTCAGTGTCACCGTCAGGAATAAGGAAGCCGTTGACCCCGTCCTCAATGATGTCGCTAGGGCCATAGGGAATATCGAAAGAGATAGGAATGCAGCCCGCTGCCATACCTTCCAGCAAAACCAACGGAGTGCCTTCAGTCTCCGAGGTAATCAGAATGAAGCTCGCAGTCTTGGTTTCACCTAGGGCTGTGGTGCTGTAACCGTGGAGGATGGCAAAGCGTGAGGCGTTTGTCGAGGTAATCATGGCATCGACTTCTGGCTTGCTTTCACCATCGCCATACACATCAAGGTGAATGGGGGTGGAAGAGTGAGCTTTGCTTGCTGCTTCGATAGCCAAGTGCACACGTTTGCGAGGCACAAATGCTGCCACCACAATGCCACGATCGAGTGGGCGCTCGAGAGTTATCGAGTTGGGGTCAGGCAACGGCACGGAGTTGGGAATAACCACCAGGTTGGGACTGGCCCCCACAATGTCAGTCACGTCAGCGCGCTGACGCTGAGTCAGTGTTGCCACGAGGTCGTAAGCAGGAAGGTTCTGAATACTCTTACTGCGTGCTTCACTCAAGATGGGGCGACCATCGGAGGTAACTCCCTCGATGTGAGCTCCCTGAATGACGTGCACGGTGAGGGCATTGCGCCTGCGGTATTCCACGAACATGTTCACAGCGGTCTTGCTGTCGACGATGTACGTCGTGGGAGTCTTACCAAACATCCGATCGAGAGCCCAGTGATAGAACTCGTTGGGGAATTTCCAGAGCTTGTAGGGAGATCCCTGCAGGTCACACAACACAATGCGACGACCGCCACGAACGCCGCGCTCGCGGGCATCCCTGCGGTCGCTGAGCAACAACGTTCCGTCTTCACGGAAGTGGTCTACTTGCAACACAGTTACGTCATCTGCTGCGTAACGGGTGCGAGAAATCTCTACGCCATTTCGGAAAGTTGATTCAAAGGAATCCGTATCCGACAGGGGGGTGAAAGCTTTTGCAACCGCAGTGGAGACGCCGCTTGCCCGGGTAGGGACTTTCTCTGTGCGGAGCCAATCCCAGAGATTACGGATAGAGACATCTCCAAAGAGGCGCCCCATCTCACGAAGCTCTGCTTCAACCTGCGCATAGTCGGGGAAGTTATCGAAGGTGAGTACCGTGACGTGACCAGCACCTGACTGACTCATGATCCCTGCACGGTGAAGCAAAGTCACCGTGAGACCGCCAGAGTCGGTGCGGATTCCCCACGTCACGCTGACGTAGTTAGAAGTAGGCAGAACCGGTGAACTCACTAGCTCATGCTACTTCCTGAGAGTTAACGAACGGGGTCAGCATGCACTGACAGAATGGAGATATGAAACGGGGAATCATTTCGGCAATGTTGGCTATAGCCATCGGTGTAACCATGAGTGCGTGTGCTCCAGAAGCTCCTGCAGCAAAGCCAGCTGTCACGAAGACTGCCACACCCACGCCGACTCCCACCCGTAATCCTGGTGTTGGACCTGAGTGTCCCACCGATGACTGCTTCACCATCACTGCCACAGGAGACATGCTCTTCCATGCAGGTCTATGGAAGCCAGCGGTGATTCCTACCGATGCCAACGGCCGCAACTATGACTTCATGCCGCTGCTCCAAGGTCAGAGTGTGTATCTGAACCAGGCAGACATTGCGATGTGTCACCAAGAGACTCCTTTTGCTCAGGTGGGAGAAGCCCCTACGGGATACCCCATTTTCAATACTCCCTGGGAGTTGGCAGTCACCACCAAAGCAATTGGCTACGACGCCTGCACCACGGCAAGTAATCACACCGTGGACATGGGTTACTCAGGTGTGGTCAGGACCTTAGACGTGCTGGATCAGAACGGCTTGAAGCACACCGGTTCCTACCGGTCACCTGAAGAAGCCAACGGTGTTCTCATCATGGATACCCCCGCAGGGAGGGTCGCCTTTATTGAGCACACCTTCTCCGTCAACGGCAACTACAACGAGTTCGACTGGCAAGTGAACTACCCACTCGACCCAGACGTGATGATTGCCCGAGCAGCTCAGGCTCGTGCTGAGGGCGCCGATGTCGTCATCGGCGTTCAGCACGCAGGAACTGAATATTCGAATGAAGCGGACATTCAGCAGATCAACAATGCACACGCATTGATTGATAGTGGTCAGTTCGACATGGTTTATGGCCACCACCCCCATGCCATTCAGCCGATGGAGCTCTACAACGGCAAGTGGATTGTGTACTCCCTGGGTAATGGCATTAGCGAATCTTCTGGTGACTACCCCGTGAACAACGAGTTCCTCATCATGCGTGCACAATTCAGTAAGGCTGCAGATGGTTCATGGTCTGTCAGTGACATGGCCTGGGCGCCCGCAACCAACAAACAGGACGGCGTCTACCGCTGGTGTTCTGTTGCATCTGATGCTCCGCAAGGAGTGTGCCAGTCACCAGAGTTTGATGCGGGTGTACGAGAGCGAACTCGTGCCACGGTCAATGCAATGGGTGCTGAAGCAGCCGGTGCGCACGAGTGGCTGGTTACTCAAGAAAAGTAGAGCCTTGTCCTCTCAGGCTTTGTGACGGCTCGCGTCCAGCCTCGGGGTTCATAAGAAACACTCAGGTTAGGCTTAAGTACGAACTTTTCTACACCCCCAAACATGAAATGAGAGTGTTTCTCTGATGGCTAAGTCATCTTTTCTTTCCTCGCTGAAAAAGGCGTTCACCTCCGGTGCAAAGCAGGCTGGCGCAACCGCCGCTGTTGTTGCTGACAAGGTAGACGACGTCACCGCTGATGCAACCGTGGTTGCAAAGAAGGCAGCAACCACCACCAAGAAGGTCGCCACCACCGTCAAGAAGGATGCATCCAAGACTGCAGCTTCTGTTGGTAAGGATCTTGCACACGCAGCTGGCACCATCAAGAAGGATGCTGCAAAGACCACCGCAACCGTTAAGAAGACTGTTGCTGCTGCCAAGAAGGCTCCTGCGAAGCCCGCAGCTAAGCCTGCTGCAAAGAAGCCAGCTACCAAGCCTGCAGCGAAGCCCGCCGCAACTAAGGCTGCTCCTAAGGCAGCTGCGAAGCCCGCTGCAAAGAAGCCAGTAGCTAAGGCACCAGCAAAGGCTGCCGCACCAAAGGCTGCCGCTAAGCCTGTCGCCAAGAAGCCCGTTGCAAAGCCAGTAGCTAAGAAGGCTCCTGCTAAGCCTGCAGCTAAGCCAGTTGCAAAGGCCGCTCCTAAGGCAGCCGCTAAGCCCGTCGCAAAGAAGGCTCCGGTCAAGGCAGCTGCAAAGCCCGCCGCAACCAAGGCTGCTCCTAAGGCTGTTGCAAAGCCAGCAGCCAAGCCTGCTGCTAAGAAGCCAGCTGCGAAGCCTGCAGTAAAGAAGTAATTCGAGCCCAGCTCACCAAGATGGCATCCCTTCGGGGATGCCATCTTTGCTTAATGGGAATACTTTTCTTGGCCGAAGACTTATCCTCAGAGATAGTCCAATAAGGAGCTCATAATGCCCGCAGTAACCGCTGATACGTTCACACTTCCTCACCTCGCACCTGCCGTTGGCCGTGCTCGTGCAGTGAAGTCCGTGACTAAGGGGCCACAGGCATTCGAAGGTGATGGTTTCCCTGTTACTCGCGCATTCGCTGGCGTTTCCTACCAAGACATTGATCCGTTCATTCACATGGACCAAATGGGTGAGGTCGAATACGCACCCTATGAACCTCGTGGAACCTCATGGCACCCCCACCGTGGCTTTGAGACCTTCACCTACATGATCGATGGCACCTTCCAGCACCAGGACAACCATGGTGGCGGCGGCATCATCGAGAACGGTGCCACTCAATACATGACCGCAGGCTCTGGTGTTCTTCACATCGAGACTCCACCAGATGAGCTGGTGATGTCCGGCGGTTTCTTCCACGGCATCCAGCTCTGGATCAACCTGCCAGCGGCAAAGAAGATGACAGCACCGAACTATCAAAACCTTGCTGGTGGAGATGTTGAGCTTCTCTCCAGCCAAGACGGTGGAGCCCTGATTCGCGTCATTGCGGGTGAGATTGATGGCCACGTGGGTCCGGGTAAGTCACAGACTCCGATGACCATTGCACACGTGACACTTGCTCCCGGAGCTTCGGTCTCGATCCCCTGGAACCCTGAGTTCAATGCCCTTGCCTACACACTTGCAGGACAGGGAACTGTCGGTGAGGGTGAGATGGGTGGAAGCGCAGCTCCCATCACAGCAGGAACACTTGCTGTCATGGTTGATGGTGATCGTCTTGTGCTCACCGCCGACAAAGTTCAAGATGCCCGCAATGGTGCTCTGGATGTTTTACTTCTTGGCGGTCAGCCCATCAACGAAACTGTGGTGGCATATGGACCCTTCGTGATGAACACCAAGGCAGAAGTTGTTCAGGCTCTAGAAGACTTCAACTACGGACGCTTCGGTCAGATTCCTGACGATGCACTCCAGCCTTTCCATCACAGACACTAAATATTCTTCAGCAGGTGCTTGGATAGTCCCGTAAGCTCACACGCGAAAGGGGCAACATGACTCAAACTGATATTCACCCTCACCAGGTCAGTCGATTGTTGCTTTTCTTAGCTGTATTGGGGCCTGTCCAGTCTGTGTTGGGCTGGAGCTTGTCCGCAGCGCTCTGGCCTGGCTATGACCCCATTGTTCAAACCATTAGTGAATTGGCATCACCTGAATCCCCGGTGAGATATCTCCAATCAAGCTTCTTCATCTTGGGTGCACTGATCGACATCGTTGTTGCTCTGAAATTTACGGTGATAGCCAAACCAGCTCGGGTGTTGTTTTTTCTGGGCGGGTTAGCAACCATTGGTCTCACAATTTTCCCCACCCCATTGGTGGGAGTCTCGGAGCCTCACAGAGTTTTTGCCACGATTTCCTTTGTCATCTTTTCGATATGGCCAGTGTTTGGAATGCGGTTTGGTCGTGAATGGCCCACCATCGTTCGCCCGCTTGCTTCTATCATCGGGACGCTCGTTCTTGGAGCTATTGCATTCGGATTCTTGGCTATCTGGACGAATCCCGACATCCACACCGCAGGATTCTGGGAACGTGCAGTGACCACAAGTCAGGCTATCTACCCAGCTCTGGTGATATTCCTGTCCTGGCGGTTTATGAAACATCAGAAAAGCTGAGGCCATTCGAGCTCTTTAAGACCTCAACTGCGGCCTGTTCGGGCAGATATCTGACGACGCACTTCAGTCCTTCCATCACTGCTCTGAGTGAGTCTGAATCGTAACTTTCGGGTTCCTGGGTTCCACAGAACCTCTTGTGGCATCAGAAATGCAACCCAGTTGCAGCCATGTGCACCCACTTGTAATTTTCTGCACGACTTCTGGAAATTCTAGAAATTCGAACCTCAGAAGAGTTGACTGGGTATCGTCCGCATCGAGCGGTTATTTGGAATGAAATGAGGAAATCGTGGCTCAAACCATGAAGGCTCTGCAATATGTCACGGTGGGTCAACCACCACAAATCGTGGATGTTCCCAAACCAACTGCGGGCCCGGGACAAATCGTTCTGAAAGTTACTGCTGCTGGAGTTTGCCACTCTGATGAATTCATCATGAGCCTTCCAGAAGAGGTATTCAACGCCATGGGTTGGAATACTCCAATGACACTTGGACATGAAGGCGCCGGAATAGTCCATGAGCTCGGAGAAGGTGTTACTGAATTTTCCCTGGGTGACTCCGTTGCAATTTATGGCCCGTGGGGTTGCGGAACCTGCAATTATTGCGTCCAAGGTAAAGAGATGCTGTGTCCGTTTGCAGCGGGCATGGGCATTCAGCCTCCGGGCTTAGGTGCACCTGGCGCGATGGCCGAGTATGTGCTTATCGATTCCCCCCGTCACCTTGTTTCTTTGGGTTCGCTCGATCCAGTTCAGAATGTGTCGCTGACGGATGCTGCTCTTACTCCCTATCACGCCATCAAGAACTCTCTTGCAAAGCTAGGTGCTGGTTCTACTGCCGTTGTCATTGGTGCAGGCGGGTTGGGGCACATGGGTATTCAGCTCTTAGCAGCACTCACAGGGACCACCATTGTTGCCCTCGATGTGAGTGAGGCAAAGCTTGAACTTGCTCGGGAGGTAGGCGCACACTATGCCTTCCAGAGCAATGACGACGCTATCGCACAGGTCCAGAAGATCGCAGGCGGCATTGGAGCCAATGCAGTCTTCGACTTTGTTGGTGCGCAGGCAACGGTTGATTTGGCAGGGAAATTAGTCAGGCCTGAAGGCGACCTCCACATTGTCGGTATCGGTGGTGGAGCGTTACCTGTCGGCTTCGGTGCGACAGCATACGACGTCAACATTCGCACACCCTATTGGGGTTCACGCCTCGAACTCATTGAGGTCATCGAACTAGCGCAGCAGGGAAAGATTAAGGTCGAATATGAACAGTTCGCTCTGACTGATGGTCCCGAAGCGTATGTTCGCCTTCACAAGGGAAGCCTCCGTGGCCGCGCAGTATTAGTTCCCTAAAGTTCTACCAAAGGCGATGTGACTGATCTCCTGGTTGAATTTGAAACAAGAAAATACCCTCTATTTCTAGAGGGTATTTTCTGTTGTAGGCCCCAAGGGGATCGAACCCTTGACCCTCGGATTAAAAGTCCGATGCTCTAACCAACTGAGCTAGAGGCCCGCCGCACATAAAGTGCTCTTCTAGTTTAGAACAGACCAGAAGTGGTTATTTGCTCCAGCCGAGCTGGTTGAAGAGTTCATAGCTGGTGGGGTCATCTGGCAGGTACCAGTTGAAGCCTTCAAGAGCGAAGACAGCGACCAGGTTTGCCACCACGGTGAAGAGGAAGATCCCGATAACTACCCAGGCCACCACGCGACCAAACGTGGAGCTGGGGCGAACAGGAAGGAATTCTGTTCCGAAGGTCAGCAACACACCGGCGAAGACAAGAACGACTACAAAGCTGACCAGAGCCCAGGTGTAGAGGTGGAGGCCGAGGACTGCTCCGCCATAGCCGGGGTCACCGGGCATGATGTGCAGCAAGATCTGGCGGATAGACATCACTGCGCCCAATAGAGCACCCAAGATGGCAAAGCCCAGACCAGTCATGAATCCTGAAGGGGACAGCCTGCCTCGTAGTGAGTTCACTACGACATACAGCGCACCCAATGAGGAGAGCATCATTCCCATGCGCTGAGTAATACACAGTGGGCAAGGGTATTCACCCAGGCCGAACTGGAAGTAGAACATGGCACCGGAGAGAACTCCGATGTAAGCGAGCATGAAACCGATCTGTGCCCAGAAGCCCAGCTTGCCCAGCAAGATGTGGTGAGGCTTGGTGGGTGGGGGAACAACAATGCGGGTGTCACCAACGACAACAGTGGTGGTGGCGTCTTCTGTCTGCAGGGCAGATACGTGAATCTCACTCATTAGAAGCTCAAATCAAGGGTGCTGGTGACGTGGTGGGCAAACAACGCAGCCGTGGCCACAAAAGCAATGGAGTAGCCGAGTACGACGACCCAACGCTTCTTAACAAAAATGATGAGTAAGGCTGAAATCAAGATCAGCGCGAAGACGATTGTGTCCATATGTTTACTCTAGCTAGCAAGAACACTGAAGGGCTCCCGCGTGCTGGCGCGGGAGCCCTTCAGTCTGTTGTTCTGAGTTCTAGTGACCCTTTTTGGCTAACAGGTACATCTTGATGTTCAAGATCATGAACCTAAAGAACTGGTAGAACATGTTGTGCTGACGCTTGAGCTGCTTTTCGGTGGGAATAGGTGCTGCGTCAATGAGTGCTTGTGTGGGATCCATGGGATTATCCGTTCGTCGAGGTGAGGTTTACTCAGGAATCATGTACCAAAGCGGATATGCCTTGGCCTTGTACAGGAACATGGTGTGCAGCATGCGCTTGACCCAGTGGCCAGCAAGGCCAATCTCGCCCGTGGTGAGTTCAGGGTTGCGGCCACCGGATGAACCAAACTTGGAATAGTCAGGAACAATGGGGGTCATTGCGATAGCTGCGGCTGTTCCAGTGGTGAATCCTGTTCCAGTTGATGCGATGCAGGCGGCACCCATCTCAGCCATTGAGCCGTGATGAGTAGCTACCTGGTTGCCGTGCTTGATCATGTCCACGATGGAGAAAGCAGCCAGCTTGCCCATGACACCCGAAGGCATTCCGGTGCGAGGTGGTGCAGGAGCAATCATGGTGCCGTCTGGAGCCTGGCGTGGCTTCGAGATTGCATGTGGTGGAGCGAAGGCGATACCCACGCCGAAGATGTTTCCATAGGTGGGGTTTTGGTAGGTCTTGGGCCAGTCAGCTGCAGACCATTCCTCGAAAGGCTTAGCTGTGTAGTCCGCGTCCACCTTGAGGAAGCCGCTTGGTGCAAAGAGCTGCGAAGTAATGTCTTCGCCTGCCTTGTTGTGTGCGGTGAGGTCTGCACCACGGAATGGAGGAAGCAACATAGCGAAGTCGTAAGACAAGGTGTTCTTGCTGCCATCAAGCTGTGTGTAGTGAATGACTCCAGGAGTCACTTCGGTCACAGCGGCTTGAGTGATTGCCTTGACATCACGCTCGTGGAAGAGGGATTCCATCCATGCCTGGCTGGTGAGCTGGCTATCTCCCTTTTCGAACTGCATGCCCCCGACGCCGAAGTCGCCGAGTTCGTTCTCATTGGTGATGTAAATCACCTCAGCGAGGTGGCGCAGGCGCTCCTGGCGAATCTCGTGCTCCACGTTGAAGGCATATTCAAAAGCTGCGCCTTCACAGGTGCAGGTTCCGTGGCCGGTACCAACAACGATGGTCTGCTTGATACCTGCGCGCAGGTTCTCAATAACTTGGTGGAAATCTTTCGCAGCGTGGGTCGCGTGTGAAGGAGTGCACACCGACGAGGTGAACCCATTGTCGGGGCCAAGGCCAGGGGTGGCTTCAAAGTTCAGCTTGGGGCCAGTGGCGTTGACCAGGTAGTCGTAGCTAATGCGCTCGATCTGACCGACCTTGTCTGGGTCTGTGTATTTCACTTCAACAAAGGGGGACGCGCTCTGCGCGTCACCTTCTGGCCAGATACCGGTGGCGAGAGCTTGACGGAAGTCAATCTTCTTGCGCTTGTAGACGGGTGCCAAGGGGAAGACGACCTGTTTGGTTGTCATTCTTCCGACGCCGACCCAAATGTTGGAGGGAATCCAGTTCCACTTGGAGTTGGGAGAAACCACGATAATTTCGTGTGCCGATCCCAGTTTTTTCTTGAGGTACAGGGCTGCCGTGTGTCCAGATACACCAGCGCCGAGAACTACTACGCGTGACATTGTGTTGTCTCTTTTCTGAGGACGAGGTATGCCCTCATCTCTATGTATATACCCCCGGGGGTATTTTCTCTAGTGGGCACAATCACTGGATGGAATTCCGGGAGAGAATGAATACATGAACGCGCCTTACCGAAAGCCAGCACTCTTTGCTGGACACGAGTTCAGTGCGTTCCAAGGCGGGGACGACCCTGCAGAAGTTTCTGCGATTGCGCACGACACTGCCAGGGCTTTGCTCTCACGCGTTCGTGACGAAGCGCACCCTGACATCGTGGAGAAAGTTGTTTCTTTTGCCGATGACAACGGCATCGACACCTTGGCTGAGCTCTGGTCTCGCTCGAGTGCACACTCCTTGCCTGGTGCACTGTGGCGAATGTATTTGATTCGTGATCTCATTCGAGCACAGGCAGCTCAGATGAGTGTGCTCTTTGGGCAGGGTCTTTCTGTGCTCAGCACGGTAGATGTCGTGGTTGCCGGGGCACCCACACCTGCAGGCCCAGAAGAGATGGTCAGCTTGGCTGACACCATCTTGCATGGAGCCTTCACAGGAGACTTTAGCGGGGCCTTGGACCGTTCGGCAGCCTTCTGCCGGATCATTTCTGCCGGTTGCACGGCAGTGGCAAACGAGTCAGATGCAGCACATCCTGAGCGTGCCTCTACGCTCACGGTTCAGGCAGCTCGCCTGACTCAAACAGCTCATGAGCTCTCTGTCTGTGCTCGTTTGTGGCGTGACGGGACGCTCGACTAATCTGGTCAGTGCCGGACCGTAGTAACCCCGGGCTCCAATATTCGCCGCTGCGAGCGGCCTTCCGCCGAGAGGCGTTCACTGCGGTTCGGCATTTTCATGCCTGCAGCACGTTAGAGCTGAGAGTCGTGTGTCTCCACGGCAATGATGCCGGAGGAAGGATGGGTCGAGCTCAAGTGAACAACGCTGAAAGAGGCGGTGTTGAGCAGGCCTGCTTCTTCGAGTGCTGAAGTCCAGGGAGTTCCTGTGGCCAGAGCAATCTCACGGATGACTGCAGGTGAAACGGGGCCATGAGAGCACACCACGGTGCTCTTGCGCTTGCGCACGATTTCCCCAACAACGGAGCGAACATCGCCCTTGCCTGACTCGAAAGCGTCTTGGCTAATCTTTTTGGTGGACTTCACGTCTTTACCCAGCGCTTTGGCAACAGGAGCAATGGTTGCCAGGCATCGAGCTGCGGTGCTGGAGATAAAGCGCTTAGGTTTCCACGCGGCAATAGTGCCGACAATGCCGTGGGCCTGGGTCAGACCTCGCTCGGTGAGGGGACGCGTTGCGTCCTCACCGCGCCAATCTGACGGTGAAGCAGCCTTGCCATGGCGAAGCACGACAACAGCAAAAGTCTTGGTGACCCCTTCTTTGACCAGGGCAGCAAAGTTATCCAGGATCTCTTTGTCTGGCTCATAGCTGAGCTCTCCGCGAGCAGAAGCCAGAGGCAACCATTCCAGGGCAGCAACTTCATCGTTGGGAACAAACTTGGACTTCTGAATGGCCTTAGTGGTTACTTCGGCTGCCCAGTATTGAACAAACTTGTTCTTTCCGTTGGGCATGACATATTCAGTGGCACCCACAGGGACGCCGAGGGAAACCTTGATGCCGGTCTCTTCGCGGATCTCGCGCACCGCGGTCTGGGGGAGAGTTTCGCCTGGGTCAACCTTGCCCTTAGGCAGGGAGACGTCTTTGTGGCCGGTGCGGTGAATGACGAGCACGTGAATGTCGTTACCGATGGTGCGCCAGAGGACTGCCCCAGCTGCATACACAGTGGTTGCTGGGCGGGTGATACTCATCGATGTCCTCCAGGGCGACGACGCTTACTAATCTGCTTCATCAAGTGATCTTGCAGATCGATGAGAGCTTCCCCTGATGCGTCCGCAGTGTGACGCGACCAGGAACCATCTGACTCTAGCCACCATGACGCAGTTCCGTCATCCATAGCCAGATCAAAGAGGTCATTAAGTTCAGTGATGTGTTCCGAATTGGGCAAACGCACGAGCGCTTCCACGCGACGATCCAGGTTGCGGTGCATCATGTCAGCACTGCCGATATAGACCTGGGGGTCGCCTTCGTTCTCAAACATGAAGATGCGGGAGTGCTCGAGGTAGCGACCCAAGATAGAGCGCACGCGGATGTTTTCGCTGAGGCCTGGCACGCCTGCCTTGATCGAGCTAATGCCACGAACCCACACATCTACCTTCACACCAGCACGGCTAGCGAGGTAGAGGGCGTCAATGATTTTCTCGTCCACCATGGAGTTGATCTTGATGCGAATGCGGGCAGGCTTGCCTGCCTGGGCATTCGTGGTCTCTTGGTGGATCAGTTTGAGCAGACCCTTGCGCAGGTGAAGCGGTGCGACCAAGAGGCGCTTGAACTTCTTCTCGATGGCATAGCCAGAGAGCTCATTGAACAAGCGAGTGAGGTCCTTGCCCACCTGAGGGTCAGCAGTGAGCAAACCGAAGTCTTCATAGAGGCGGCTGGTCTTGGGGTTGTAGTTTCCCGTGCCGATGTGGCTGTAGTGCTTGAGTTGACCCTTTTCTTGGCGGATGACCAATGCAAGCTTGCAGTGGGTTTTCAGGCCAACCAAGCCATAGACAACGTGAACGCCAGCCTTCTCGAGCTTGCGTGCCCAGCTAATGTTGGCCTGCTCATCAAAGCGTGCCTTGATCTCGACCAAAGCAAGAACTTGCTTGCCTGCTTCAGCGGCATTGATCAGTGCTTGAACAATGGGGCTGTCACCGCTGGTGCGGTAGAGAGTCTGCTTGATAGCCAGAACATTGGGGTCTGCAGCTGCCTGTTCCAAGAATGACTGCACGCTGGTGGAGAACGATTCGTAGGGGTGGTGCAGCAGCACATCGCCGCGGCGAATCGAAGCAAAGATGCTGCGAGGTTCGTTTGCTTCTGCCGTGGTCAACGCCGCAGCGGTGGTGGGAACGTGAGGTGGGTAGTGCAGCTCGGGACGCTTGATACTCGCAATCTCAAACAGACCACCCAAGTTCAAGGGCTCGGGTAAGCGGTAGACCTCTTGCTCCGTGATGTCGAGTTCACGAATGAGCAGATCCAGAGTGGTGGGGTCCATCTTTTCGCCCACCTCGAGGCGAATGGGGGGACCAAAGCGTCGCTTGAGTAGACCCTTTTCGAGAACCTGGATGAGGTCTTCTGTTTCGTCCTCATCGATCTGGACATCCTCGTTGCGAGTCACCCGGAAGGTGTGGTGCTCGAGAATCTCCATACCGGGGAAAAGGTCTTGCAGCTGGTTGGCAATGAGATCTTCCAGCGCGATGTAGCGCAGGCTGGCAATTCCTTCACGGCTGTCCACGCGAACAAAACGAGGCAGCATCTGTGGAACCTTGAGGCGCGCAAATTCCTCGGTACCGGTCTTGGCGTTACGAACCCGGATAGCCAAGTTCAATGACAAACCTGAGATGTACGGGAAGGGGTGTGCTGGGTCAACGGCCAGTGGCATCAGCACAGGGAAGATCTGGTCAGTGAAGTAGCGGTGCAGAATCTCGTGATCTGCCTCGTCAAGAGAATCCCAGGTGACAACCTGGATGCCTGCTTCGGACAGGGCGGGCTTCACGCTCGCGTGGTACACATTCGCATGGCGCACCTGAAGCTCATGAGCTCGTGCAGAAATATCTGCGAGCACATCTGTGGGGGCACGGCCGATGTTGGTGGGAACAGCGAGGCCGGTCATGATGCGGCGCTTGAGACCAGCGACTCGCACCATAAAGAACTCGTCTAAGTTGCTGGCAAAGATGGCCAAGAAGTTGGCTCGCTCGAGAAGTGGAAGCTTCTCATCTTCCGCCAGTTCCAGTACTCGCTGGTTGAAAGAGAGCCAGCTCAGCTCGCGGTCAAGGAAGCGGTCAGCAGGTAATTCCGCAGAAGGTTTAAGAACGACTTCTTCGAAGTCATCGTCGACATCAGGAGCGTCGATATCGGTTTCGTGCGGAGCCATGCATTCATACTGGCACGCAGAGGTGACCGGAAGGAAACTAGGAGGTTACGGAAGCGTGCTCGTGGGTTTCTTCAGCCACGTTGAAGCGGTAGCCCACGTTACGCACGGTGCCAATGACCTGCTCCATGTCACCGAGCTTGGCACGAAGTCGACGGACGTGAACATCCACGGTGCGCGTGCCACCGAAGTAGTCGTAGCCCCACACTTCACTGAGCAACTGTTCACGTGTGAACACGCGTGAAGGGTGGGTTGCTAAGAAGCGGAGGAGTTCAAACTCTTTATAGGTGAGGTCGAGAGGCTTGTCGTGGACCTTCACTGAGTAGGACGCTTCATCGATCACGATGCCGGAAGCAGAAATACGCGCTTCTGAAGGTGCTACTTGCTGGGCGCGACCCAGTGCCAGACGGATACGAGCATCAATCTCAGCGGGACCAGCGGTCTCGAGAATGACATCTGCCACACCCCAGTCAGGGCTGACAGCAGCAAGGCCACCTTCGGTGATGACAAGAAGAAGGGGAGAGCTCAGGCCGGTGGCCTGCAAGATCTTGCACAGGCTCTTGGCGCTGGCCAAGTCGGTACGAGCATCGACCATAACGATGTCACTGTGAGGTGCGCTGACCAGCTGTGCTGGTTCTGCAGGGATGGTCTTCACCTGGTGTGAGAGCAATCCAAGCGCGGGGAGGACCTCCGCGTTGTGGCGCGCGGCGAGAATCAGAATGCTGGCCATTACGGTCACCTCGTCTCACTTGGTGTTAACAGTCTAAATGCCATGTGTTTCAACGAGGTTTCGTATTCCTCAGTGTGGAATGCAGGGTTACCGGTTTATGACCTGCCTCGGAATATGATGGACACATGCTTCTCGCAATTGAACTTTTCTTCATTGGCCTCCTTGGTGTTGCCGGTCTGGCCATTGCATGGATCTCAGGCATCGTTGTGTACAAGCTGTTCAAGGGACAGCGCTAAGCGCATCTCATGGCTGACGATGCCTCGTCGGCTCCCGGCGGTATGCCACTCTCACCTTTCACTGTGCTTCCTGGCGCAATTGTGGGGTCAACGGGCGTAGCCAGTGCCTATGGCAACAGCCTGACAGAGCAGCGCAGTCTGCTCGCAGGCGGTGCCCTGGTTGATCTCTCTGATCGCGGGGTTATTGCTGTTTCGGGGCCAGATCGCCTGAGTTGGCTAGATTCTTTGCTGAGCCAGCGCCTCGATCAGCTGAAGCCAGGACAGAGCACTGAGACTCTTCTCCTGGATCCTCACGGCCATGTTCAGCACGCCATGCGCGTAGTTGAAGATGGCGAGACCAGCTGGCTCTTGATAGATGAAGGTCGCGCTGAAGAACTCACGAAGTGGCTACTCAAGATGCGCTTCATGAAGCAGGTTGAGATTGTTGACCGCTCAACGGAGATGCTCACCGTCGGTTTCTTTGGTGACCTTCCTGATGTTCTTGCTCCACTTGTTCTCCAGCCTGCAGATGTTCCTGTGATCTGGGCAGACCCATGGAATGCCGTTTCCGAAGGTGGTTGGCAATATTCCACTGAGCAGCACCCAGCCCACGGTTGGAACTATTCAGAAGCAGTTATTCCTCGCAGTGCTGCTGATGAGCTCGTAGATCTGGCACAGGCGGGGGTTATCTCTTTCGCCGGCACTGATGCCCTCGAGGCTCTGCGCATTGCTGCCTGGCGTCCCCGCATCGCCACCGAAGGTGACGACAATGCCCTGCCCCATGAGTTTGATTGGCTGCGCACCGCGGTCCACTTGAATAAGGGTTGCTATCGAGGTCAAGAAACCGTGGCCAAGGTGCACAACCTGGGCCACCCTCCCCGCCGCTTGGCATTCTTGAGCCTCGATGGTGTGGATGTCGTACTCCCACCATCTGGATCAGCTGTGATGGATGGTGAGACCGAGGTGGGCCACATCACCAGTGCCGCCCGCCACTTTGAAGAGGGCGTTATTGCGCTGGCCATCTTGAAACGCAACGCTAACCCCGAAGCAGAGCTTGTGGTTGTTGCAGATGGAACACAGATTCCTGCCACGCAAGTGGTCATCGTTCCACCAGATGCTGGCCGCACCGCGAATGTTCCCAGGCTCCCGCGCTTGGGTGCGGTGAAGCGCGAGCAGTAACCAGCCTGGGCTAGTTCGCCTTCACTGCCTCATAGGCAATGGTGATTTCACCCAGGCGCCAGCGGCTCTTGTTGCCGATGATGGGCCAGCCGGCCTCTTTCATTCCCTGAGCTGTGGCGATCCAGCGCTGGGTGGCACCAAAGCTTCCTAGTGGGGCATGAGTGAGCCACTGCCTATCTAAGGCAGTGAGGAAGTCATGAATGCGCTCGCCAGGAACGTTGTGATGAATGAGTGCCTTGGGTAATCTCTCGGCCACAATCGAGGGAACCTCGAGCGTGTCTAGCTTGAGTGCAATGCTCAAGGTTTGTGGTCCTTCGTGAGTCACGGCAATCCAGCTGGAGATCCGACCAATCTCAT
Organism: uncultured Aurantimicrobium sp.; assembly: GCF_936931525.1. Taxonomy (GTDB): domain Bacteria; phylum Actinomycetota; class Actinomycetes; order Actinomycetales; family Microbacteriaceae; genus Aurantimicrobium. Next base: position 28,430 of record NZ_CAKZII010000172.1, read on the forward strand.
CACAGGTGCCCTCCACGAGGACGCCGCCAGATTGGAGCCTGGCAACCATCATGTCCCAGGCACCTTGAACTTCTGGCTCGTCATATTGACGCAAGACATTGAAGGCGCGGATGACCACGGGCTTTCGGTTCTTGGCTACGGGAACTTCAAAGCCTCCGCGGGCAAAGGTGATGCCCCTGGCCTGTTCTGCGGTGACAAGTTCTTCTTTTTCCCAGCGGGAAAGTTCTGCTTTCGCGATCGTCACACGCTCGGGATCAATTTCGAGCCCCAGGAGTTCCACTTCGGGCCTGGTCTTGCGCAATCTGGTGGCAAGCTCAACGGGCGTGGCCGCACTGGCGCCATAGCCCAGGTCGATCACCAGCGGGTCGCTTGTGGTGCGCAGGGCAGGCCAGGTTTGAATCCACCTGTCCACTCGGCGCAAGCGATTGGCGTTGGTTGTCCCACGCGTGATGTTTCCCACGGGCATGGTGACCAGTTAACCACCCAATAAACTGGAGTCATGACGCACACATTGATTTTGCTGAGACACGGTAATAGCGACTGGAACCAGAAGAACCTGTTCACAGGTTGGGTTGATGTTCGCTTGAGCGAACAGGGCGTGGGCGAAGCCAAGCGTGCTGGTGAACTTCTCGCAGAATCTGGCGTTCTTCCTGACGTGCTCTACACCTCTGTTCTCAGCCGTGCTATTCAGACCGCCAACCTGGCTCTGGACACCGCTGACCGTCTCTGGATTCCTGTCAAGCGAAGCTGGCGCTTGAACGAGCGTCACTACGGTGCACTGCAGGGCAAGGACAAGGCACAGACCTTGGCTGAATACGGTCCCGAGCAGTTCATGACCTGGCGTCGTTCTTTTGACACACCACCACCACCCATTGCCGATGACAACGAGTACTCACAGATCAATGACGTGCGTTATGACGGCATTGATGGCGCCATTCCTGCGACCGAGTGCCTCAAGGACGTTATCGACCGCATGATTCCTTACTGGGAATCAGACATCACGAAGGATCTTGCCGCAGGCAAGACCGTTCTGGTTACTGCTCACGGCAACTCGCTGCGCGCACTGGTCAAGCACCTCGATGGCATCTCTGACGATGACATTGCAGAGCTCAACATCCCTACCGGTATTCCCTTGGTGTACAAGCTGGACGAAAACTTCCGTCCACTTGGACCTGCTGAATACCTTGACCCTGAGGCTGCTGCAGCTGGCGCTGCTGCTGTTGCCGCTCAGGGCAACAAGAAGTAGAACTTCACCGCCGAAGCTTTCTTCACTACCAAGCGGCATGCTGCCGTGAATCACGTTCACCACGAGTAATGGAGAAAAACATGAAGCTATTTGGTTGGTTCAGAAAATCTGAGCCTGTCGTTGACATCACCTTGACCGAGTCAATCCTTGTTCAGAAGTCCAAGAAGAACCCGGACAAGTTGACCAAGAAGGAAGTAGAAGCGCTCAAGAAGATTGTTGAGCGAGTCGAAAACTACAACGCGTAACGCGCTTAACGACAAAAGCGGCCAGGAATACTGGCCGCTTTTGCGTTTAAGTTCTACTTAGAGATCTTGGTGACCTTCTTGGGCTCGAGGCCTTCGTACTCAGGCTGTGCTGAGGTGAGGACGGGAACCAGCACGGTCTTGCTTTCGCCGTTAGCTTCGAACGCAACCTCGAGCAGACCACCAGGGATGGTGTTGATGCCACCGAGAATGATGCGGTCTTCACTGCCGGAACCCCACGAGGTGGGAGTCTTGTCGTTGCTAGGAACGTCGAGGTGGCCGTCAACAATTTCGCCACCGGAAACGAAGCCGATGTGAAGTTCAGTGTCGGATCCGGTTGCGTTGGCAACGCTGAGCAGCAGGTTGCCGGTCTCACCGTTGTCGCTGATGATCATGAGGTTGCGCAAGCTCAGGTCGCCCACGTTCACGCCAACTCCGTCGCTAGCGTCATAGGGGTTGGTCGTGGCCTGTGGCTGGATCAGGTTGCAACCGGCGGTGCCAAAGGCAACGCCGAGGGCAAGAGCAGCAGCAACAACAATACGAACCTTCACGACGAAAGCCTCCAGAGTGTGAGTGCGGCGCCCATCTATGGGCAGAAATACCGCAAAAATCTTCTCTTTGAGCTTATCGCATCGGTGCATTCACGACCGAAGAGGCGGCACCGCTCAGTGGGAAGTCGCCTCCGATGAGACTGTCAGATAGCCGTGGTAAACTGGGAACTGATTTTAGGGAGCTCCACACTTATGCAGTTCATTGTTGGCGAAACAGTTGTTTACCCTCACCACGGCGCAGCGAAGATTACCGAAGTACAAAAGCGCGTAGTCAAGGGTGTCGAAAAGGTTTACTTGACCCTCCACGTTGTGCAGGGTGACCTCACTGTGAAGGTTCCCGTTGAGAACGTTGACCTCGTGGGTGTTCGCGATGTCATTGGCAAGGAAGGCCTCGAGCAGGTCTTCGAAGTTCTGCGTGCTCCTTTCACTGAAGAGCCCACCAACTGGTCTCGTCGTTACAAGGCGAACCTGGAGAAGCTTGCTTCTGGTGACGTCATCAAGGTTTCTGAGGTTGTTCGCGACCTGTGGCGCCGCGACCAGGACCGCGGTCTCTCCGCTGGTGAGAAGCGCATGCTTGCCAAGGCTCGTCAGATCCTCATCTCCGAGCTTGCTCTGGCGAAGAAGACCGACGAAGAGAAGGCATCTGACTTCCTCGACGAGGTTCTCGCGTCCTAACAACGCGAGTGGGCAGGCGAGTTCAGCATGTCTGGTGACCTGCACGTTTCTACGGCTGTCATTGTCGTTGCCGCAGGAAGTGGCACCCGTTTAGGGGCAGCTCTTCCCAAGGCGTTTGTTGACCTTGCTGGTCAGACTCTTCTGGAGCGCTCATTGCGCTCCATCATCTTGCTGCCCTATCCCGTGCAGGTCGTTGTGGTTGCCCCAGCAGACTTTGTCTCTGATGCACAGGCCATCGCTCACAAGGTTGCCCCTGGACTCGAGGCTCTCGTTTCTGTGGTCACCGGTGGTGCAACTCGTCACGACTCAGTTGCCGAAGGTCTTGCCGTGGTTCAGGCTTCTGTTCAGGTCGTCCTTGTCCACGATGCTGCTCGTGCACTGACTCCCACCACGTTGTTTGCAGACGTGGACATGGCGGTTCAGGCAACCGGTGCGGGCATTGTTCCCGCTCTGCCCGTAGTTGATTCACTCAAGCAAGTTGATGTCACCGGTGGTGTCCTCGGTATTGCTGATCGTGAGCAACTTCGAGCAGCACAGACACCTCAGGGCTTCCCCCGCGCCGAACTCGAAGCTGCTTATGCTGCAGCAGGTTCTTCTGACTACACCGACGATGCAGCGGTCTTCGCTGCGAATGGGGGAGCAGTGACCACCATTCCTGGCGACGAGGTCGCCTTCAAGATCACGACCGCATGGGATCTCAACCGTGCACACCAAGTCCTTGGTGGTGTCCCTGATGCTCACCGTGTCGGCACCGGTATTGACGTGCACGCCTTCGGAGAAGCCGAAAACCTGTGGCTTGCTGGCCTGCACTGGCCTGGCGAGAAAGAACTTTCTGGCCACAGTGATGGCGATGCTGTTGCTCACGCCATCTGTGATGCTCTGCTTTCTGCAGCTGGGTTAGGTGACATCGGTTCGCGCTTTGGAACCGCAGATCCTGCCTATGCGAATGCGTCTGGTGAAGTTTTTGTGCGCGGCACCATCGAGCTTCTCGCTTCTGCCGGTTTCGAACCCATCAATGTCTCCGTCCAGCTGATCGGCAACAAGCCTCGCTTTAGTCCACGCCGCGATGAAGCACAGGCTGTGTTGACAGAGTGGGTTGGCGCTCCCGTTTCCGTGTCCGCAACAACCACCGACGGCCTGGGTTTCACCGGCCGCGGTGAGGGTGTTGCAGCCATTGCAACTGCCCTCGTTCGCCAGCGCTAAGCGCGCTCGCAGGTAGGCTAAACACGTGAGTATTCGTCTTTTCGACTCGAAGGAGCAAGCCCTTCGGGACTTTTCTCCCCTGACCCCAGGTCGAGTGGGAATGTACGTCTGTGGACCCACCGTGCAGTCGAGCCCCCACGTGGGACACCTGCGCAGCGCCCTGGTCTATGACCAGCTGCGCCGCTGGCTGACCCATGAGGGTTACCAGGTCACTCTGGTGCGCAACGTCACCGATATTGACGACAAGGTTCTGGACAATGCCAAAGCCGGCGGAGTCGAAGAATGGTGGGCTTTGGCCTATCGCATGGAAGCAGAGTTCACTGCGGCCTATGACCTTCTGGGTATTCAGCGCCCCACCTATGAGCCTCGTGCGACTGCCAGCATCCCTGAGATGATTGCCATCATTGAGCGCCTCATTGAGCGCGGCCACGCCTACCCCGCCGCTGATGATTCTGGCGATGTCTACTTCGACACTGCGTCATGGAACGCTTATGGCGAGCTGACTAACCAAAAGCCTGCCGAGATGGAGGCTGCCGCTGACGCAGATCCACGCGGCAAGAAGGCACCTCAAGACTTTGCCCTTTGGAAGGGACACAAGGCAGGCGACCCCGAGTCGGCTTCCTGGAAGTCTCCCTGGGGCGCCGGCCGTCCCGGATGGCACATCGAGTGCTCTGCCATGTCGACCAAGTACCTCGGTACGTCTTTTGACATCCACGGTGGTGGCCTTGACTTGCGCTTCCCTCACCACGAGAACGAACTGGCTCAGTCCGCTGCTGCCGGCGACGGTTTTGCTCAGTATTGGCTTCACAACGGACTCGTTTCCGTCGGTGGCCAGAAGATGAGTAAGTCTCTGGGCAACTCTGTTTTTGCCGCTGACCTCCTCGATAAGGCGAAGCCCGTTGTTCTGCGATACCTGCTCGGTTCTGCTCAATACCGCTCCACGCTGGAACTCCACGACGGTGCCATCGCAGAAGCGAAGGCATCCTTCGAGCGGATTGAAGGTTTCTTGGACCGTGTCATTCGCGACGCGGGAGAACTTGTTTCTGCTGATGTTCCTGCCGCGTTCCGCTCCGCGATGAATGATGATCTCAACATCCCCGCTGCGCTCGCCGTGGTCTTTGACTTGGTGCGCTCTGGAAACAGTGCGCTGGATTCTGGCGATACGGCAACGGCCGCTTCGCAGGCGTCAGAAGTTGTGGCGATGCTGGATGTTCTGGGCGTGAATCCCCTCGATGTTGCATGGGCAACTGATGCTTCCCAAGGCGATGCCGCCCTGGATCTCTTGATGGCTGAACTGCTTGAGGCTCGTGCTGCTGCACGTGCAAACAAGGACTTCGCCACCGCAGACCTTCTCCGCGAGCGACTTGCCGCGGCTGGAATCACGATCGAAGACACCCCTAGCGGGGCACATTGGAGTTTCAATGGCAGGTAAGCCTCGGGCTGGAGCAGTCCGCAAATCAGGTAAAGGTCCTGTCAAGGGAACAGGTGGCTTAGGTCGTCGCGCCCTCGAGGGCAAGGGTCCAACCCCTAAGGCAGAAGACCGCGAGTGGCACCCCGCTGGCAAGGCGAAGATTCGTCGCGAGAAGCTGGCCTCGATGGGCAAGCTGAACCGCAACACTGTTGACGGTCAGCGCAAGGCTGCCCCCAAGCGCAGCAAGGCTGCCGATGACACAGAAGTGGTCACCGGTCGTAACTCGGTACTCGAAGCGCTCCGCGCGAAGATTCCTGCCACTGCTTTTTATATCGCCACTCGTATTGAGATGGATGACCGCGTCAAGGAAATGATTTCCATCGCGACCCAGCGTGGAATTCCTATCCTCGAAGTGATGAAGCCTGAGCTGGACCGCATGGGTGGTTATGACTCAGTTCACCAGGGCGTAGCGATCAAGGTTCCTCCTTACGAATATGCACACCCCAACGACCTGTTGGAGAAGGCATTCGACTCCAAAAAGGCTCCACTCTTTGTTGCACTGGATGGAATCACCGATCCTCGTAACCTGGGTGCAATTATTCGTTCCACGGCAGCTTTTGGTGGCGATGGCATCATCTTGCCTCAGCGTCGTTCCGTGGGTGTAACCGCTGCTGCCTGGAAGACCTCAGCAGGTGCGGCAGCGCGCCTGCCGGTTTCCATGGCAGCGAACCTCACCGCGACTATCAAGTCCTTCAAGGACCAGGGCGTCTTTGTTATAGGCCTCGATGGCGGTGGTGACACCATGCTTCCTGGACTGGAACTGGCTGACCGCCCGCTATTGATCGTGGTGGGTAATGAAGGTAAGGGTTTGTCCAAACTCGTCACTGACAACTGTGACGCGATTGTCTCGATTCCTATCTCGGCCAGCACTGAGTCCCTCAACGCGGGTATTGCTGCCAGCGTTACGCTCTACGAAGTAGCACGTTTGCGTGCAGGAACCGTTTAGCAATTTCCCAGCGTTCACACGTACTCTAGTTTTTTACGTGTTTTGACGAACGTTAATTTACGTCCCCCACATATTGGAGAAAACGAGAATGAGCACCGGAGCCCACGGCAACCGACCTACTCGAAACCAGCAGCGTGAAGCTGCTCGTGCGAAAGCAAAAGAACTTCGCGAACAACAGAACAAGAGCGACAAGCGTCGCAAGCTGTTCATCCAGGGCGGTGTCGCTGTTGCAGTGATTGCCGTCGCAGCACTCTTTATCTCGACCCTGGCCACCTCTGCGCCCAAGGAAGGTCCTCGCCCCGCCAACATGGCCAGCGACGGCATTGTCCTCAGCGGCGCCAACATGGCTGGTGTTCTCAGCGAAGCAGGTTCACCTGGCGCTGACCCTGTAGCCACCATTCCTATGCCTGGCTCATCCACGGTGTCCATCGAGGTTTACCAGGACTACATCTGCCCCGCATGTAAGGCATTTGATGAAGCTAACGCTGAGCAGTTGCAGACCCTCGTTGAAGCTGGCGCAGCAACACTCGAGATTCACCCCATTGGCATGCTGGCGAACCAGTCTGCAGGAACGAAGTACTCACTGCGCTCAACTGCTGCTGCAGCGTGTGTAGCGAACTACTCTCCTGACACCTTCTGGAAGGTCAACCAGGCACTGTTTGCCAATCAGCCTCAAGAAGGTACTCCTGGTCTCAACGATGATGAGATCACTGCTTTGATTGATGCTCAGAAGCCCAAGAACCAGTCCAAGATTGACAAGTGCATCAAGGACAAGACCTTCATGCCCTGGGCATCTCAGGCAACTGACTATGCCCTTGCTGGCCCCATGGCTGAAGCCGCAAAGCAAACTGGCGCTGCTGGTGTGGGAACCCCCACCATCTTTGTCAATGGCAAGGCATACACCGGTTCGATTGTTGACCCCAAGGAATTCTTGGCGTTCATCACTCAGGTTGCTGGTGAGTCAGCTTCCACAACTCCCGCCACTCCTGCCGCAGGTTAGGATTAACGGGTAGTGAGGTGATTATCACCTCACGCAAGCCGACTTGGCGCAATTGGTAGCGCACCGCTCTTGTAAAGCGGGGGTTGTGGGTTCGAGTCCCATAGTCGGCCC
>NZ_CAKZII010000173.1 GCF_936931525.1 uncultured Aurantimicrobium sp.
CACTGCCGGCGAATCACGTGCCGGTAAGTCACTCGGGCTCTCACCCAAGAACTAGAGCCAGTTCAGCCCCTCGCTCCGGGTCCGAGAAGCGATCTACAGCGTCGAGATGACGACTGACTTGGTGCGCGTGTACGCCTCGAGTGACTCGGGACCGTACTCGCGACCCCAACCTGAGGCCTTGACGCCACCGAAAGGAACGGCCGGGTCGAGCAGACCCCAGGCGTTGACCCACACGATGCCTGAATCCAATGCTGCGGCGACACGGTGAGCACGAGCAATGTTGCCCGTCTGCAATCCGGCTGCCAGTCCGTAGGGGGTGTCATTTGCGAGGCGAATCGCCTCTTCTTCACGCGCCATCTGCTGCCACGAGTTAGCCCAGCTAATAATGAAGCGTTGTGCGCCAGTGAGCCCGTCGAGCACGGGGGCTTCTTTGCCGTCGAGGGCGAGAAGGTACGCCTTCCACGCGATCGAGAGACCGCCCAGGTCGCCGATGTTCTCGCCGATGGTGAGCTCGCCGTTGACGTGATACTGCTCGTCGAGTCCGGCGGGAACGAGCTCGTTGTACTGAGCGATCAACGCTGCAGCACGCTCGGTGAACTTCTCTCGGTCGGCTTCGGTCCACCAGTCTGTGAGCAGGCCGTCGCCATCGAACTGCGAACCCTGATCGTCGAAACCGTGGCCGATCTCGTGGCCGATGACGGCACCGATGCTGCCGTAGTTGGCCGCGTCATCCCAGCTCGCGTCAAAGAAGGGTGGCTGCAGGATCGCCGCCGGGAACACGATCTCGTTGAACCCGGGGTTGTAATACGCATTGACGGTCTGAGGAGTCATGAACCACTCATCTCGGTCAATGGGCTTGCCAATCTTGCCGAGCTCACGAGCAAATTCGAACTCCGCGACACGGCGCATGTTGCCAACCAGATCAGTGGGGCTCACAACCAGAGCTGAATAGTCGCGCCACTTGACGGGGTAGCCAACCTTGGGGGTGAACTTGTCCAGCTTCTGCAGGGCACGACCACGAGTCTCTTCGCTCATCCAGTCCAAGTTGGTAATGGATTCGCGGTAAGCCTCGATGAGGTTGGCTACGAGCACATCCATTTCAGCCTTGGCGCGCTCGGGGAAGTGGCGCTCCACATATACCCGACCTACTGCTTCTCCCATCGAACCTTCGACCAGAGAGACGCCGCGCTTCCAGCGCTCGCGCTGTTCTGGAGTGCCGGTGAGGGTGCGGCCATAGAAGTCAAAGTTCTCTGAGACAAACGCGGCGGGAAGGAATGGAGCTGCTGAGTGAATGATGTTCCAGCTGAGCCAGTCACGCCATGCCTCGAGGTGTTCCTGAATAAGCAAAGCCCCCAGGCCTTCGAGGAAGCTGGGCTCGCGCACAACAACAGTGTCGAGGGCGCCAGCAGGTGCATCAAGGGCAGTGAGCCAGATGTCGAGATCTGCAACGTGTTCGTGGGGGTCTGAACCCACAACTGCTTCGAGGTCAATCGCACCACGTGCGCCAGAAGCAACGAGTTCCTTCACCTCAGCCCAGGTCAGTGGGTTGTAGGTGGCAACGGAGTCACGGGTTTTCACGTTGTCCCAGTGTGCTGCGGCGAGCGCGGTCTCGAGTTCAAAGACGCGTTGTGCACGCACAGCAGCGTTGTCGAGACCAGCTGTAGTTGGGAGGTGCTCTGCCGTCAGTTCAAACATGCGCTGGATGTGGCCAACATATGCTTCACGTGCTGATGCGAACTTCTCTTCGCGGTAGTAGCTCTCATCAGGAAGGTTGAGACCTCCCTGCTCTGTGAAGACGAGGTAGCGCTCTGGGTTTCCAGGGTCGTTATCGACAAAGAGTTCCATGAACCCGCCAACACCGTGGCGCTCGAGACGAGCGACGGTGTCGAGCAGCTGAGAGATCGTGGCAACGTTGCCAGCGAAAGCTAGCTGAGACTCAATGGGGGCAACGCCAAGGGATTCGATCAGGTCGGTGTCCATAAAGCTCGTGTACAGATCACCCACAGTGCGCTGCTGAGAACCTTCGGGAGCGTTCTGTCCTTCAATGATGATGTCGCGGACAGCCTTCTCTGCTTCCTCAGCGAGGATGTGGAACGAGCCATAGCGAGCCTTGTCCGAAGGGATTGGGGTGCGCTCTTCCCACTTGCCGTTCACGTGGCGGTAGAGGTCATCCTGCGGACGAACCTTTTCGTCCAGCTCGGTGATGTCGATTCCAGAGAGGGCTGTGTTTTCGCTCATTCCTCCAGCCTAGAAGTTGGCAGGGCGCACTTCTCGCATGTTCGCTGTTAGGTAGCCTGAAGTTATGTCATTTCCCAAGCTTCCTGGCTCCCTCACTCTGGAGGGAAAGACTGCACTGATTACTGGTGCAGGTAGTGCAACCGGCATTGGCTTTGCCTCAGCACGCGCTTTAGGTGAGCTTGGTGCCCGCGTCATCATCACCGGCACCACCGATCGCATTCACGAGCGTGTGCGTGAACTGGAAGCTCTCGATATCGACGCTGTGGGAATTGTCTGCCGCCTCGACACTGAGGCGGGTGCTGCTGACTTGGCGAAAGAGATGGCAGATGTCTCTGCCCAGCCCACCATCTTGGTCAACAACGCCGGCATGGTCACTGTCTCGGACGAGACCATTGCCCAGGGCAGCATCGACATGAGCACAGCCGAGTGGAATGACGCCCTGGGCATGAACCTCACCACTGCGTTCCACTCCACCCAGGCAGTCGTGCATTTCATGCGCTCGGCGAAGTGGGGACGCATCATCAACATCACCAGCGTCTCGGGCTCGGCCATGGCCACCCGTGGAGACCTCGGTTATGCAGCTGCCAAGGCCGGCATGGTGGGCCTGACTCGTGGCCTGGCAGTGGACGAAGCACACCACGGCATCACCGCCAACGCTGTTGCTCCTGGCTGGATTGCCACCGGAAGCCAACTGGATTCTGAGGCAGCCGAAGGTCGCCTTGTTCCTGCTGGACGAAGTGGCACCGCCGAGGAAATCGCCTCTGCGGTTGCCTGGCTTGCTTCGCCCGGTGCGAGCTACATCACCGGACAGGTCATCACCGTCGATGGCGGAAACACCATCGGCGAAGAACGGATCCCCTCCGCATGAGCGAACACCCCGAGGTAGTGCACAACCCTCCCAGCACGGTGGAGGTCGACTACACCCCAGGACCTGTGCTGCGAACCGAAGGCCCCTGGACACCCTTGCTCTGGGACATGGATGGCACGCTGCTGGACTCAGCTGTAGCGATTGTGCGTCGCCTGCGTGAAACTTTGTTGCACTTTGGTGTGACGCCCCCTAGTGATGACCAACTCAAGTTCCTGATTGGCCCTCCGACCGGTACTTCTCTTTTGCGGTTCATTGGCACAGCGCGGATTGATGAATCTCGTGCGTATTACCGCTCGCTCTCTGAGCGTGATGGTCTGAAAGACCAGCAGCTCTTCCCATGGATTCTCTCCACGCTGAAGACCTTGCACGATGCCGGTATTCCGATGGGCGTTGCCACGAGCAAACCCCAGCATGAAGCAGAACGCCTCTGCGATGCCTATGACATGACGCCATACTTCACCGCCATCGTCGGCGGCAATGAGGAGCGCAAAGACAAGGCATCTGTCATTGCTGAAGTTCTGCGCCAGCTGGGAAGTGAGAATGCGCTCATGATTGGTGATCGTTTCTACGACACTGATGGCGCTGCGCTCAATGGTATTCCGACAGTGTTGGTTCGCTGGGGCTATGCCCACGAGAAAGAATTTGCCGGCGCTATGGCTACTGTTTCTGATTCTGCAGAGTTGCTCGAACTGCTTTTGGGTCAGGGAAAGTAGCCTCAATCTCATGCGTCTTGTTGTTGCCAAATGCTCGGTTGACTATGCCGGTCGGCTCAGTGCACACCTGCCCTTGGCAACGCGTGTGCTGATGCTCAAGCAAGACGGTTCTCTACTTATTCACTCAGATGGTGGTTCCTACAAACCCCTCAACTGGATGAGCCCTCCGTGTTCACTGACTACTCACGAACCCGAGGCCGACCAGGCTGATGTGGGTGTGACGGAGATCTGGCGCGTGACCCATGCCAAGACCGCAGACATGCTGGTCGTGAGCATCTATGAGATTTACAACGACGTTGAACACGAGCTCGGCGAAGACCCTGGCCTGATCAAAAACGGTGTGGAAGCAGAGTTACAAGAACTCCTTGCTGCACACATCGAGCTTCTCGGCGAGGGTTACACCCTGGTCCGTCGTGAATACTTCACCGCCATTGGTCCCGTGGACATTCTCGCTCGCGATGAGAACGGCAACTCCGTTGCCGTGGAGATCAAGCGCCGAGGTGAGATTGATGGCGTGGAGCAACTCACGCGTTACCTCGAGCTCATGAATCGTGATCCCCACTTGGCTCCGGTGACCGGTGTCTTTGCCGCGCAAGAAATCAAACCCCAGGCAAAAACCCTGGCCGAAGACCGCGGTATTCGCACGCTCATTCTCGATTACGACGAGATGCGCGGCATCGAAGACAAGCACGGTCGACTCTTCTAGTCCAACAAGGAAGAAAAGCCTGGGTAGCTTCCACCAGTTCTTGCGATTCACGCCTAAGCTTGCCAAGTTATGAATTCTGTCGTTACGCGCACGTGGTCATCTGTCCTCTTTGATCTGGATGGCACCATCCTGGACTCTGCTCCCGGCATCATCGATGCCCTGTCTGCAACGTTCTCTCACCTCGGACTTCCAGTCCCTGCTCGCGATGAGTTCATGGCCTATATCGGCCCACCTCTGTTGGCTTCACTTCAGGAACGCGCTGGCCTCTCTGAAGAGAAAGCACGCGAGGCTCTCGCGATCTATCGTGCCGACTTCCGTCGCGATGGTGCATTCGACTCTGCGATCTTTCCCGGTGTGATCGGACTCCTGGAATCTTTGCGTGATGCAGGTGTTCCACTGGCTATCGCCACCAGTAAGCCCGAAGACCAAGCCCGGGCTATCTTGGACCACTTTGAACTCACCCCGTATTTCGAGGTCATCGCCGGCGCTTCTGAAGATGATGCCCGCACATCCAAAGCTCACGTTGTTGGCCACGCTCTTGCTGAACTGGCCAAGTCTGGTGCGGACACCTCTCAGAGCGTGCTCATCGGTGACCGCATCTATGACGTGGAAGGTGCTGCTGCCCATAACGTGCCCACCATCATCGTGGAGTGGGGTTACGGTTCGCCTGCTGAAGCCACCGGAGCCATTGCAACGGTGTATTCAGCTGATCGTCTTCGCGAACTCTTACTGGGTAACTAGAACTTAAAACGAATGGCCCCTCCCGTATTCGGGAGGGGCCATTGTCTTATCTAATGGAGGCCGTGCTTTTTGTTACTTGGGGGGAATTACTTGACGTTGACGGTGAAGCTGACAACCTGACCGGTGGTCTTGTTGGTGAGCTCAACCTTGGTGGTTCCAGCTGCGGTGCCCTGGAGACCGGGGTTCATCACTGCATCGCCAGACTTTCCACCAGCGGTGAAGGAAGCGACTGCAGGGTCAGAAAGAACTGCTGACCAGTCAGCTGGATCGGTGTCACCAGTGGTGATGTCGACGAAGCCGCCGTTGCTGATGTCAATGGTCTGGCCGTCAGCAGTTGCGACGTCAATGATTGTGGGAGCCACTACCTGGCTGGTTTCGCTGGACTCATCTGCTCCGGAGCTGTCTTCGTCAGCTGCAGTGGAACATGCGCTGAGGCTAAATGCGGCTGCTGCTGCGAGTGCTGCGATGGCGCTTACTTTGATGAGCTTCTGGTTCTTCATGATCTGCGTTTCTCCTGGGGTTGTGAAGTATGTGCTGTGTGAGCGGGTTGCTCTTGAGACAACGTTATCTCTGTACCAATCGTTTAAGTTGGGATTTAGCTGTGTGTAATCTGGGAGTTTTCTGAGAGCAATATTTCCCCGGAAACACAGAAAGGGCGCCCCCGCAGGGACGCCCTTTCCACAGTTGCGTGAATTACTTGAGGAGAACCTGGATGTTGAGTACCTTGGGGTCTTCACCAGCGAAGGTGAAGGTCACGGTGGACTCGCCACCGGAGAGTGCCATCAGGCCAGCGGAGAACTGAGTGTCGTTCTCGTAAGAAGCTGCTGAGTACTCAACAACCTTCTTGTCAGAGATGGCAACTTCGATTTCACCGTCGTTGATGCCGCCGTAGTTGATGTTGACAACCTGGCCAACAACCAGCTCAAGGGTCTGGCCGTCGATGTCCTGGTAGTTGAGTTCGATCGGAGCAACAATGTCTCCACCGATAGCGGACTGGGTGGGCTCAGGTGCAGGGGTTGCACAAGCAGAAAGACCGAAGGTTGCGATGGTCGCAATTGCGGCAACGGCAGCAGCCTTGCGCAGGGTGAACTTAGCCATGAAAATGACTCCTTATGTAAGAGGTGGTGCGCAACGGTGCGCACTGCAATTCTGGCAGTTAGCTGAGCAAAAACAGACTATTCGTCGATAACAATGTGGTGAACATAAAGAAAATCCCCGGTATGAATACCGGGGATTTCGTTCGTGCGCGAGGGGGGACTTGAACCCCCACGCCCTTGCGGGCACTGGCACCTGAAGCCAGCGCGTCTGCCATTTCGCCACTCGCGCGAACTGGTCGAGGCTATCACGGAGTGATGCCCCTGCGCCATTTGAGCCTTAGAGGTCTAGGACCAACTTGTGGCCCTCAGCCCTGGAAACACAGGGATACATCACCTTGAGACGATCCTTCTCTGCGTCATCGATAACCGAATCCAGGTGAATGGGCTTGCCCTCAACAACTCGAACCTCGCAGGTTCCACAGACGCCCTTTTTGCAGGAGCCCAGGACAGGAAGTCCGTTTTCTTCGAGGGCATCGAGGATGCTCTCCTCAGGATCAACCACGAAAGACTTCTTGCTCTTTCGGCAGGTGACTTCTAGTGGTGAAGCTGGGAGGCTGCTCTCGCGAGCTATCGCAACAAAGCGTTCGAGGTGCATGCGGTCAGCTGGAACAAAGCTTGCCACAGCGGACATCAAGGACTCCGGCCCGCAGCAATACACTTGCGCGGCTGACGATGCCGTGAGGGAATACACGTCCAGTTGTGAATCTTTTTCATCTGAAGCGTGGATCTCGACTTGGTCGGGATAGCGCTCCACAAGTTCCTCGGCAAAGGCCATCGTGCTTCTGCTGCGGCCTGCGTAGATGAGCTTCCACTTTCTCCGAACAGGAAGTGACTCAATCATTGCCTTGATCGGAGTGATGCCGATGCCGCCAGCGATGAAGAGGTACTCGTTTGCAGGTTCCAGCTCAAAGTGATTGAGGGGCCCTGAAACTTCTAAGGTCATTCCGGGCGAGAGATTGGCGTGAATCCATTCACTTCCTCCTTCTGACTGTTCAGTCTTGAGGACAGCGATATCAAAGTGGGTTCGCTCGGCGGGATCCCCACACAGCGAGTACTGACGTTGCAATCCATTGGGCAAATGAAGTGTGACGTGAGCTCCTGGATGCCAGACCGGAAGTTGTCCGCCGCCCAGGGGAAGAAGTCGGATAGCACGCACGTCCTGTGCGACGTCCTCCAAGGTGCTCACCACCATGGTGCGGGTATCAATTTGAGGACGCGAAGGAACTGGTTTCTCTGTGCCCGGAACTACCTTTTCACGAGCAGGAGCACTGGAGCTTCCCGTCCTTGTCCCGGTAATGATGCGCACAAGAACGGCAATAGTGGCAACAGAAATGAGGACGATGGCGAGAACGCGGTACCACCACGAACCCACATCGGTACCTGACCAACCTGCGTGCAATGCGACGAGGAGAAGTGCCACATAGCTGCTGTAGTGCAGGCCTTTCCAGAACTTTCGTGGAAGCCGATTCATGAACATTGACGTTCCTTGAACCGCTACAAGGATGTAGAAGGAGATGATGCCCAAGGCAACAGCAAGAGGCTTGAAGTCCGTGGCGAAGGGGACGAGGGTCTCGGTGAGAGAGAACTTCAACCAGCCATCAAGCATCAAACTGACCATGTGCAGGGCGACCATGAACAACGTGAGTCCACCGAGATAGCGGTGCAAATCTTGCAACCACGCAGGGTTGTCGATTCTGCGCATCACGCGAGTGGAGAGCAGAATTCCCCAGAGCACCGACATCGTCATCAGTGCCCAGGCAATCAGGGCACTAGCTCGGGTGATGTACCACCAGATGTGTGGTTCGTTCATGCGTAGATACTCCAGTTAGCAGAAACCTGCTGTCTTCCGTCAGCGAAAATGATGAGTCCTGCTCCACCCACACTAGGCAACCATGCCAAGAAATCTTCTGGCTTGTCCACAAACCCGCGCTTGGTCAATACCTCTGCGCGTGCGCCCGAAGCGGCAATAACGGTGACCGTTTGGGCCTCAGCAGTTGCGCTGGAATGAGTGGCGGGGTTGATGAGGTGGTGGGTTGATGTTTCTCCCTCACCGAAGCGACGCTTGAGTTGACTTGATGTGGCGACAGCACCGCGTTGTAGGCGAACGATGCTGGCATGTGAATCTGGCACATACGGGTCCTCAACGCCCAAACGCCATGCGACACCATCAGGGGCATCGCCCTGGACAACAATGTCGCCACCAATTTCGACCATCACACCGTAAGCACCCTTATCTATTGCGTGCTGGGCGATGAGATCCGCGGTGAAGCCTTTCGCTATCCCGCCGGGATCGAGGGTCGTGCCTGTGGGGACAATGACATGATCATCGCTGAATTTAATTCCCTCAAGATGTCCCGGGGCGGAAGCTGACGATGGAAGCTGTGTTGACCGGGTGGGGTCCACAGTTGAAGTGGAATAGCCGGCGTTAATGACGTCCGGAAGCAACGTGGGGTCATAGACCCCCTCCGTGAGCGTGTGCCCAGAAATCATGGCAGCAATAAGCTGCCTGGTCAGCGGAGCAATTCGAACAGGCTCCCCTTCTGACCAGTTAATTCTGCTGATGTCGCTGTCGGAAATGAACCTGCTCCACAGCTGCTCACAGGTATCGGCGAGCGCCCAGCATTCATCGAGTAGCTCTGGATTACCTCCCACCAAGGAGATTGTTCCGTGCCCGCCCATCACCGGTTGGCGACGCGAAAGTACCCCGGGCAAGGAATTCGTTTCAGTGAATACCGCGCGCAGGGCACTTTTCGAGATGTCGTCAGACATAAATGTATTTAGCCGCCCGATCCAGCAGTAGTACCGTTCACGGGTGCAGCTGGGGCTGGTGCAGCAGGAGCCACGGCAGCGGGTGCTTCAACAGGAGCGGCAGGAGCCACGGGTGCAGCAGGTACAGAGGCTGGTGCTTCAACAGGAGGTGCTGGGTTTTGAGAAACGGAAACCTGTTGATTAGAAGGTGCCGCCGGGGCAGGTACCGCTTCAGGCGCTACCTCAGCGGCAGGGGCCTGTGTTTCACCTGCTGCAGGAGCGACTGCTGCGGGGGTGCCCTGAATAACCTGCTGGGCTTGCTCACCTTCCTGCGCGTTAGCAGAAAGTTGAAAACCCGTCACGATACCCACAAGCGCAACACCCGAGGCAACTCCAACAAGTTTGCGTGCAGTCTCAGCTGGGTGCACACGCTTAGTCATCGTCTTCCTCCTCGTGTTCATCCTCGTGCTCGCCATCCTCATCGTGATCATCGTCTTCGTGATCATCGTCTTCGTAGTTCACGGTTGAACCGTCAGCTGGTGCTACACGGCTTCCCGAACCGCCAGAAGTTCCGTTAACCGGAGCTGCTTGTGGCTGTTGAACAACTGGCGCCTGAGGCTGTTGAGCCGCTGGAGCCTGAGGTTCCTGTGCTGCAGGAGCAGATCCCGAGTTTGTTCTCGAATTGCTACCTGAGACGTTCCCACCGGTTTGTGGGGCACTGGAAGTCGCGGGAGTGGGCGAAGCACTGGGGTCTGCTGGAGCAGGTGTCGCTACCGGAGCTGTAGGGTCGACCGGAGCGGCAGTACCGGGCAACAAAGTGTCGGTCGCTGTGCCAATTGCACCGGGGTCCAGGGTGGCCAGAGCATCTGTATTGATGGCCATGGCCGTGGTGGCTGTTCCGAGTACGCCCACAATCGAGAGGGCTGTCATGAGTTGAGACTTCATACCCTCCACGTTACGGAGAGCACATCCAAGAGACGTCCTGACAAAATCCAAGATTTAGCCAATTTTCCACAGAAGCAAGAGCTAAAGAGGACGTGAACCCCAAGGCAGAGCCAGAATGGAGTCATGCGCGTTCTCCTCGTGGAAGATGACCAGTCAGTTGCTGACGGTCTCCTCGATGGACTCTCGGGCGGAACTTTTGAAACACGACACGTGTCAACTGGTGCCGCAGCGCTAGACGCGTTGGCGGAATTCAGTCCCGAAATTGTGCTTCTGGATCTGGGCCTCCCCGATATGGATGGCACCGAAGTGTGCCGCAGGATGAGAACGGTCAGCACCGTTCCGATCATTGTGGTGAGTGCTCGCGACGAAGAAATAGATCGCGTAGTTGCTTTGGAGATTGGGGCAGACGACTACGTTGTGAAGCCCTTCGGGATGCGTGAGCTCATTGCGCGTATTCGTGCAGTCGTTCGCAGAACAGGTTCCTCCGAGAATGAGGCGCCTATCGTGAACGAACGGGTTTTTGGGAACCTCATCATTGATGTGCGAACTCAGCGAGTCAGTCTTGCCGGTGAAGATATCCACGTCACGGCGAAAGAGTTCGAACTTCTCGAATACCTATCCAGTGACCCTGGAGCTGTTTTCAAACGCTCAGACATTTTGCATGACGTGTGGGACACCAATTGGTACGGCACGAGTAAAACTCTCGATGCTCACATCGCTGCCATTCGGAAGAAGCTGGGCAATGCAGCCTGGATTGAATCTGTCCGAGGCGTAGGTTTCCGATTCGGGCAGCCTTCATGAAGTGGCGCTTCATCACAGCGTTGATGTCTGTCACATTGCTCGTGCTGCTCGTTCAAGACATCCCCTTAGGGTTTTATCTCCAACAGGTTGAACACGAACGCATCATTACCTCTCTAGAACGTGATGCCTTCATTTTGGCTGGGCGGAGTGAGCAAGCACTAGAGACGGCAACAACCTCTGATGATGCTGAACTGATTCAAGCCACTAAGGACTACCGGGATGCTGGTGGTTCTCGAGTAGTCATCGTGAACGCCGACGGAACCGCGGTGGTGATCAGTGACGACGATCAGGCGGATCTCGGCACGTCGTATCTGAATAGACCTGAGATTGTCGAAGCACTTTCTGGTTCGATCAGTACTGGACACCGTTTCTCTTCCACACTGAATCAAGAATTGCTCTATGTCGCTGTGCCTATCTTGAGCGGAACTGAAGTTCTCGGCGCTGTTCGACTGACCTATCCCGACTACATCGTTTCCAACACTGTCAATGAACAATTAGGGCTCCTGTCCCTTGTTGCCGTCATTGCATTGCTGCTGGCTGCCATTGTTGGCTACATCGTCTCTGGATCAATAACCAGGCGAATTCGATTGCTGCAGAGTGCGACAGAAGAGTTAGCTGCAGGTGATCTGCGCTCGCGTGCTGATGAATCTGCAGGAACAAGGGAACTTCGATCGCTCGCTGCCTCGTTCAATGACATGGCTACGCGCCTTGAACTTCTCATTACTCAACAACGAACTTTTGCTGCCGATGCATCGCATCAATTACGCACTCCCCTGACCGCATTGCGTTTGCGGTTGGAACGAGCTCACGATCTCTTGGAAACCGATCCTGCTGGGGCGGCGGACCGGCTAGCAGCAGCTGAAGCAGAGGCAGATCGGTTGAGCAACCTCATCGAAGGTTTGCTTTTGCTCAGTCGCACCGAGGCATCAGACGTTCCCAGAGAGATCGTCGACCTTGCCACCCTCACTCGAGGTCGCGTTGAGCAGTGGCAAGCCCTCGCCGCCGAATCTGATGTGGTGATTGGGTATGAAGGTCCGATGACCCTGCAGGTGGTTGCGGTCCCTAACGCGGTTGAACAGATTGTCGATAACTACATCGACAATGCCCTGGCGGTGAGCCCGGCTGGCTCAGTCATTGTTGTCCACGTGGAGGTAACTGGGGCAGAAGCAGTTCTGCACGTCATGGATCAAGGACCTGGGCTCAGTCCAGAGGAATGTGTGCGCGCGTTTGATCGGTTCTGGCGAGCACAATCTGACAAGAACGGCAGCGGTCTCGGCCTCGCTATCGTGGCCCAGCTCGCTCGAGCATCAGGTGGAAAAGCTGAGTTGGCCCCTCGGGCAACCGGTGGCTTAGACGCATCAGCTTCCTTCGATATCGCCAGAAACTGAGTCCTTCCTCCTCCCGGCGCGCATCCAGCTTGCTCCAAGCTCGCCGGGTACGATTTGGGGAGGAGTTTTACCCCGACAAAGGAGACCAGTGGGCATTCTCGACAACCTTGAGCGCGGCCTTGAGCGCGTAGTCAATGGTGCGTTCGCGAAGACATTTCGCTCAGGTCTTCAGCCTGTAGAAATCACTGCTGCCCTGCGCCGTGAACTCGACACCAAAGCTGCCGTTGTCTCCCGCGATCGAGTCCTTGTTCCAAACAAGTTCACCGTCAGTCTCGCTCCGGACGACTACGAGCGCATGATCGACATGGGTGCCACCCTGACCGATGAGCTCACACGACTCGTCACGAAGCATGCTGCAACACAGCACTACCAGTTCGCTGGTGGCATCAAGATTTCACTCCGCTCTGACCCCTCTCTCGCCATGGGCGTGGTCCAGGTTGATTCTGAAAACGTCAGTGGCTCGGTCACTTGGGTTGCTGTGTTGGAGATTGCCGGCAAGCGTTACCCCATTGCGAAGTCTCGCACCGTGATTGGTCGTGGCACTGAAGCCGACATCACAGTCGAGGACTCCGGTATCTCCCGCAAGCACGTTGAAGTGCTCTGGGATGGAACTCGCGCCCAGGCCAACGACTTAGGTTCCACCAACGGGTCAAAGCTCAACGGCCAGAGACTGGTCTCTGCTGCTCTCGAAGCTGACTCCGTCATCACTATCGGTCAGACCAGCATTGTTCTTCGCCTGCTTCCTCAAGCAGCAGGAGAATCTTCCTCCTCCGCATCAGAGACCGTGCAGACACCTCGCGCTGCCGAGCCAGGTGGATTCTGGGGTCCACGTGAGTGAGCTCACCCTTCTGATCCTGCGCATTGGTTTTCTCATTGCGCTCTGGGTCTTCGTCTTCTTTGTTGTCTATGCCGTGCGCAGTGATCTTTTTGGTCAGCGTGTGCGCAAGATGCCGGCTGCAACTCCTGCTCCTGTCTCCCCCGATGCGAGTGCCTTCCTCACCTCGGCACAACCCCGCATCGCTGCACCTGTGGCAGCAACTGAGATTGCTCCTGCTGATGGAACTCCACTCAAGCTCATCATCACCTCAGGTGCACTGCAGGGACAGGAACTTCCTTTGCAGGGAGACGTCATCACTATCGGTCGTTCACCTGACTCCAGCTTGGTTATCCAGGATGACTACACCTCCACACACCATGCTCGTTTAGAAATTCGCGGTGGAAGCTGGCTCCTGCGCGATCTGGACTCCACCAACGGAACGACTCTGGCTGGTGCTCGCGTAACCAGCCCCGTTCCTATTCCGCTCAACACCCCCATTGTTGTGGGCTCGATGACTTTTGAGGTTCGCCGCTAGGCGCACGTTATGTCTAAGCACAGCGCAGCCGCCTCGAACGTAGGCATGGTTCGAGCATCCAATCAGGATGCTGGCTACGCGGGCACCTATCTCAGCGTTGTTGCTGACGGTATGGGTGGTCACGCCGGTGGAGACGTTGCTTCCCACTTGGTCATTCGTCACCTGCTGCAGCTGGATAAGGAATATCCAGACGTCGTCTCAGCTCAAGAAGATTTGTTGGCTACTCTCTTGCAAGCCAACGACATGCTCTCCGATGTTGTCTATGAGCACCCCGAGCTTGCTGGTCTCGGTACAACTGTCAGTGCCATGCTCCGCGTAGGCAATCAAGTTGTCATTGCCCACATCGGTGACTCTCGCATTTATCTCCTTCGTGAAGGCAACCTGTCACAGGTCACCGTTGACCACACGTTTGTTCAGCGCCTGATTGATAGTGGCCGCATCACTGAAGAAGAGGCACACGACCACCCTCGCCGTTCTGTCTTGATGCGAGTGCTCGGAGATGTGGATGCCTCTCCCGAGCTCGACACAGCAGTGTTGGACATCGAAATTGGCGACCGCTGGATGCTCTGCTCAGACGGCCTGACCGGTGTTGTCTATACCGAGCGCTTGAAGCCCTTCCTCGTTGAGGCAGAAACTGCCGATGATGCTGCAGACACCTTGGTTCAAGCCAGCCTGACTGGTGGCGCTCCAGACAACGTGACTGTCGTGGTCGTGGATATCACCGCAGATGAGCCAGAGCAGATTGCTGAACTCGTTGGTTCAGCAGCTGGCCCCATGGCCGTGAAAACTCCCGCAGCAAAACTCATTCCCACACCTAACTTGAAGCCTCGCCCCAAGCCGAAAAAGATGCCGGTCTCAACCGGTGGGATGAGCGTTCCTCCCACTGCGTTGACTGCTCAACTCGATGCAGTGAAGGCCAAGCGCATTCGCCGCCGTGTCATCTTGATTGGCTCATTGATTCTTGTGTTGGGTGCGATCGTGATCAGTGCCATCTTGGGCTATCGCTGGAGCCAAACCCAGTTCTATGTCGGAAGTGACGCCGACTCCGTCGTGATCTATCAGGGCATTTCCCAAAACGTTGCTGGTATGAGCCTGTCTCAGGTTTATGTCGATACCGACATTCCTCTGGATTCATTGACTGCCTATCAGCAACAGCAGATCAAGAGCGGCATTCCCTTTGCTACCTATGGCGAAGCACAAAGCTTGGTTGATTCCCTGACGAGTGGAACCCAGTAACCGTGTCCGCTCCAGCTCCTGACTTTGTCGCCACCGGATCTATCGGTCGACTCAAACGCGTGCGCTCCTCTCAGCGGATGCGCAATGTTGAACTGATTCTCATCTTGGTGGCCAGCGCTATCAACGTGGCCTCACTGGTGTTGGTGCAGTGGGGTGTGCTGGACAAGATTGATGCGGGCCCGCTCGCCATCTGTGGCTTGCTCGCGGTTCTTGTTCTTGCCATCCACGTCGCAATGCGCTTTGTGGCACCACAAGCAGACGCCCTCATTCTTCCCATCGCCACCGTGCTCAATGGGCTCGGCATTGCCGAGATTTACCGCATTGACTTAGCCCTCGGTAATGAAGGTTGGGATTCTCTCGCCAATAAGCAGATTGCGTGGACCGCACTTGCTCTTGGTGCGGCCTTAGCCACCATCGTCTTCATCAAGCACCAGCGGGTGCTTCAGCGGTATACCTATGTGGCCGGTCTGCTCGCGGTGATCTTGATTGCTCTGCCCATGGTTCCTGGTTTGGGAATTTCCATCAACGGCGCGAGGGTGTGGATTCAGCTAGGAACGCTCACCTTCCAGCCTGGTGAGATTGCCAAGATTGCTCTGGCTGTCTTCTTTGCCGGCTACCTCGTTCAGCGCCGAGAGAGCCTGTCCATGGTTGGTCGCACCTTCCTCGGCATGCGCTTTCCTCGCGGCCGTGACCTCGGTCCCATCATTGTGGTGTGGGCACTGTCCATGGCCGTCATCGTGTTCCAGCGCGACCTCGGTACTGGTCTGCTCTTCTTCGGCTTGTTCTTGGTCATGCTCTATGTCGCCACTGGCCGCGGAAGCTGGGTAGCACTGGGGCTCAGCCTGGTGGGACTAGGCGCTGTCGTTGCGAATCAAACCCTGGATTACGTCAATGGCCGCTTTGCCAACTGGTATGACGCTTTCAACGATGCGAACTTCTCCGCCGACGGCGGAAGCTACCAGCTGGTGCAGGGACTCTTCGGTCTTGCTCATGGTGGCGTTATTGGCACGGGCCTGGGCGAGGGCATGCCCGAAGTTACACCGGTCTCCCAGAGTGACTACATCATCGCCAGCTTGGGAGAAGAACTCGGCCTCGCCGGCATCTTTGCCATTCTCTGTCTCTACCTGTTACTGGTCGGTCGCGGTTTGCGTATCGGTTTCGCTGGTCACGATGACTTCAGCAAGCTGCTCGCCGTTGGTTTGTCTTTCACTATTGCCTTGCAGTGCTTCATCGTGATCGGTGGAGTGATGCGTGTCATTCCTTTGACAGGTCTGACCACGCCATTCCTAGCCGCTGGTGGTAGTTCACTGGTTGCTAACTGGATTATCGCGGCTCTGTTGTTGCGCCTGTCAGACTCCATTCGAAGCGAGCCCAGGCTGGTGGTCGGATGAACCGCGAGTTAAAGCGCGTCACCATGGTGGTGATTGGAATGTTTGTCGTGCTGTTCCTGGCCGCCAGCACGATCCAAGTGTTCACCGCAGATCAGCTCTATGCGGATTCGCGAAATACCCGAACCACCTTTGATAGCTACCGCTACAAGCGAGGTTCCATCTTGGTTGCGGGCGCACCGATAGCTGAATCAGTGCCCGTTGATGACAACTATCGCTACCAGCGCACCTATCCCAACCCTGCAACCTATGCCAACGTCACGGGTTACTTCACGCTGAACCAAGGCATGACCGGGATTGAAGGCACGCTCAACTCTTATCTCAGTGGCAAAACAGGTTCTCAGTTCCTCAACCAGCTCAACTCCATCTTGACTGGTCAAGAACCGCAGGGTGCCAGTGTTGCCTTGACCCTCGATCCCGCAATGCAACAAGCTGCCTTCGATGCCTTAGGTGAGTACGAAGGTGCTGTGCTGGTGACCGAACCCAGCACCGGCAAGATTTTGGTCATGGCGTCCAAGCCAAGCTATGACCCCAATTTGCTTGCCTCCCACAATGCTGATGAAGTCATTGCCACCTATGACACCTTGATTGCAGATCCGCTCAAGCCACTCATTGATAAGTCCATCAATGGCGACATGAACCCTCCTGGCTCCGTATTCAAATTGGTCATGGTTGCTGCTGCTTTGGAGTCTGGCAAATACACACCGGAGAGCACCTTTGCGAACCCCTCGCAGTTCCAGCTGCCAGGCACTGATGTGTTTATCCAGAACTCCACCTACACAACCTGTGGATATGGCGCAACAGTGACCTTGGCTACTGCCCTGCGGTTGAGCTGCAACATTCCCTTTGCTGAACTTGGACTCGAACTGGGGCGCAAGGCAATCCTGGATCAGGCGAAGAAGTTCGGTTTCAACACCTCGTTTGACGTGCCCATGAAAGCAGCAGCGAGTGAATTCCCTGTGGTGATGAATGATCCTCAGACGGCACTAGCCTCGTTTGGTCAATATGACGTCAGGGCAACCCCACTTCAGATCGCCATGGTCTCTGCTGCTATCGCCAATGGCGGCAAGGTGATGTATCCCACCGTGCTCGATCAAATCCTCGAACCCACGCTCAAACCAATTTCCCAGTTTGAAGCGAAAGAATTCTCTCAGGCAATCAGCCCAGAGAACGCTGCGACCATCACCCAAATGATGATCAACAACGTAGATAACAGCAATCTCATAACTAATGTGAGAATTGATGGAGTAAAGGTCGCGGGTAAAACCGGTACGGCCCAAAATGGAGACGGGGAACCGTACACATTCTGGTTCACCGGATTCGCTCCGGCTGAAGCTCCGAGATACGCCATTGCCGTTGTTATCGAAAACGGTGGTGGACTCGGACAAAATGGTTACACCAACGACATCGCAGTGCCAATCGCAAGAAAAGTCCTAGAGGCAGGGTTAAACAAATGAGACCAACAGCTGGAATCACCTTTGGTGGTCGCTATGAACTCCAGTCGCGCATTGCCATTGGTGGCATGGGCGAGGTCTGGCAGGCCACTGACCTTGTCATTGGTCGCCTTGTCGCGATCAAGATCTTGAAGGACGAGTACCTGGGAGACCCCGGCTTCCTCGAGCGCTTCCGTGCAGAAGCTCGCCACGCTGCCCTGGTCAACCACGAAGGCATTGCGAACGTCTACGACTATGGCGAGGAAGAAGGCTCTGCCTACCTCGTGATGGAGCTTGTTCCTGGTGAACCTCTTTCCGCCGTCATTGAGCGCGAGAAGACTCTGTCCATTGACAAGGTCCTCGACATCATTGCGCAGACTTCTGCTGCTCTTCAGGCAGCCCACAGTGCTGGCCTTGTTCACCGCGACATCAAGCCCGGAAACATGCTCATCACTCCCGAAGGTCGCGTGAAGATCACCGACTTCGGTATTGCTCGTATTGCTGACCAGGTTCCTTTGACCGCAACTGGTCAGGTCATGGGCACAGTTCAGTACCTTTCGCCCGAACAGGCTTCTGGACACCCCGCGTCCCCTTCGACCGACATTTACTCTCTCGGTATCGTCGCCTACGAATGCCTCGCAGGTAAGCGTCCCTTCACTGGTGAATCGCAGGTCGCTATCGCGATGGCTCAGATCAACGAAGAGCCTCCACCGCTTCCCGACACTATTGCCGAGCCTGTTCGCAACCTGGTTTACTCCTGCATTGCGAAGAAGCCCTCTGACCGTCCCGCTTCCTCTGCAAACCTGGCTCGTGCAGCTCAGGCTTTGCGCCGCGGAGACCTACAGGGTGCTGCCGCGGCAGTTCCCGGTGTTCTTGGCACCACCACAACCCCATTGGATGCAACCGTGGTCATGCCACGCACTGCTGAAACCGGAGCAACAACAGTTTTGAACATTCCAGAAGCACCCGCACCCGTTGAATCAACAGAAAAGAAGAAGCGCAGTCCGTGGACTTGGCCCCTCATCGCTCTTGTGGGAGTGCTCGTCATCGTCATCATCGGTGCCGTTGTTGCGTTGACTTCGGGTGGAAACACTCCTGAGCCAACCCCGACAGAGACCACCCAGTCGGCAAGCCCCACAAAGTCAAAGACACCAACTCCGACCCCAACAGGTTCGGCTACTCCCACCGCAGCAGCTATCAACAAGGCTGATTACGTAGGCAAGTCTTTGGCAGACGCTACGGCAGCTCTTGAGAAGCTCAACATGAACGTCAACGCTGTCAAGGGAACCGCTGCTCCCAGCGCAGACAAGGTGGGTGTGGTCTATGACGTCAACCCAACCGGTCCTCAGGTTGCCAATGGCACCACTATCAACGTGACTTACTACGGTGATCTTCCGGTAGCACCTGCTCCCACAGCAGCTCCTAGCCTTAACGATGACAACGCAACTCCAGGCCAGAACCTCACCGCGACCTGGGCTGGCTACACCGCATGCCCATCAGGCCACAGCTTGGAAAGCTACACACTCCTCGTGGATGGGGCAACGGTTTCTTCTTTCGCTAATCCAACAACCCCCTTCGCTGCACCAACCGCTCTGGGTAACCACACCGTTGCTTACCAGGTGACCTGTTCTGGTCTTGCTATCTCCGCTAGCTCGCCCACCACTTCGTTCACCGTCTCAGCGCTGGGATAGATTAGACACACAGTCTTTTCAGGGGGAACCAGTGCCACTCAGTAACAAAGTCATCGCTGGGCGCTATCAGCTCAGCAAGCTCATCGGTAGCGGTGGGATGGCTGATGTTTATGTTGCACAAGACTCTGTATTAGGCCGCAAGGTTGCCATCAAGGTTCTCAATGAAGAACTTGCTGCCAACAAGAAGTTCAGTCAGCGATTCAAGCAAGAAGCAAAGTCTGCTTCCACCATGAATCACCCCAATATTGTCAGTGTCCTTGATGCAGGCGAAACCACTGAAACTGACTCTGAGGGTGTGAAGCACACTTACGCATTCCTCGTGATGGAATACGTTGACGGTCTTGAACTTTCCAAGCTCGTAGCTCGTGGTCCCCTCAAGGTTCCTGAAGCTATTCGT
Source organism: uncultured Aurantimicrobium sp. (assembly GCF_936931525.1). Taxonomy (GTDB): domain Bacteria; phylum Actinomycetota; class Actinomycetes; order Actinomycetales; family Microbacteriaceae; genus Aurantimicrobium. Next base: position 19,743 of record NZ_CAKZII010000173.1, read on the forward strand.
GTGACGAAAGAGCTGCTGTCAGCCATTGAATTCGCCCACAACAAGGGCATTGTTCACCGCGATATCAAGCCGGATAACATCATGCTCACGCGTGCGGGCAAGGTGAAAGTTCTTGACTTCGGAATTGCTCGAGCTGTTGCTGAGACCTTTGACGACATCGCGACCACGACTTCCATCTTGGGCACCGCGGCATACTTCTCTCCTGAGCAAGCTCAGGGCCAGAAGGTTGATATTCGCACTGACCTCTATGCCGTCGGAATTGTCCTGTTTGAAATGCTCACCGGCAAGGTTCCTTTCACGGGTGACACTGCCGTTGCTGTGGCCCACCAGCACATTCACGCTCACCCACCAGCACCTAGCTCTTTGAACCCCAAGGTTTCACTAGCCCTTGATCAGGTCGTATTCACGGCTTTAGCTAAGGACAAGGCAGATCGCTTTCAAACAACTGCTGAATTCGGGAAAGAGCTGCGTCTAGCAGAAGCTGCAAAGACTGTTGCACCGAAGAGTGTGAAAGAAAAGCCTGTTGTAGAGAATGACGTCAACTCTTTGCTGGGCTCACCCATCTCTGAACCTGCTGCTGAAAAATCGGACACGGTTTCAGAGCTCCCTGACGATTTCCTTTTCCTCTTCGGTGATGATCCTCAAACTGCTCCCACGCTGATTCAGCCAGAGCAATTCCGTCCCGAGCGCAAGCGAGTGATTACTGCGGTCGCGGTTATTGCTTTGGTATTCGGCGCTATCGCAGGAATGGGCCTCTGGGTTGCTACTTTGCAACCAACCAACATCTTCCCTTCTTCAACAGTGACCGTGCCCACGCTCAAGAACGTGGAAGAAAAGGCTGCTGTCAAAGAGCTCCAAGACCTTGATCTCATTACGAGCATCGTGGTTGAGAACTCTGCACTTGTAAAAAAGGGCAAGGTCATCCGCACTGAGCCTGAAAAGGGGGCTGTGATTGACCCCGGAACACCCATTACCGTCTATGTGTCTGCTGGAAAGACCATGGTGGAAGTTCCTCAGGTTGCAGATATGACAGTGGCGGACGCAAAGGTCCAACTGGAAGCAGTCGGCTTAGTAGTGGGAACCACCACGGAGGGACACTCACCTTCGTATGCAGCTGGCTTGGTCATCAGCACCACACCAACCCTAGGCACCAAGCTCATTCAAGGCAGCAAGGTCAACCTGCTGGTCTCTGATGGAAAGATTGAGATTCCCGATCTCAAGGGCAAGACGGTCACTGACGCCAACAACCTCTTGAGCACCTTGTCGATTACTCCTACCGTTCAGGCAGATACGACCTGTGCAAAGGGAGAACAGCCAACAGTGCGAGCACAGTCTCCAGCACCAGGTGTTGCACCGCAGGGAACCGCAGTCACCATTACCTACTGCGCAGGATAATTCCTAGCGAATAAGTGGGCTCTTTGTCAGAGCCAGCTTTGCTGCGCCTGCCAAGCCGCACACTTCAAGCCAGTTGCCCAGCATGGTGTAACCACCCTCTGTCAGGACAGATTCTGGGTGGAATTGAACTCCATAAATGGGTGCTTCTGCGTGCTGAAGCCCCATGATCACTCCACCGGTGGTGGAGCTGGTCACGACGAGTTCTTCGGGAACTGTTGAGTTCACCACTGCAAGAGAGTGATACCGGGTTGCGGTGAAAGGCTGGGGAACAGCCGCATAGAGAGTGCTGTCGTCGTGGTTGATCAGTGACGTCTTGCCGTGCATGAGCTCTTCAGCGTTCGTCACGGTCGCACCGAAAGCTTCACCAATTGCTTGGTGGCCTAGGCACACACCTAACAAAGGAATGCTTTGTTTGCGGGCAGAGTGCACTGCAGCAATTGAGACACCCGCATCTGATGGCTTACCTGGGCCAGGAGAAACGAGAACACCGTCGTACTCGGCCAAAGTGGCATCAAGTTCTTCCAGGGGAATCTGGTCGTTGCGCACAACAACAGTCTGTGCGCCCAGCTCTTGCAGATACCCGTTGAGGGTGTAGACAAAGCTGTCGTAGTTATCGATTACCAAGATCCTGGTCATTGATTAACCGTAACGTCTCTGACCGTAATTGCTGTATCCACGATGGGAAAGACGAAGACCATCAGAACAGTAATGACGACAGCGGCAGCCGCGGTCAAGATCGCAATCTTGACCCAGAGGCTGCCAGGAAGCACTCGCCACAACGCTGCGTACATTACTTGTCCACCTTCTGTGTCTCTGCCATCTCAGCAGGAGGACCTGCTGAACGTGGTCGCCATGACTCCAAAACGCTATAGACAATCATGCGCTCTGCATCGCCGAGTAAAGGATTACATGTGGTGATGGTGAGCAGGCTTTGGTCTCCAGGAGAAGCATTTGTTCCAGGTACAGGGAGGAGAACATCGACCGCTGAGGGCAGAACAAACTCGTAGTTCCGGAAGGCGTAGGTGTAGTACCCGTCAGCTGTCTCCACGTAAATCTTGTCGCCGACTTGCAGCTTGGGGGCATCGCCAAAAGGACTACCCCAGTTGGTGCGGTGGACAGCCACAGCAAAGTTTCCGGGTTGACCGGGCCATTGGGTATCAGGGTAGTGACCGTAGTAACCGTTGTTGAGGACGGTGGTCAGATCAATGCTGTTCTTCACCACGCGTGTGGAGTCTGCCCCTAAACGAGGAATGTAAATCGTGGCGAACTTGGCGCCTTCACCAGCTCCCTTGAAAGCCGGGGCTGGACCAAAATCTTCTGTTGACGGAGCTGAGGCTATCTTGTCTTTGTCCGTGGACCACTCTTGAACGAGTTCTTGTGAAGCGGATTGCTGCTGGCTTGCAACAACAGCGTTGTTGATCCACAGCTGCCAGGCAAGAAAGAGCAGGACTATGGCGCCAAAAGTGATGAGGAGTTCGCCAACAATGCCCATGATGCGGGAAAGAGTTGCTGGCTTGAACACGTACCCAACTTTACCCGGCAGAAAGCTGTCATCCTGTGGAGTTACTGAATTCGGGTAGACTTTTGAGCACTATGGCTGCAGAAAAGAAGAAGCGCACGAAGGCTCCTCGTAACCCCGAGGCTACCGGCGCAGACGCACCGAACCCCGTCTGGTTCAAGCCCGTCATGTTTGGCTTCATGCTCATCGGCTTGGTGTGGATCATTGTGTTCTACATCAGCCAGGGAACCTTGCCTATCTTGGCTCTTGGTTCATGGAACATCCTGGTCGGATTCGGCATTGCCTTCATCGGCTTCCTGATGACCACACGGTGGCGCTAACTCTAATTACACGCGTGTAATTCTCCCCATGTGGACAACCATGTGGATAACTCTCGTTGTTAACCCTGCACAAAGATCGGGGCATGCGAGAGGGCTAATGCCACAAAACCCAGCACGGTCAGGCTGACCAGAGCAAGCTGAAGTCTCTTCTGCGTGTATTTGCGTGTTTGCACGAAGATAAAGCCCAGCAGTGCTCCGCCGAGCAAACCGCCCAGGTGCGCTTGCCACGAGATACTCATCCCTGGCAAGAAGCCAATGACCAAGTTGATGCCAACCAGCACTAATAACTGGGTAGTTTCCCCACCCAGCTTTCGTTGGATAACAAGGAATGCACCCATCAAGCCAAAGATGGCCCCTGAGGCGCCGACAACAAAAGTGTCATGAGGAGCCCAGAACATGACGCCCAGCGATCCGGCCAGGCCAGAAGCGAGATAGAGCGTGATGAAGCGCGCCTTGCCCAGCAATCGCTCGAGCATTTGTCCAAAAATCCACAACGTATACATATTCAGCAGGATGTGGAAAACAAAGCCTGTTGAGTGCGTAAAAACTGAGGTAATCATGCGCCACGGCTCGTAGGGCGCCCCAATAGCCCCATATTCGCCATAGCTATACAGCGGGGAATAAGCCAAGTAGTTGGTGGCGCCTAAACCGGGGATCCACTGGATCACATAAAACAGTGCCGTAATCGCAATCAGCGAATAGGTCACCACCGGTGTTTGATTACTGCGGCCACCCAAAGCTTCTCGGCCCACTCGTGGAGCTCGAGCCTGAGCCTGGCCTAAACATTCAGGGCAGATTACGCCGACGGGGGCGGGAACCTGGCACTGCACGCACACGGAGCGCTCACAGCGCTGGCAGCGAATAAAGGTGGGTGTATCCGGATGGCGATAACAGGAAGGGGCTACCTCAGCGGTAGCCCCAAAGCCTGTCTCGTTGCTCACGAAGAGTTAGACCTGCTCGATGGTGATGGATTCAATCACCACGTCGTCGAGGGGACGGTCACGACCATCGGTCGAGACAGCGCCCAGCTGGTCAACAATGGCACGGCTTGCTTCGTCCTCAACAGCACCGAAGATGGTGTGCTTGCCCTGCAACCAGGTGGTGGGTGCAGTGGTGATGAAGAACTGAGAACCGTTGGTTCCCTTTCCGCCATAGGTTCCAGCGTTTGCCATCGCGAGGATGTAGGGCTGGGTGAAGTTGAGCTCAGAGTTGATCTCGTCATCGAACTGGTAGCCAGGGCCGCCGGTGCCGGTTCCGAGAGGGTCGCCGCCCTGGATCATGAAGTCGGGGATGATGCGGTGGAAGACAACGCCGTTGTAGAGAGGATCGTTGCGCTTCGCGCCGGTCTTGGGGTCGGTCCACTCGATATCTCCAGTGGCGAGACCTACGAAGTTCTTCACGGTCTTAGGAGCGTGGTTTCCGTAGAGGTTGATCTTGATGGGGCCAAGAGTGGTGTTCATCGTGGCAACTGCAGTGTGAATAGACATGGCTCAATCTTTTCACACGGCGCCTCAGAAAATGCTCCTCGTTCGCTCACCGGGGAACAGCTCTTGTGGCATTCACAGCCAACAGTGGCAAGATGGAACTATGGCACGCAAAAAGATGACTGAAGCAGAAGTACTCAAGGCACACGCAGAGGAACTTCTGCACGAACAGCAGCGCGTTCTTGCTCACGCAGGTTCCGTCGTTCGTGAAGCCAGCCGTGAACTCGGCCGCGTCACGAGTGAAGAGGTTTTCCCTCGTGTGGCTCGAGGAACTCGTGCGGCAGCTCAGAGCACCCGCGACAAGCTGGTGGATGATGTTCTGCCCACCGTTGCCTCCGTTATTGGTTCGACCCTCTCGGTTATCGACGCTGCTCGCGACAAGCGAGTGAAAGAAGTAACAAAGCAGGTTGCCAAGCTCGCTGCAGGAAAGAAGGCTGTTGCCCCTGCCGCCACCGCGAGCGCAGGTAAGTACATTGCTGCAGGAATTGGTATCGCTGCTCTTCTTGGTGTTGGTTACGTTGTCTGGCAGACCTTCCGTGCTGACGACGAACTCTGGGTCTCTGAAGACGAATAAGCCCTCATGGCTTTAGTTCTGCCCCAATTTCCTGTGGGGTCAGTCTTGATGCCTTTCATGCCTTTGGCATTGAGAGTGTTTGAACCCCGTTATCTCAAGCTCATGGGCGATCTGGTTGGCTCGGAGAACCCTGTCTTCGGTGTTCCCCTCCACCCCCAGCGCGTGGCAGCCGGCGAACAGCCTGAACGCCTCACCATTGGCACCGTGGCCAAAGTTGAAGACTTTGGCATGACTGATGAGCACCTCGGTATCACCGCCACCGGAACAAGGCGCTTTGTCGTGACGAAATGGCTCGAAGCAGATCCTTACCCTCGTGCAGAGGTTGCCTACCTCCCCGACCTGGTCTGGGATGACAAGTTTGATTCCCAGCGCATGACTCTGGAACTCGAGGTTCGTGGACTTCTCACCCGTGCCAGTAAGTATGGCGAAATGATGTGGGAACCAGACACTGAAATCTCTGAAGAACCTGTTGCTGCAATCTGGCAGCTGGCAGCCATGCTGCCTGTCCCTCCTCAGGAACAACACACCATGCTCGAGTCTGAAGACCTCGAAACCCTCATTGAAACGGCACTGGCTATTTGTGCTGGGGGTAACCGCTTCCTCGATGGCCTCGATGCCGGGGAGTCACCTGAGTCAGAGGACTGACCTGCGAGATACTGGAGCAATGACCGGCTCACAGTCCCCAGAATCATGGAATGACGCCGTGTTGCGCACGCAACACCACCCTCACTTCATGCAATCACTGGCTTGGGCACAGTTCAAGACAGGTTCCGGTTGGGAACCTTCTGGTCAGCACCTGACTGATTCCTCTGGCGCAGAAGTTCTTGCCGTTCAAGAGTTCACTCGACCAGCATTCGGTTTGGGCAACCTCATTCACGCTCCCCGTGTCTCTGGAATAACACCAGAGAAGGTGAAAGTCCTCACCGACTATGCCAAGAAGCTGCGCGGTGGAAAGAACCTTGCTTACAAGATTGAGACTTACCAGCAGAGTGATCCAGAGCTGATCGCTGCCTACAAGAGCAATGGCTGGGTTGAGGCCTACCCTTCGCAGTATCAGTGGTCAGTCACCGTTGACCTCACTCCTGACGAAGACACCATGTTTGCGAACTTTGGCCCCAAGGCCCGCAATCACCTCCGCTTTGCCATGAAGGCAGACATTGAGGTCAACCGCGTTCCCTTCACCGAAGAGAACATTGTTCAGCTTCTTCAGCTCGTTGGAGGAACCAAGGATCGCTCTGGTGCGTTTTTCCGTTCCGAAGACTACCTGCGCAAGGCGTGGGGCACCTTCGATGCTGCTGGCCAGGCCTACCTCTACCAAGCACACCATGAAGGCACGCTGATTGCTGCTGCCGTAGTCTTCACCTTCGGCAAAAAGGCCTGGTACAAAGACGGCGGCTCTATTCGCACCCAGAAGCGCCTGCCTGCTCCTCACCTGATGCAGTGGACCATCATGCGTGATCTCAAAGCTGAAGGCTTTGAAGCCTATGACCTGGGTAACGTTCCAGACCCTGAGAACATCACTGCAGGAGCTATGGAAGGCCTCTGGCACTTCAAGACAGGCTTCAACTCCACCGTTGACACCTACATGCCCGCGTTTGAGTATCCCTTGAACTCCAAGCAGAAGCTGTGGAACAAGTTCGAGACTAAGTTCCTGGGTCTCTACTCGCGCCTGCGCAAGGACTACTGGTACTAACTACTTCTTTGAAGCGGGGTGGTCCATCCGCATATAGACGCCACCCTTCTTCAGCTCATCAAGCATTTGGTTCAGGCGCTTCTGACGAATCTCTTGCCGAACAGCACGGGTGATCCACGCCAGGTAGTCATTGCGTTGATACGCAGGCCTGTGGTCATAGTCAGCACGCAGGCCGTTCTGTTCCAGCGCTAACTTCACGTCCGCAGGCATCTCTACGAGTTTGCGGCGCAGGTTTCCCTTTTTGTCGCGCATATCTCGTGAAGACACAGAATTCCTAACTGCTTTTTGAACCGAAAACCTTCACGACAAGAATGTCAATGAAGATCAGGATGGTGACAATCCAGCCAAAGGTCATGTTTACTTGCTGCCCTTGGAACATCTGCACCAGTGCAATAGCAATCATGACAAAAGTAACTGCCAAGAGAATGATGTGAAGGGTCTTAGTTGTTGATGGGCTGAGTTTGTTCACTTTGATTACCTCTCCTCATTGAGAAAGTGATTCTGCTGTTCAGCGTAGTCTGAACCCATGAATGATGTTGTGAAATACAACGAAGCAGCAGATGCTGACAACCGCCCTGTCATTGACTTCCTCTTTGAAGAGTTCCAACAGGCACTTCCAACTGCCACCTTCAAGGTCTGGCACGGAGCACCCGTTTTCTTTCTCGACGACATCCCTGTTGTGGGATACCAAGACCACAAGCATGGCGTGAAGGTCTTGTTCTGGAGCGGGAAAGACTTTTCAGAGCCTGGGCTTCTTGGCATCGGCAAGCACAGGGCCGCCGGCATCACATATACGGATGTTGCAGCAATCAACGTGGAAGACCTCAGGCGCTATCTCCGCTTGAGCACAGAGATCATCTGGGACTACAGGTCACTACGTCCCAAGAAGTAAAACAAAACACCCTCCATTTCTGGAGGGTGTTTCTTGTTGTGGAGCCTAGGAGAATCGAACTCCTGACCTCCTGCTTGCAAAGCAGGCGCTCTACCAATTGAGCTAAGGCCCCGATTGCTTTTACTACTTTACATCAAAATATAAAGAGCAATTGCGTGGGGCTACCAGGACTTGAACCTGGGACCTCTTCATTATCAGTGAAGCGCTCTAACCACCTGAGCTATAGCCCCGCTTAGGCAGATTCGAGACTACCGGAATCCCGGCAAATCTCTAAATCGAGCCTTGGGTTGGTTACTGCTGGTTGGTGAAACCAACCGACAAACCGCCCGTAATCTTGGCTGCTGCGTTGTAAAGAACCGCGCAAATTGCACCCATGACAGTGATGACGATCAGGTTGACCAAGCCAACTGCAGCCGCTGCGCCCACAGTCTTACCAATGGACGCAATGCTGTTGATGTCGAAGGAATTGCTTCCCAGAACCTCACCAGCAACGCTGTTCGCGGTCTCGAAGATACCGGTCTGAACGAAGACTAAGTACAGAAGCAAAGTGCCAACAACGACAACGATGAACTGTGCCAAACCAAGAAGGAACGACATCTTGAGCGCAGACATGAAGTCGACATAAACGAGCTTCAGGCGAACCTGCTTAGCCTCAGGACCCTTAGGTGCCCTGGGCTCGCTCTTGGGAAGCTTGTCTTTGAGCTTCTGTGCCAATGCGTTACTCATTTGGTGCCTCTTCCACTACAGCGTCTCCGCTGATTGCTTCTACTTCTTCTTCAACTGCATCTTCTGCAGACTCAAGATTACGCTCTGAATTGCGTGCGACGGCAAGAATCTTGTCGCCCTCTTCAAATCGGGCGAAGACAACACCCATGGTGTCACGTCCCTTGGCAGGAACTTCGTTCACTGCCGAGCGGACAACCTTGCCGGTTTCGAGGACAACGAGAACTTCGTCTTCTTCACCAACAATGAGTGATCCGACCAGATCTCCGCGGTCTTCGCTGAGCTTGGCCACCTTGATACCCAGGCCGCCACGGTTTTGTGTGCGGTACTGGTCAGCAGAGGTGCGCTTGGCGTAGCCACCCTCGGTGACGACAAAGACGAAACCAGAGTCAGATACCAGCGAGGCAGACAGCAGGCTGTCTCCGCCGCGGAACTTCATGCCGGTCACACCAGAGGTCGAACGACCCATGGGGCGCAGAGCCTCATCGGTTGCGGTGAAGCGGATGCTCATACCCTTACGTGAAACGAGGAGAACGTCCGAGTCAGCTTCAAGGAGAAGTGCTGAGACGAGCTCGTCACCTTCGCGCAGCTTGATGGCGATGATGCCACCGGTGCGGTTGGTGTCGTATTCGGTCAGTGCAGTCTTCTTGATCAAACCATCGCGCGTTGCCAGGGCGAGGTACTGAGCTGCCTTGTAGTCGCGGATGTCGAGAATCTGGGTGACCTGCTCATCTGGAGCAAGTGCCAAAAGGTTAGCGATGTGCTGACCCTTAGCGTCACGACCTGC
>NZ_CAKZII010000174.1 GCF_936931525.1 uncultured Aurantimicrobium sp.
GCTTTCGCGGCAGCTGCGTGAGGAGCAAGCCATGCTTCTACGTCATCAGCGGTGCGAGGCAAGGCAATAGTGAGGTTCTCAGCTCCAGTGGCCGTGACCAGAATGTCATCCTCAATACGAACGCCGATGCCACGGTATTCCTCAGGCACGGTCAGGTCATCGGGCTGGAAGTAGAGACCAGGCTCAATCGTGAAGATCATGCCTTCCTTCACGATGCCGTCCATATACATCTCACGACGTGCCTGGGCGCAGTCGTGCACATCAATACCCAAATGGTGACTCGTGCCATGAACCATGTAACGACGGTGATGACCGTTTTCAGGCAGCAGGGCCTCTTCAGCAGTGACAGGGAGCAAGCCCCATTCAGCAGTCTTCTTCGCAATCACGCCCATGGCGGTGTTGTGAACATCGCGGAAGGTAATGCCGGGCTTCACCATGGCGAAGGCTGCATCAGCTGCTTCTCGCACTGCTTCATAGACCTTGCGTTGAATAGGAGTGAAGGTTCCATTTACGGGAAGGGTTCGAGTGACATCAGCTGTGTAGTAGCTATCGCGCTCCACGCCAGCGTCAATCAAGATGAGATCGCCGTCATTGACCACACCGTCGTTAGTCACCCAGTGCAGGATGCAGGCGTGGGCACCACTGGCAGCAATGGTGTTGTAACCGACACCATTGCCTTCCAAGCGAGCACGGGAGGCAAACGCGCCTTCTACTAAACGTTCACCGCGCTTATTCCCCGCAATCGCAGGCAGTACGCGAGCAATGTCAGCAAAGCCTCGGATGCTTGCCGCAACCGCTTCGCGCATCTCGTTGATTTCAAACTCATCCTTGACCAAACGCATCTCAGAGAGATCTTGAGCCAGGTCACTAGGGAGCTCTGTTACTTCTGCATCCTTGGCAGGAAGTTCATCCAGGTGGCGTGTGGCAATGCCGAGATCTCCAGCGACCTGAGTCAGTGAAGGGCGAGGGCCAATCCAAAACTCACCAATGTCGCTGTTGGCATAGAACTCGTCAGAGTCACGGCCGGCGCGCTCGCGGAAATACAAGGTGGACCCATGGCCAGATGCAGTGGGCTCCATCACAAGAACGGAATCGGGTTCGCTATCCGAGCCCCAACCTGTAAGCCAGCTAAAGGCTGAATCGGCACGAAAGTGGTAGAACGTGTCATTACTGCGACGCTTCATTACTCCGGCAGGAATCACCAGACGCTTGCCTGGGTATTTCTTGCTCAGTTCAGCACGACGTGCCGCAGCAAAGGAAGCTTGTTCGCGAGGGGCAGGGATTTCTTCAGCACGATCAGCCCACTGGCTAGAGATGTAGTGCTTGAAGGTGTCTGAACCGGGCGTTGTGGAGCGGTTTTCAGTGCCTTTGGGGACCTCGTGGGTTGCTTCCTCGGAGTTCATGCATCCAGTCTGGCACTGCTCGCTCAAGAAAGTGCTCGCTTGTCCCCAGTCAGGCATAGAGTGAAAGGGTGGAAGCATTCTTGAGAGCCCAAGGCCCTATCGACCTGCACCTCCACAGCAATGTCTCTGATGGCACAGGTTCGCCCACTGAGGTAGTTCGGGAAGCGCACGCTGCTGGCGTTCGCACCATGGCTCTCACCGACCATGACACCGCAGATGGCTGGGATGAAGCCCGCGAAGAGTGTCTGCGTTTAGGGATGACATTTATTCCTGGCATGGAGTTCAGCTCGCGTATCGAACACGGGAGCATCCATATCCTGGCTTATCTTGTGGACCCCAACTTTGCCCCTCTCGCGCAGGAGCTGGACAAACTTCAGAATGACCGCGAGAACCGCCTCCGTCAGATGACCGAGAACGTCGGTGCTGACTATGACATCACGTGGGAACACGTGATGGAACAGGTCGCTGCTTCAGGAAAGTCTTTAGGTCGACCCCACTTGGCTGATGCTCTTGTTGCACAAGGGATTATTGGGGAACGCGGCGAGGCCTTTGATGGCATCCTGTCGAAGAATGGCCCCTACTACGTTTCTCAATATGCCCTAGATCCCGTTTCGGCAGTGAAGCTCATTCGTGCTGCTGGCGGCGTTCCTGTGATGGCCCACCCCACCACGAAGGGTCGTGTTGCCCCGATGGAATACATCGATCGATTGATCGATGCCGGTCTGGGCGGCTACGAAATTGAACACCGCGAAAACATGGAACCGGGCAAGACGATTCTGCGTGAGATCTGTCAGGAACGTGGATTGATCATTACGGGATCAAGTGATTACCACGGCACGGGCAAGCCCAACCAGCCCGGAGAATTCACCACCGAGCCAGAAATGTTGGCAAAGATTATCGAGCAGGGAACTGGCGCTTCGCCGAGTTATCCTGCGTAGAAAGAACCTTTGCCTTTAACGCTTGAGGCGATGCTTTCAATCTTGCCGTCGCCGTAGGCGGCGACGACCTCTGAAATGACAACTTCGTATCCGTCATACCAGCGCTGAACGCCAGCTTTGGCGGTGAGGTGGTCGGGGAAACGAGAGAACTCCGTCAGAGTCTCTTTGTCCGCGAAGTAGTAAATGGAGTTCTTCACTCCACCTTCTGGGGCAAGCCAACGCTCAACGCCGAGGTAGCCAGGCATCGCCTGCACGAATTCTTCAATGGCGTCATCAAGTCGATAGAACTCGTCGTCATAGGTTCCGGGCTTGAAAATGAACTGTGCTGAATACATGTGTTTCTCCAACTACCCAATCAGTGCAAACTCGTTGGGGCCAATGGCAATCAGTGCGCAGTAAATAGCAAAGATGGCAGCAATGACGCCCAGAATCTGGAACTGGTGATCCATTGTGTAGTGGAACATTTTGGTCAACTGCACATTGCCTTTTTCGCCGCGAATCAAACGCCACAGTGGTGGAAGCAATACCGGCACCATCGCGAGGATATAGACCAAGAGAACCGTGGGGAGTTGAAGCCACCAGGGAATGCGCGCCGCAGTCACATCGTGAATAGCGGGAACCAGCATGGCGAAGCTCGTGATGTCTTTGATGCTCAGGGCAAAGGCAAAAGCAAAGAAGGTCACGGTCTTGGCTTTTGCTATGCGGTTAGTCAGGCCCTGTTCTGCCTTTTTTGCCAAGTCGCGGTGAGGAATAAATAACCACACAGCGACTCCGGTCAACACCACAGCAGCAGTTGCCCAGACAATTCCGCCAATGATGTCGGGGGAGTGTTGGGCAGGCTTGGGAAGCGTGGCAAAGCCAGCGGTGAGCAAAATACACGCCAGTAGGAACGCACTACCCGAACCGGATGCCACAGCAATGCTGCGACGAATCCACTTCGATGAGCTGGTTGAGAGCAGCTGAAGACCCAACAACGACGGAGTGAAGGAAGCACCGATGGCAAGCGGAATAACCCGCACCAACAGCGCTATTTCATCTTCGCCGATGTTCATGAACGAACTACTTATGCTCCGCCGAGACCTGGGCCACGACGACGGTTACGTGTGCGCGTGCGAGAAGGGTTGTTGCCGTCGTGGTGTTCTTCACCACGGCCGTCGTGAGCACCGCCGGCAACGCCGTGAGTGCCTTCGGGGCTGACGTGCTTGGGTGGGTTGTTCACGCGGCGACGGTTACGGTCACCCGAACCTTCACGCTTCTCGCCATCACGCTGACGGCCAGTGTGGCCCTCGGCGGTCTTGGTGGGAGGGGTGGACTTGAGGCGACCCTTGGCATCGGTAGGGATGTTGAGGTCGGTGAAGAGGTGAGGAGACGAAGAGTAGGTCTCGGTGGGTT
>NZ_CAKZII010000175.1 GCF_936931525.1 uncultured Aurantimicrobium sp.
TAGTTGGCGTTTACGCCCAACTTTTGGGCGATCCTTTCACGCCAATCGATGTTGTAGAAAATGTAGTCCTGTTTGGAGCTAAATGTCACGCATTTTCCCTGCGAGTGTCCTGAAAGTTTTTGGGAGTGTAGGCAAGGACGGCAGATCCCACCACGTCCGCGCCCCCGGCACGCAGTGCCCGGGCGCATTCCAGCAGGGTTGCACCAGTGGTGAGGACGTCATCGACGAGGATGATTTTCTTTCCCTGTGCAGCTGGCAAAGACCGGTAGACGCCCTTCATATTGCTGAATCGTTGCATTCGACCCAGCTGCGATTGGTCTGCTCGTGTGCGATTGATGCTGAGTAGTTTTTCCAGCTTCACTCCTGCCGCTGTGGCAAGCAGGGCAATTGGTGAATACCCGCGCTGACGAAAACTGGCCCTGCTGGACGGCGGCACTACCCAACTGATGCGCTGAGGCAGCTCCTGCGACCGAACCGAGTCATAGCTGGCCTTCATTGCCTCCCTCAGAGGTGCTGCCAGATGTTTTCTCACGGAAGTTCGTCCCTGCTCCTTGAATCGATGTAGAACGCCACTGAGGGGCTCTCCGAGCTCCATAGCGAACCACAGTGGAAGTCGCTGCAGGCTTTCCGCGTCAAAGAGTTCCCGGTATTGGAGGTCTGCCACGAGACGAGCCCGGCATTCCTGGCAGAGATTCCGATCTGGGCGATCACACCCCGCACAACTAATTGGAAGTGCAAGCGCTAGGGCATCCGCACAGTGCTCTTTGAATTCCTGAAAACTCCACATGCTCGGAGTGTGCCGGATTCACTAGAAACCCTGAGGCTCTTTCCACTTATCCGTGGATAAGTTGTTGCCGGGGCTGTTATTGCTGAACAGCGAGCGTTGCCACACCCGTGACCGTGCTTTGCCACTGGGCACTGCTGCGCTGGGTGAGCACCTGACCATCAGAAGTGAGGATTCGAATACCAGCTACGGTATTTGCTCCGGCGACCGAGAGAGGCGTCCCTGCAGTCACAACGGGGAGATCGAGACCCTGTCCGCCAATGACCTGCGTTCGGACACTAGAGCCACCATTAGCTACGGCTGACACACTCACCACCGTGGTGGAGTCCACCCATGCTGCGGTGATGGGGACTCCGGCTGCCAAGGAGAGCGTCACAGGAACACCCAGTTGAGAAGGCACTGATTTCTCTCCGCGGACCAAAGCGCTCACCACCAGCTGATAGGTGTCGCCAAACTGCAGCAGCGCCAGCACGCGGGAACCGTCTCGAGAGAGGGACAAGGAGAGGATGTTGTCCGCTCCAGTCCAGGGAACATCGAGTTGCTGCTGTTTGCCGTCAGTGGAGATAACGAAGAGTTTGCCGGGCTGATCAGCAGGAACAGACCAGAGATAGCCAAAGTTATCTAACGCTGGAGCGATCAAATCTGAACGTGTATCGACCAACTGCGCGTTGCCATTGCGAACAAAAGAGGCTCCCTCTGTCGTGAGGATGGACGCCAAGGTGTTTCCGGCAGAGGTTGTAATGGCGGAAGGCTGTTGCCCCATCAACACCGGTGAGAGCTGAGTCACTGTTTCAACTTTGGACCCAGTCCAGTAACCGAAGGTTTTATCCGTCAACACCAGTGGCCTGGAATCAACGGGCTTAGGCAACACGGAGTCAATTGAACTTGAGATGGCGTTGTTGAGAACAGCACCATCCACCAACATGTTCACCGCAGTGATGTTGTCTACAGACTGCAAACTGGCAGAAAGTTGCTGCTTCATCTGACGAATAATCGTGGGATCCGCAGAAAGTGCAGCTGAGTTGAGGTCAACCGTTGCCGTTCCCTTGGAAACAGGGACAGTGTCTGCCACAAGTGCAGTTCCGGAAGGGAAGCTGGTGTGAGCGGCGCCGTTGGCTGACAGCCATCCAGATGGCCCAGCCAACAACGCCTTGGTAATGCGTGTGCTGGCTGATGCGCCGTTGGGGAAGAATCTGACGTCCGGAACCAGCATGGAGTTGGTGGAGTCAAAGAAATACAACGGGTGTGCTTGGTACACCTGGTCGAAGGTGAAGCGATCCATCACGACACCATTAGGTGCGGCACTGATGCGCCATTGTCCTTCTACTTCTTGGAAGGAGTAGTCGCTCGTGATGGATTGGGGCGGAGAAACATCTGCATAATTTCCCTGGGAGTCAACAAGCGCATTGAGTGAATAGGTCAACTGACCTTGGCCTTCTGCTGTTTGGGTCACCGTCCGGAGACCCGCATCCACGCTCACACCTGTGGTGGCATCCCACTTCGCAGCGAACTCAGGGGTAAGGAACTGCCGGGCAATGGCATAGTCACTGACCGGGGAAGAAGATGCTTCAACAAAGCCACGGAGAATCTGTTCAATGGTGGCGCCCTCAACAGGGCCAGAAGGCAAGAACTCAATGGCATCGTCTTCAACAGGAACGACCGCAGAGCCCTGATTCACACCACTGGTCCGAGGAATACCTGAGCACGCAGTCAGCACAAACACAGCCAAGATGGCCAGTGCCATAGCTGTTCCCCGCGATAGCTTCTGTGACATTACGACTCCCTGCCTGATTCATCAGTGGGGTCGAGAGGCAATGGTGAAGAAGCAATGGGAACATCAAGTTCCCGGGGCAAGGTGAGGCGGAACAGGGCACCTTCACCCGGAGCTGCCCACACATCGAGCTGTCCGTTGTGAACGCGGGCGTCTTCTAACGAGATGGCTAAGCCCAAGCCGGTGCCGCCCAAAGTTCGTTGGCGGGATGGATCTGCACGCCAGAAGCGACTGAAGACTTGCTCTAGTTGTTCAGGATCCATACCGACACCGTGGTCACGAACGCTAATGGCCACAGCAGTGGCGTTGGAGTCCACGGCGACATCAATGGCTTTCTGCTCACCATGTTCAATGGCGTTACCAATGAGGTTCATCAAGATGCGGCGAACGCGACGTGGATCAATATCTGCGTCGAAGTGACCACCTGGGGCGGTGAGGGACAGATCACAACCATGCTGCTCCGCCAAGGTGGTCATGGTGCCCACCACATCTTGAACTAGTCCGGCAACATTTGTAGGCTCAGGCTCGAGGTTCACACTTCCCGCGTCATAGCGACTGATCTCGAGCAAGTCACCCAAGAGCTTCTCAAAGCGGAGAACCTGAGCATTCAAGAGTTCAGTGCTGCGCCTGGTTTTGGAGTCAAAGCTCTCTCGTTCTTGGAAGAGAACATCACCTGCGAGCTTGATGGTGGTGAGCGGTGTGCGGAGCTCGTGTGAGACGTCGGAGACAAAGCGTTGTTGCATGACAGAAAGGTCTGCGAGCTCCGTCAACTGGCGCTGCATACTGCCTGCCATGTCGTTGAATGAACGAGCAAGCGTGGCTACTACGTCTTCGCCCTTTTCAGGGATCCGCACGGCCAGGTCACCAGCTGCAAGCTTCTGCGAAGTTTCAGCCGCATTCTTCAGCGGCGAAACCACCATGCGGGATACGAACCATGCCACTCCCCCGACCAGGATCAACAGGCCAAGACCTGAGAACCACAGAACCTGCTGAATAAAGAGCAATGTTTGTTCAGACTGTTGGAAGTCATAGCCAATGAAGAGTTCGTAGGTGCCAGCTCCTGGGATATCCAACTGGGAGCCGACAACAACACCTGGAACAAGGACGCCATTGATGGGCAGCTCAACTGATTGCCAGAACTGCTGGTCAGCAGTGGTGACAACCTGGTCCTTGAGTTCCGGAGTGATCACTCCTCCGGTGAGTTCAGGACTGGAGAAGTTCTGCGGAGCAAGCGCATTGGGTTCCTGATCGGGCACACGATAGACAGCAACCAAGCCACTCGAGGATGCATCACGGATAGCTGTGCGGGCCGCATTCATCACCGACTGCATCGATGCTTGGTC
>NZ_CAKZII010000176.1 GCF_936931525.1 uncultured Aurantimicrobium sp.
CACGAGGGACTTATGCAGCCAGAACACATGCACGAAAACATCGAGGCTTTACTCGAGACTCTGCACCTGACCGAAGAGCCTTCCGTCAACGGTGAGGACCGCTTCTCTGCCCCCAGCCAGTTCATGCCACATGGTCGCGTGTATGGAGGACAGGTTCTTGCGCAGTCGCTGATTGCTGCTTCCAAAACACTCAATGATGACCGCCCTGTGCACTCCCTGCACGGATACTTTTTGCGTGCGGGAGATATTTCAAAGCCGATTGATTTTTCTGTGGACCGGATTCACGATGGGCGCTCCTTTTCCACTCGCCGAACACAGGCTTACCAAGACGGTGCGCCGATCTTTTCGATGATTGCGTCTTTCCAAACAGAGGATCCAGGCCTCGATCACCAGATAGAAATGCCGGCCAATATTCCCGACCCTGAATCTCTTCCCACTGCCGGTGAACTTCTGGGTCCCATCGATCACCCTGTTGCGCAATATTGGGCTAATCAGCGCCCCTTTGACCTGCGTCACGTGGAGTCACCGATCTATATGAGCGTCGAAGGACCTCACGTTGCCCACCAGGCTGTCTGGATGAAAGCGCTCTCCCCTTTACCCGATGACCCCATGTTGCATCGTGCTGCGCTGGCTTATGCCAGCGACTACACAATCCTGGAACCTATCTTCCGCCGTCACGGTATTCCGTGGGTTCAACCCGGTCGCAAAACTGCGAGCTTGGACCACGCAATGTGGTTCCACCGCCAAGGCCGCGTGGATGACTGGATGCTCTACGTTCAGGAATCTCCTAGCGCCCAGGGCGGACGAGGTTTATCCTTTGGACGTATCTATTCTCGTGAGGGAATACTTCTTGCTTCCGTTGCCCAAGAGGGCATGGTTCGCGTTCCCGGATTGGACAAGTAATGGCTGCACGTAATCTCACTCCCAAACTTTCCCGCCGTGAGGTGCTGGGGCTGGGCGCTGTAGGAGCAGCTGGAATTGCTATCGGCTTGGCCGGTTGTTCAGCAGAAGAAACGGCAGCACCAACAGTTGCCACACAGACTGGTGTTGAGGTTGGCAAAGCCAGCGCCGTTCCCGTCGGTGGCGGACTCAATTTCACTGTTGACGATGTCCCCATGGTTGTCACCCAAGTGACTGAAGGTGAATTCAAAGCATTTAGTGCTGTCTGCACACACCAAGGCTGTTTAGTGGGATGCCGCGACAAAGAAATCGTGTGCGATTGCCACGCGTCGTTCTTTGACCCCACCAACGGCAAGGTTCTCAGTGGTCCTGCTCCAACACCACTTCCCGAAATCCCTATTGAGGTTCGGGACGGCGTGATTTACACCGCGTAGTTCTGACTAATCAGAAGCTAGGAGCGACGCTTGAAGACAATGTTGTCTCCGGTGTAAGGCGCAATAGCTTCGCGCTCGATATCTGTGAGGCGACGAGGCCTTGTGGTCTTCGCATCCACGAGAACAATGGTGGTCGTTGCCTTAGCAAAGAGCTGCTGAGGGTTTTCTGCTGTTGCTGTTTGTGTGGGCGAGTAAATCTCGTAACAGACGTCCAAGCTGGCACCGCCGACGTGACCCAGCCACATCTGCAGATCGAGTGGTTCACGCATGTAAGGAATCGGAGCCAAGTACTCAATTTCTTGGTGCGCAATCAGCGTGAAGGTGTCAGCCGTAGGCCCACCTTCGAGAATGCGGGTAGCCAAGTGATCGTCACCGTGACCGGAGTCCCCTGCCCAAAAAGCATGAATACGTGCTTCCTCGAGCAGACCAAACATGGCTGCGTTGTTCACATGCCCGTAGGCATCCAGGTCAGACCAACGGATACTGGTGGGAATGTGTAAACGCATTGTCATGTCCTAGTCGCGAGTGAGCTTGCGGTAGGTGCTGCTGTGTGGCTTTGCCGCATCAGCACCAAGGCGCTCGATCTTGTTTTCTTCGTAGGATTCGAAGTTTCCCTCGAACCAGTGCCAGTAGCTGGGGTTCTCGTCTGTACCTTCGTAAGCAAGAATGTGGGTCGCGATGCGGTCGAGGAACCACCGGTCGTGTGTGATGACCACAGCACAACCCGGGAACTCAAGAAGAGCGTTCTCCAAGCTTCCGAGCGTTTCCACGTCCAAGTCGTTTGTGGGCTCATCGAGAAGGAGAAGGTTTCCACCCTGCTTGAGAGTCAGCGCCAGGTTCAGGCGGTTACGCTCACCACCGGAGAGCACACCTGCCTTCTTCTGCTGGTCTGGTCCCTTGAAACCGAAAGTGGAGACATACGCACGGCTGGGGATTTCGACGTTTCCAACCTGGATAAAGTCCAGACCATCAGAAACAACTTCCCAGAGGTTCAGGTTGGGGTCGATGCCGCCACGGCTCTGGTCGACGTAGGAAATCTTGACTGTTTCACCAATCTTGACTTCACCACCATCTGCCTCTTCGAGACCCACAATGGTCTTAAACAGGGTCGACTTACCAGCACCGTTAGGGCCGATAATGCCAACAATGCCGTTACGAGGAAGCGAGAAGGACAGGCCATCAATCAGGGTTCGATCGCCGAAGCCCTTCTTGAGGTTCTTGACCTCGAGAACCATGGAACCCAAGCGTGGGCCCGCAGGAATAACGATTTCTTCGAAGTCGAGTTTGCGGGTCTTTTCAGCCTCCGCAGCCATCTCTTCATAGCGGGCTAGACGTGCCTTGGACTTTGCCTGGCGACCCTTAGCGTTGGAGCGAACCCAGTCGAGTTCTTCCGAAAGACGACGAGCAAGCTTCGCGTCTTTCTTGCCCTGAACCTCAAGACGCTCACGCTTCTTCTCGAGATAGGTGGAGTAGTTACCTTCGTAGGGGTAGAGGTGACCGCGGTCTACTTCTGCAATCCACTCAGCAACGTGGTCGAGGAAGTACCGGTCGTGTGTGACGGCAAGGACAGCGCCGGGGTACTTTGACAGGTGCTGCTCGAGCCAGAGCACAGACTCAGCATCGAGGTGGTTAGTGGGCTCGTCGAGGAGAAGAAGGTCTGGCTTCTGCAGCAAGAGCTTGCACAGCGCAACACGGCGCTTCTCTCCACCAGAGAGCTTGTCGACTGGCCAGTCTCCGGGTGGGCAACGAAGTGCGTCCATGGCCTGTGCGAGCTGAGAGTCGAGGTCCCAACCGTTTGCAGCATCGATGTCTTCCTGGAGAGTTCCCATCTCAGCAAGAAGAGTGTCGAAGTCGGCATCAGGTTCAGCCATGGCGGCAGAAATCTCGTTGAAGCGGTTGATCTTGCCCATGATTTCGCCGACACCATCTTGCACATTCTGCAGAACGGTCTTGGTTTCATCCAAGACAGGCTCCTGCATGAGAATGCCTACGGTGTAGCCAGCACTCAGCTTTGCTTCGCCGTTCGAAGGGGTGTCAAGACCAGCCATGATCTTCAAAATGGTCGACTTACCAGCACCATTGGGGCCAACGACACCAATCTTGGCGCCAGGGAAGAACGACATTGTGACGTCATCGAGAATGAGCTTGTCGCCCACTGCCTTGCGGGCACGAACCATGGAATAAATGAACTCAGCCATGGCTCAATTCTAGGCGTTAGCCCAAGCTCTGAACTTCCGTTCCAAGGAGACATCCACCTGAAGCCAAAACAGGAAGCACTCGAGCAATAACTTTCGGGGCAACGGGGCCGAACTGGCCAATGAGGCATTGGCCACCGAGTTGAACCGCAACTTCAGAAGTGTCGGCGGCTAAACCCGCAGCAGTACGAGAGAACGTGAATTGAACAGTGGCAGGATCAAAGCCTGCAGCTCCCACAGCCTGCGCAACTGCAAAGGAATCAGCTGCAGGATCTGCTGCCAAAGACTTCTCAATGACCCAAGAAAAGAAGTAGAGATTGTCTTTTGCACTTCCCGAGGGCAAGAAAACAGGATCCTTGGTGGGCTTGGGCGTTGCCACTTCAGATTCTGAGGAGGTTGAAGAAGCCTCTGGCGTTGGCGCCTGTGCCGCACAACCAGTGAGCCCAAGAAAGCCAACGAGAGCCACACCCATGGCGATAACTCGAGTGTTCATGACTCTCCTTCCTTCAACATGACAGAACGCCCCCAAGTCTAAAGGGGGCGTTCTGTGTTTGTGCTTTACGTGAAGCACTCAGGCTATGCAGCAACCTTTTTGCGCCCTTTGGCAGCAAGCGGTAAATCCTCATCATCGCCGTCTTTGTCTGGAAGCCCGCCCCAATCATCTTCTGCAACCGAAGTCACTTCAGTTGAAGAGGAGTTTCGCGTGTAGGAAGAAATGCCCCAACTGAGATCGTGACCGAGAGCTTCGGCTTCGATCTCGACGGTGGTGCCGGAGCGGTCGGTGTTTTCCCAGTCACGAATGCGCAGTTTGCCGGTGACAATTACCCGGTCACCTTTAGAAACCGAGGTCGCAGCGTTCTCGGCAAGGGTGCGGAAACTGGAGACGGTGTACCAATTGGTGTCGCCATCGACCCAGCGGTTGCTGGCTCGATCAAAGCGACGCTGGCTGGAAGCTAAGCGGAAGCTTGTGATGGCAAGGCCTTCACTGGTGGTCAAATGGCGTGGAGTTGTCGCAACCAAGCCCGTGAGTGTGATGTTGTCCGTCATGATGACGTCCTTTCGTTCGTGAATACGTGAACGAAGCATGCGTCACATCACTTCAGGGCAGCAGAAGTAAACCCCTAATTGAGGTGAAGAACTCAACTACCTGCCCTGTGGAGGACTAGGAAAAGTTAGTCCTTGATGTAGCTAGCAAATGAAGCGCGAACCTTGTTGACCTTGGGCACGGCAACAGCAAGGCAATAGCCCTGGCCAGGATTACGGGCAAAGAAATTCTGGTGATATTCCTCTGCGTCAAAGAACTCACCCAAAGGTTCGAGGGTGGTGACCAGTCCCCCACCCCAGTATTCGTTCGCACGATCAATGGATGCTTGGAAGAGCTCTTTTTGCTCTTCACCGTCAAAGAACATCGCAGAGCGATACTGCGTACCAACGTCGTTGCCTTGGCGGTTGAGCTGGCGTGGGTCATGCAGAGTGAAGAAGACATCCAAGATCACTTCAGCGGGGATAACGTCCTCATCGAAGACAACCTTGACTACTTCGGCGTGACCAGTAGTTCCTGTGCATACCTCTTCGTAGGTGGGGTTGGGTTTGGCGCCACCTGCATAACCTGAGATCACATCGGAAACGCCGTTGAGAGAGCGGTAGACCGCATCTAAACACCAGAAACAGCCACCAGCTACTACGAAAGTTGTCATGCCTCTAGCGTAGACAACCTCACCTGCCGATTACCCCTGTTGGAGGGGAACAGGTTTCTTCTGTAAGAGAAACTCTTGCCACCACGTGGACAATTCTTGTCCCACAGGAAGAAGCTTGGGGTTCTTCGTTCCCATTTCGAGAAGTTCGACGCAGGTGTCACCACCAATGAGGTAATCCCTCGCCAATGCTGCAGCATTCTCGTGTTCTTCAAGTGCGTCTGAGTCCACACGGGCACTCATGAAAGCGGCATCCAATGCATCCTCATAGGCGCGGATGGCATTCATGGAAGCGCTCCGGCTTGTGATGGAAAGTTCTTTTCCTTCTCGCAGTCGCGAGAGTGCGGACTGGAGGTATGAGCGTGACGTAGAGATGGCCTGAGTTTGCAGACCTGCTACCAAACGGTTGATCCCCAGCGGGAAGATCAGCAACGTAAACACGGCGGCAACAGAGGCACCCAGAAGAATGTCTTCCACTCGGAGAAACTCAATGCCCTTGTGCGGTGGCCATTCAAGTACAGAGAGATTGATGAGAGCAAAGGGTGTGTAGGTCATTTGTGCAAAGAACATGTCTTTGCTCTGCATCTGCTTCGCTAGGAAAGCAAAAAGGGGAAGTGCAATCAGAAAAACCACGTATGGCAAGTGGAACACAATAATCACGCCCGCGAGAACGACGCCTGCAATGGCGCCTCCCACAATCTTCAACATGGCTTTAGTTCCGGAGGTTGCCGTAAACGTCACTTGTGTCACACTCAGTGCCGCCAAGATCACCCACACACCATGTTCGAGACCCACCACACGAACAATCAGAACGCTGGCAGCAGTTCCCAGTCCTGTGCGCAATGCGTTGTGTAACCACAACGAATTCCACCGCAAGTTGGCGCGAAGAATGGCAAGAGGATTTTCATCTGGCATGCTGCCCACATCTGGTGTGGGCGCATCTTTCCCTCGTGATTGTGCTGCTCTAAAGAGCTGAGCCATGGCGCTGATGGACAGCAATCGCACCGGATAGTGAGCCTTCACGACATCAACAGGTTGATCAGCCAATGACTCTAAATCCGAAAGTCGTTGCTGGGGAACGTTAGGAAGTTCTTGATCAACTTTCTCCCCCAGAACGAGATCTGCGGCAGCGAGGTAGGCGGCCTGAGACTCTGCAGCCAGCGAGCTGCCATCTGAGGCGTGCAAGGGCAAGATCTTGTTTGCCACGGGCATACTCCACCTGGCGCCGGCCACCATGCTGGCAAGAGCGCGTTGAGAGCGACCCACAGCACCTGGACGGGTATAGGAACCGGTTACCTGACTAATTAAGGTATTCCGGCATTGCAATAGTTCATCGATAGCAGGTTGAAGGGGTTGGCGTGAAGCTGCAGCGCCAGCAAGGTGTGCAGCTGCTTTCAACCACTCAGCTAAGGCTCGGCGAACAACACCTGTTCGGTAGTGGGGCAACAACGCCAAAGCGGCAATGATCGAGACTCCACTCCCAATGAGCCACCCGCCGAGAAGCGAGGGCATATCTGCCATGGTTGCCGGAATCATCAGCGGCAGGAAGAACGCTCCCTGCAGACCGACAGCAGAGCGTGCAACGTATCCACGTAACACTCGCGCATAGGCAAAAAGAGAAGACACAACTAAAGCAGCCGTAACGGCCAACCACAGTGGCTGAGCACACAGGACACCAATTATTACCGCTGCGGCACCAACCAGGGTGGCGATGCCATGTCCGGCAAAACGTTCGCGAACATCTCCATCGAAATCAAGGAAATACAAATGAATTGCCACGGCAAAAGAACCGAGCAGCGCTGCAGGAGTTGATCCGTAAACGAAATGGACAATGACGTCCACAATCACGATCGTGATGGCAAAGCGCAGAGAAGAACGGAACAGAGCGTTCTGAACTACATTTTGAACTTGACTCAAGATCATGAGGATAAGAATTTACTTCGCAGAAGCTGTTGCTACTGCAGCATCTTCCTTGTGGTATTCCTCAAAAAGTTCATCGGCACGATGACGCTTGGGGAAAGCGAAGAACACGAGAACTGCTCCGACCAAAATGAACAATGCACCCGAGGCATATGCCACGGCAGAACCCACGATGAAGCTGTCCTGAGCCGCGGAGATGATGGCTGATTGATAGTCGGGGTAACGGGCGGCCAAGGTTGCAGCGCTGGAGTATGACTGCGTGAGGGCAGACTGCGTCTGCGCTGAAACGAGTGATGCGTCAGGAGAAGCAGTGACCTGCTTGGCGAATGCTGAGGCATACCCCAGGGTCAGCACAGTACCCAGCACAGCCTGAAGCACTGAACCACCGAGGTCACGCTGCAAGTCGGATGTACCGGAAGCCATACCCACCTTGAACACTGGGACAGAGCTGGTCAGCGAGCGAGCGGCTGGGGTCAGCGCAAAACCAACACCGATACCCATGAGCAAATATGCCAAACCAATGAAGAAATAGGAGACCCCTTCACGCCACGTGAAGAACATCAACAAGAACGCGGGAAGGATAAAGCAGTAACCAAGCAGCAGCGTAAAGCGCAGACCCTTAGAGACCACGAGCTTGGCCGACTGCGGAGCAACCAGAATCATGCCGAATGCCGCAGGAAGAATCGCTGTTCCTGACTCGAGTGTGGAGTAGTTCATCACGTTCTGCATGAACTGCTGACCCACAAACATGGCACCAGCAAGTGAACCCAGCACGATCATGCCGGCCACGGCAGGAACCCAGAACAGTCTGCGCTTGGCATAGGTGAGGTCATAAAGCGGGTTAGCTGCAGTGCGCTGACGCCAGAAGAACAAAGCAATCAGGACAACAGAAAGTCCAAGCAGCGCAAGGGCGTCGGTGAGCTTATCTGGAGATGAAATAAGACCAATGCCCAGTACCAAGGAAGCAATCATGAAGACAGAGAGGACTCCACCAAGGTGATCAACCTTGCCTGTTGACTCCTCCACGTGTGCAGGGACTGCTTTGAGAATGAGGAGGAATGCAACCACGGCAACAGGCACAACAATCAAGAAGACCGAACCCCACCACAGCTTCTCCAAGAACAAACCAGCAAGGAATGGGCCAAGCACTGCGGAGCCACCGCTGACAGAAGACCACAGCGCAATTGCCTTTGTACGCTTTGCGCCTTCAGCCCAGAGTGCAGTGACCAGGGCCAATGTAGTTGGATAGGCCATACCCGCAGCAAGGCCAGTCAGCAGTCGGCCAGCAGACAGAATCTCCACACTCGGTGCAAAGGCACAGAGGAATGCAGCGGGAACAGTGATGAGCATTCCCAGGAGCAACATCAACTTGCGGCCGTAACGGTCACCAATTGCTCCGAAGTAGAGAACAGACATGGCCAGGCCCAAGGTGCAGCCCACAGCAACCAGTGTGAGTTGAGTCTGGGAGGCGTCAAATGCCTTGCCAATGTCGGGCAGTGCCACATTGGCAACCGAGAGGTTGATGTTGCAGACGAACGCACCCATGATGAGTGCGACCAAAACGAGGCCTGCATTCTTAGGAACTCCGGTCACAGCAGCTGCAGATTGAGACATAAGTAGTAGTTACTTTCGTTGAGGAATCGCACAGCCACCTCACAGGAGGAGGCGTGACTTGCTCATTAGACTTTAGTCCTATCAAGCGTCACACAAACAAAGGTATTTCAATGAGCACAGTACTGATGAGTAGCGAGAAAATCTCCACTTCAATTACAGGTGCAGAGGCTTTCCGTATTCGCTATCGATCTGCTGACCTTCACGGCAAAGCAACCGAATCTACAGGACTTGTTATAACCCCCAGCGTCGCCGGAAAAGACCGGAAGGTTCTCTCCTGGGCTCACGGCACTACCGGTATCGGTGACGCAGGTTGTCCATCTACTCAACCCGATCCTGCTCGTGAACTCGTGACGTACTTCCAGTCTGGATCAACCACACAGATCGACTACGGCATCCCCGGACTTCAGAAGTTCATCGATGAAGGATGGGTTGTTGTTGCAACCGACTACCAGGGTCTTGGAACTCCCGGAGTTCACCAGTACACCGTGAACCGCACCAACGCTCTGGACGCCGTGAACATTGTTCATGCTGCTCGAGAGATGGATCTCGGCATTGGTAACAAGTTTGGCTGCATTGGCTGGTCCCAGGGTGGCGGAACGTCAGCTGCAGTAGCTGAACTCGACGCTGCCGCCTATGGCGATCTGGAACTTGTCGGAACAGTTGCCATGTCTCCCGGCGTTCCAGGAGTAGCAGTGAAGCTTCCAGAAACTCAGGCAGCACTTGCCGGTGGCGGAACTCCCACTCCCCCCGATGGCCACATGTACATGATGCTTGCCTCAATGACTGCTGCTTTCCCGGACACACTCTCTCTCGATGACGTGTTCACTCCCCTGGGCAAGCAAATTTTCGAAGACAACTTCAACACCGCTCCCGTTCACCACTTGAGCGACATTCTCGTGCGCACGTGGAAGCACCAGGGCGCGATCTTGGACGTAAAGAAAGAGAAGCTCCCTATCTGGTTGCCCGCTTTCATTGAGGCATCTGCTGCCCGCGTGAAGCCCATTGCTCCCGTCCTCGTCCTTATCGATGGACAGGATCCAAACGGCCCATGCCCACTGCCATGGCAGCTCGGGTACATCGAAGAGATCAAGGCACTTGGCGGAGACATCTCATCTTCGACCTACCCCAATGATGACCACTTCTCACTGCCACAAAGCAGCGTGGATGAAGCCCGAACGTGGCTCTCCGCTAAGTTCTAACTTTTGAGAAACTATGGCCTCCGGTTTTCCGGGGGCCATAGTTCGTTAGATTGGTAACTGTTATGGGTTACATCATCGGCTTCCTGTCCGCGCTCTTGTTCGGTTCGAACGGAAGCGTGGTCAAACTTGTCCTCTCCGAGGGCGTCACCGCAGCCCAGATGACCTTCTTTCGCGCAACCGCAACCATGGTGGTCGCCGGCATCGTGCTGTTGTTCACCGAGCGATCTGCTTTCAAAATCAGCTTCAAGCGCTTATTAGCCATGGCTGCCCTCGGCATTCTGGGCGTTGCCATGTTGCAGTGGTTCTACGCTTTAGCGATTGAACGCATTCCAGTGGGCATTGCGCTGCTTTTTGAATACTTGGCAGTACTTGCCGTTGCCGTTATCGCACGCTTCTTTTTCAAAGAACAGGTTCGCGCCAGGCTCTGGGTTGCCATTGTGCTCGTCCTCATCGGCTTGGGCGTTGTGGCAGAGATGTGGAACTCGAGTGTCGATGGCCTAGGCATGATCTTCGCCCTCATCGCTGCCGCTTCGTACACGATCTACTTCTTGATTGGTGAACGGGCCCTTAAAGGGATGAATGTTGTGGCGATGACATTCTGGTCAATGCTTTTCGCTTCGCTGTTCTGGCTTATTTTTAGCGGCTGGCAAGACATGGACTTCTCCATGTTCAGCAAGTCCATTTCTTTAACTGGGTCACTTGCTGCCGTGTATGTACCGCTCTGGGCACCCTTGCTCTGGATTCTCACAATGGGCTCTTTTGTGGCCTTCTATATGTCGTTCAAATCCTTGAGCTTGCTCAGTGCCACCTCCGCCGGAATTGTGGCTTCTTCCGAGGTAATCTTTGCCTTCATTGTGGCTTGGCTCTGGCTGGGTGAAACGCTCAGCTTTATTCAGATTCTGGGTGCGTTGATTGTGACCGCAGGCATCATCCTTGCCCAAACCTCGCGAGGCGGCAAGGTCGTTGACCTTGACCTCGCAATCACCACGGGAACAATTCCCGTGCGCAAGAAATAACTACAGCGTCGCTGCCAACGCTTGTGGCATCTGCGCCTCGAGGAACTCTTTCGAAAAGGTTCCTTCGTTGTCGATCAAAGCATCCAAGCCTTTAGGCGCAATCATCACTGCCTTTTGTGGGCGAGAGAGCAAAAAGCCTGATTCCAGCAGAACATCCAGAAAAGGCATCAGCTTTTCTTGGGCGAGCTCAACGATTTCTTTCTTAGTGGAGTCATCGATGAGGCCAAGCTCTTCGGCAACCATTTTGACCGCGATATTGCGGTGAACTGCTTCACCGTCATGGAGAACAAAGAGGTAGGTGTGCGTGATCTTGCCTACGGCCTCTATTGTTTCGTCGTCCATAGAGCAACTCTACAGAGGAGAAATCCTCTGAGCCTTGAGTTGGTGAGGACTCATTGGAATACCGCAGAGCCAAGGTTATGGATCAGGACACGGGGAAGTATCAGCTACTCACAAACGTTATGACTAATCTATAAATCGTTTTATTATTATCATGAGCAATACATACCTGCCACGCTGATTCATTTCGCAAGGAATACACTCATGAATTTCGCACAAACGAAGAAAATTCCCGTCATATCTGTTGCGTTGGGCGCCTTACTCTTCCTTACTGGCTGCACCTCTCCCGCAACTGAGGTATCAGCGCCATCCGAAAGTACAGAAAATTCCTCAGATCGCGAGGCAAGTAGCCAATTGCGAACCATGGTGTGTGTAAGCACCGGTTCAGATACACCTCAGAGCTTCATGTGGGATTCGGCTTCGAACGATACAAACGACAAACCGCTTGCATCAAAAACCATCATGATTACAAAAGAGAGCATGCCCCTGTGCGCATTTTCTCCGTCGTATAGTTCCAAAGTTGCATGGGGACTCGATGGCGTTTCATATTGGATCTATAAGCGAAATTCCTGGGAAATCCGTTTCACAGGCCAATTCGGGGATGAGAAAGACAACCTCATTGGCGACAATACGTTGCGAAATGGAACCAATCGCCAGCTTGCTAAAGCCAGCATCCAAGTAGAGGCTGCACCCAGTACCTACAACGGCTTCAATGTCCTGTTGGTCTCGGTTCATTACTACTAATTCCATGATGAACCTCTTCGCCCCAACCCAGGACGCCACATGATCAGAATCACCACAAAGCCTTTGCTCAGAATCGCCGCCGCACTCATCACGTGCTCGCTTGCCCTCACGGGTTGCACAACCTCTTCTGAGCAATCAACACCAAGCGAAAACGCAACAAAACAGGCACTTGATTCTTACGGGATTCGCAAGAGCCACGACCTGGTTTTATGCGTCACCAATTCATCCGGTGGAGGGCTTGGCTATACGTTCAGCAGCCAGAATCCACTTCGTGATACCTCAACGGGCAAGTCATTGGCCGTGGTCTCTGGCACTATCCCCCGAAACGGCACGTCTTGCGCCATGGCGCAAGGCATCGACGTACAACTTCAGATTGCCGGACTGAGTTCTTCCGGAAAACTTTCTATCCCACCATTGGGGACGCATGCCACGCTCAATGGCGTGAAAACACAATCCCTCTATGTGAACCAAACTCAATACATCCAGAGTGACGGCTATCGGATTGATATCGAAGCGATGGGTCGTTTGGACTATCCAGCACTCGAGGGCGGCAGGATTACCTTCAACGCCACCGTGTATTGAGCGCTCACATGCTTCAACGAAATTGCAGATTCGCCTCTGTATCCATGCTCCAAACATCAACATGTCAAAGAAAATGAGAACGTCAATGAATAATCGCACCTCCACAAAGTTTGCATTGATTACAGGTGCTATCGCCGCAACCGCATTACTGGCCTCGTGCTCTGCACCAACAGCAGAATCTGCTCCGACGACATCAGATTCAAGTTCTCAGACCAAATCTGCCAAAGGCGGCTATACCGAAAGAGTTTTTTTCGAAGAAGTTTGTGTCCTCAACAAAACCGGGAGTGCAATCACCTATAAGTATTCCGGCGGTTTTTACACCTCTGGTGCTTTCAAGACGAAAAATACCGCAGGCGAAATCCCCAGAAATGGAACAGTCTGCGCGAAGGGCTCTGAGTTTGGGGTAGACATCACATTGCCCGGACTCGAGACCACAGGAAAGTATTGGCAGAGCAGCAGAAGCGCCTCTTTGAACGGTGTCAAAGTTGCCGATCTAGAACTGAACCAAACGGCCTACGTCGAAGATGCTGGCTATCGCATGGACGTTACCTATAGCAGCTACAAAGATGCGTGGAGCATCAATGACGATAAGTACGGAATCAACACATTCACCGTAACTGTGTACTGACATCGCTTCTCAAGATGGCTTGGCAAACCACACGTGAGCTTGCGTGAGGTTCCTTCACGCCTGAAAAGTGGGAAATACCCTCCTGCGCTAGCTGTTCTCTGAGAACACTCCTTCAACTAGGTCTCCTCAGTAAGGGTGATGTCGAGAATTTCAAAAGATACAATGAATGAAGTGGATTGATTCTCCGCTCAACCCTCCGTAGCTCAGTGGATAGAGCAAGAGCCTTCTAATCTCTTGGTCGCAGGTTCGATTCCTGCCGGGGGGACCAACCAGCTAGGTATGTGAGTTAGTTTTGCTCACTATGAATTCTGTTTTCATCTCACGTGACACGTGATCAAGCTGACGAAATTAATGAATGATCTGCATGGATTCATGCCAAGCTATGCTCAAGTTAAACGTGTTATTATTTCGGCATGATTGAGAAAATGCCTTCACGCTTGTTCAGTGCTGTGTTTGCAGCTGTCTGCGCTGTGACGCTCTCAGCATGTGCTCCTTCTTATTCAGGTTCAGCCGAGTCTGCCTCGACGAAGGAGCAATCTACGAGCTCAGCGTCACGAGAAGCGAGCCTCTTCTATCAAGATCTTGAAATGTGCATACTCAACAGCACACAAGAACCACTTGATTTAGTTTTCGTCACCAGCGCCCTGGGCGGCCCCAAAAATTTGAGAATCACGGACCAGGATTTCACCATCCAACCAAGTGAATCCTTCTGCGCTCAAACTAATCCCTTCAATCCGGAAGCACCCTGGATTGCGGTTCGAATAGGTGGAGCAAATTACGCAGGTTTTGGCTTGTCATCCTCGCCGACCGCATTCAACTTCAAGATCGACGATTACGGCAAAGTGGAACTGAACTTCGATACGCCTCAGACACTGACGTGGAAACAACCTGGGGCAACGCTAGATAGCGTCGTGACTGTAACCCTGAGCCCTGAGCGCGATGGGCTTTACCCTATGACTTTGGATATTCAGGAACTCAACCTGTCTTAGCTTCGTCGAGTGGGGTTATTCCTATACGGCACATCACAACACATCCTGCGAAATCTGAATTTCTCAGAATTCCCTTCCCGGAATGATGTGTGTGCGCTCAATTCTGAGTAATTACAAGGTCAGCAGTACTCAGGAAACGGGAGGAATCGTAGCCACACTCAATCAGAACCTTGTATGAGTTGGGCGTCGAGGTTCCAGGATTTTTATTGGGCATGGCAATTGTGCCAGAACCGGATTCATGGTTCCCTGCATCACACATTGTTATTCCTACGCACGCTGTACTGCCATTGTGGGTGTTGCAGCGCATCGGAGCCGCTACAAATGTTGGCCGCGGGGTCATAGCCGTGCCAATCTTCCACGAAGACTGATCAACCTGAAGGCCAACCTTCATTGTCCATGGACGGATACTCCCGCTGGATTGTGGAGTTTCTCTCGCTGCCAGACGAGCTGAGTAGGACGTTCCAGGGGGCAGAATCAACTTGTCGAAAGCAGAAGGGTTTTCCGCACCACTCCAGTCGTAACAATTAACCTCGGAGATATGAATTTGAATTGTGTCTGCCGTGGCATTCACAATTTTCACCATTGCGTCTTCTGTAATGTTTTTCGCAGAACACGATTTGGCAGCTTCGCGTGAAATTGGTTCAGACGGTGGGGTGGAACTACAACCTGCGAGGAAGGCACTTGCCGTAACTAGGGTTACACATGCCGCAATACGCAACGATTTCATGGTGTTTCTCCTCAAGAATTCTTCTGTTAATAGATTTGGGTCAGTGTTGCAGTTGCGGTTCCCTTGGTATACGGACAGGACGTCTTCATGCGCAATGCATGGTTTCCAGCAAGTGCGATGACAATGCTGTCTCTGTCCTGCAGGGTGCCCGTGCTGCACATAGTCATGGAAACCGAGTCAAAATTTGAGCAGCTGATCGTGAAATCTTGTGTGAAATTGATTCCAGATCCGCCTTCCTCAGTAAAAGAAGTAACCCAGTGGGCATCTCGTTCTTGAAAATATGGAGCGATGTCCCCATGAATCCAGGCACACACCCGGCGTGCTTGAACGGTGAAAGATAGCGAAGAATTTGCTTTCAGGGTTGCGCCATTAACTTGTTCAGGATTTGCCGTTCCACTGAAATCAAAACAATCAATGGGGGGAACAGAAAGCTTGAGGTTTTTGCTGGTGGCGTTGACCAACGTGATTTTGTAGTCATATTTGAAGCCCACAACATTAGAAATCTTGGGACAAGACTGAACAGCTGATAAACGGGTGTTTTCTTCAGATGGAGAACACCCCGTCAACATCATTACTGACACCAAAACTACGACAAACGCCACGATACGTGTCCGCAGTCCCACATGAGCACCAGAAAAGAAAGAAATAGTCACCTCTTATATCTATCACATAAATCGTTTTAGTGATATCTTCTTCTGACGAGATTCTCTGTCCTGCTGGCCAGGAACTCAGCAGATTTTCACGCGAATTCTAAAACCAGTACCCAACAGAGGAAGGCCTTTCTTATGAAAAGTCTCAAGCCATTGCCCACGCTTCTTGCCGCTGGGGTACTGGTGAGTGCGACACTCGCGCTCACCGCTTGCTCGACTTCCGTTGAGCCCACACCCACGGCGTCCCGATCGGCTTATCCAAGTCGCTCCTCGTATATAGGGCAGGTCTGCCTCCGCAATGAAACAGGTGGACCGATGAAGTTCAACTTCGCAAAGGGTACTTACACAAAACCCCCGTTTAACAACCAAACAACAGTGGGCGAACTAGCTAAACATCAGACCGTATGCAACACAGGTTTGGATTTTGAAATACTCGTGAAGCTTCCAAATCTTGAGAATTTTGCGACAGTACTTTTTAAAGGCACAGGTCTTGAATTGACATTAAACGGGGTATATGGGTGGACCGCTCCTGGCTATAACGGATATGTCCAGAGTGAAGGTTACCGAATGGACTTTACCGCTCCGAAAGTGGGAGAAGGAGAAATCATAAATTCAGATAGCACCTGGAGACGTGATACATACTGGTTGACTTTCAATTGATAAAAGCTTCACTTCAAAATCACGCATTCACAGAAATAGCTACTTCAATGATGAAAAAGTCCTTCTTCCGGTTCCGCATCCAGCTCATGGCGGGAGCATCTTTCCTCTTCTTACTCACTGGCTGTGCAACAGCTAGCCCTGCAACCACTCCCAGTCCTGACGAAACGTCAAAGCTTGCAGCTTCCTCTGAGCAATACATCGAGCTTTGCGTCAACAATATTTCCCAAGATGAAGCAGGTTATGAACTTCCCGTTGGAAACGGAAACACTGCCAGTGGCGTCCTCAAGCCTGGCGATTCACAGTGTTTTCTTGCTTATCAAAATTGGGTCCGCACATTATTCAGCACCTGGGATGGACCTCGATGTGTAGACAACTTCAACCACAAGAAAAACAACTTTTATTACATGGAAACGGTCAAGCTCGTTGACGGCAAAACACTTAATAAGTTGTGTGGAATGACCTGGATCAACTACATTCCAGAATCAGGTCCCGCCTATTTCACTCAGATAGGAAACATCCCGGTTTATCGAATGGTGATTAACGTTTCTGATATGACCTAATTTCTGAGTTTGCAGAGAACCCAATTTCTGTGGCTCAGCCTAGATTTTCCTGAAAAGACTCACCTGTTCGGGACATCCAACAATTTCCCACTGTTCTACTTCAATTGGGCGGGCGTTCAGTTAATCGTGAAATTAAGAGTCATGAACAAATAACCGCTAAAGCGTTTTAGTATGCTGGGAGCAACCGCACTTTCGTGAATAACTAAATACCTCAGGGAATTCCCATTGCACGCACACATCAAGCCAGCACACAAAGTATTCCTCTTGGGACTCATCTCCGTCGTGACTCTCACCGGGTGCGCAGCAACAACACAAACATCGGCACCATCGGTGTCATCTCCGAGTCGCGATGCCAGCGAACTTCTCAGAGCTATGGTGTGTATCAACACAAGCTCTGAGAGCTCAAAGAGTCTGATGTGGGATTCAAATTCACTTGACACAAAGGGCAACTGGATTGCCTCCAAGAACATTACTTTCAATAAAGATTCCCTCCCCAACTGCGCAATCTCATCCAATGGATTTGGCCCCGACAATCTCTCCTGGGGTGTTGACGGCGTGACTTACTGGATCGGGATTAAAAACTCCGCAGAAATCAAATTCACCGGTGCATTTGGTGGCAAAAACCTCACCGGCAGTAACACGATGTACTTTGGCGGAACAGGGCAATTCGATAAAGCAAGCGTTCAGGTGGAGAAAACGCCCACCGAAGTCAACGGCATGCAGGTAATGCTGATTTCGGTCAATTACTTCTAAGACCCGAAGGCTCACTTTCGATAAGTGTTCGCCTTCACATTGGCTCCCAGAGCCCCTAATGTATAATTTTTAAACGTTTTACAAATTGCTGATACGTGTAACCCTGTACTGCAAAACCACGTTTAGGACATCATGCTCTTCCCTCGAACATCGAAGCTCTTCGGAGTCACCGCCATTCTCACTGCAGTAACCCTCGGATTATCGGGATGTTCATCAACTTCCACAAGGAAAGCTGATGAGGGAGGAGCTTCTTCCGCAAATATGATTCCAATTTATCTGTGCGTATCTAACTCGCAAGGCAGAGAAATTCACTACAACTTTGCGAAAACACTTAATCCAACCTCCGCTTATTCACCCGCCACTTCTGGGACTCTTCCCCGTGGCAAAAAAGTCTGTCAACTGTCGAATACGCGCAATGTGAGAGCTGGCCTCGAAGCATCTGTAGTGGTTACTGTCAATGATTTGTCCACGGATGCCCAATTCGTATTTTGGGATCAAAGAGATTTAGTAACCCGGATTTATCTCAAAGTCGATGGAAATTCGACATACAAAGAAATTTGGCGGGATCAAACAAAATACATGACACTCGCCGAAGTTCGTTCTGATGTTGAAGTCGGGGTTCCCAACAATGCGAATGAATTATCGATCCAAGCGCTTCCCGTCAACATAACCATTTACTAATCCTCAGCAAACAGCTCTGCGATGTAGCACTATTGCCGTTATGGCAGCTTTCAGGCCCGAAATGCCGATATTTTCGAAGTGTTATGTGCCTGCTCAGGTATTTTTCAGGATTCCTGGGATAGTATTTTTGAAACGTTTTACTCTTTCGTCAAGTATCTCTTTTCATTCTCGAAGCACTGGACAACATGAACATCACTAGAACTTCAAAAATCGCTGGATTACTTTCATTCGTTACAGCTGCTTCACTCTCGCTTTCCGGTTGCACCGCCTCCCCTGAGCCACAGCCACAAGAGACATCTGACAATCGTTCAGCCTCGATAGGATCTGCACTTTTACTCATGTGTGTCAGTTCTGCAAGCCCCAGAACGCTGGTCTGGGGGCCTGATCTCATCACCCCTGATGGGACTCCCCTGGTCACCACGCCAATAGACATTTCTCAGGGCTACGACTGTGCAATGAACAAGCCCCTCCTGGGATCCGCCAAGGTAACCTTCACGGTTGATGGAAAGAGCTACACGTTCTGGCGGGGTAGCCACGACAAAGAAATCCTCTGGAAGGGTTTCCCTACTTCTGACCTCAACGGTAAGTACGCGGGTATGGAGACCGACTCGGACTCTGTCGGTTACAGAAGGTATGACGACGCCACTATCTACCAGGAGTCAGAGCTCCGAGTTCACAATGGCTATAAAACACGAACAGTAACTCTCGATTTCAATTAGCTGATTGATCCACTCCGAAACCTGGCAACTGATTCCCGTAGAGATGTTCACACACATTTGCTTCACTGGTTAATGAACTGAAAAAAGAAAGGTCACAGCTCATGAATAAGAGACGATTGCTTCCAACAGCCTCAATAGTTGCCCTTGCACTGACAGCAACAACATTCCTCACGTCATGCACTGCCAGCTCAACTGAACCTATTTCAGCTGCACCATCTGCCAGTTCCACCTCAAGATCTGCAGCCATCGACACTCTTTACCTGGAACTTTGTATTGAAAATCAATCAGGCGGTCCGATGAGTTTTAGATATTTCGGTGAAGAAATAAAAATATTGTCTGGTGATCTATCCGGAGAAGTTCCCAAGAACGGCACAACGTGCGCTACCGGGACGACCGCCCGCTCCTTAACCCATCAGGGTTTCAACCTTTTCGGCAGCCTAGTAGCCGAAATCAAATTACCAGAGCTTG
Source organism: uncultured Aurantimicrobium sp. (assembly GCF_936931525.1). GTDB lineage: Bacteria > Actinomycetota > Actinomycetes > Actinomycetales > Microbacteriaceae > Aurantimicrobium. Next base: position 19,473 of record NZ_CAKZII010000176.1, read on the forward strand.
AAAATTCCGCCACGATGGTAATGCGGTTTCTCCCAAGTGACGGCTGGAGTCTGCTCTTGAATGATCGTGAATGGTCAGCTCCTATGTGGCACATGTTTGATAATGGCTACGTCGAAGATGCTGGGTATCGGATGGATGTTACCTATTTCCGCAACAAGATTATTTATACCAAAGACAAATCAAAACTCATTGACCACCAAGTCGATTCATACAAGGTCGTTGTTTACTAACTTTCCTTTCCCGACAAGGTAAGAACCGTGAAATTGCGTTATTATCTTTGAAACGTTTTACTTTTGTTTCCTTCACTCTCTCTCCGCGTGTACCTCTGAAATTCAAAGAAAGAAATGGCGCTCATGAAAAGTCGAAAAACTTTTTCAAAATACTTTCTCGTCGCTGGAGTTCTCTCAGCATCAATTTTTCTCACGTCATGCACTGCCAACTCAACTGAACCTATTTCAGCAGAACCATCTGCCAGCTCTACCTCAAGATCTGCCTCAGATGAAGACAGGCTCTACTGGGAGTTGTGTATTCAAAATAAATCAGGCAGTGCCATTTCTTACACCTACATGGTTTCGGAATTGATATCCGGCAATCTCGTCGGAGAAATTCCACAACAGGGCTCAACATGTGTACTTGGCTGGGTTTCAGGAGCTGACATCAAGTTAGCTTCAGCAGATAATGTTGCAAAAATTCGGATAGATGCCAATCGGTCCGGATGGTGGCTGTGGCTCAATAGTGTGAAAACACCAGCCATCAAGGATCTCAAGCAAAGTGCCTATCTTCAGGATGCTGGCTACAAAGTCGATTTTGTCTATAGCAATTTCAGGACTGAGAAAAAGCTCGGTTCGCAATACCAGGTCAAGACGTTTAACGTCATCGTCTACGAATGATTCATGTGTTTGCTCTGTGACGGGCGAACACAGCAACTTCCAGCAATGACGGACGCAACCTCTGAGACCTAGAGAAGCGTTACGGCGTTGTGTCCAGCTCGATCTCGCGCCCATTTACAGGCTGAACGGGACGGTTGTTGCCGTCATATGCCGAGGTGAATTGAGCTAGTTGATCTGCACTCATCGTGATGGGGTTCGACATCACATTCCACTTCACACCTTCCCCGCAGTTAGGGGTTGTCAGGCTGCCGTCATACCGGTAGGTGGTGTGAACAGCCGGAAGTAGCTCAGCTGGGTTGAGAGAGACTTGTGCGCCTGCCTTGGTGTTATCAGCGGTGTGAATCGAATCCGTGAATGGTTTCCAGGCAGAGTTCTCAGTGCCCTCCTCGGCAAATACTCCGATGACGGCAAGCTTTCCATCTGCTGATTCATGCACAAAGTGAACTTCGAGCGGGAAAGTTTGCCCGTCGATTTGATGCTCCGAAGGCGCATGGAAGTGCAATTGAACGAGGGAATACTCTTCACCATCCACGGTGATGATGTTTTTCGACGACTCTTCGACCTCAGCCTCGATGGTGTGGCCATTATCAAACTCATGCATCTGAGAGAGGGTGTAGTTCAGTTCTATGTTGACCAGATCTAAATCAACGGTATTCACAATGTCGATGGGTGATTGTGCTGTTCCATCCACACACAACGCATAATCCTTGTTGAGGGAACCCCATACCTCTGGGCCATTGTCAGCTCCATACCCCCAGGAGGTGGGCTGTGCTGCAGGTGCTTGAGCGCAGCCCGTGAGCAACCCAGCTGCTGCAATGAGGCCGATGGCCAGGGAAAGACGGCGGGTAGTGGAGGTTTTCATGACAATGCTTTCGTTATGCAGTGCAGGTATTAGTGGTTGACGTGCGGGGCAAGGAAAAGGCCCCCTTGAAACTTCACAAGAGGGCCCCTCACAACGGTGAGCTAGTTACCAGGCTTGACGAAGTTTCCGCCCTTATCCGTGAAGCTACCCACGGCAATCATGATGATGTCAATGACGACCCAGATACCGAAGCCACCAGCGGTCAGCAGCATCAGGATGCCAGTTCCTACCTTGCCGACATAAAAACGGTGGATGCCGAGGACACCCAAAAAGATTGCCAGTACGAGCGTGGCAACATAACTTTTACTACTTGCCTGAGCAGACATGTCGTTTCCTTAGTGATTAGTTCAGGAAGTAAAGAAAAACGCTTTACTTCCATTCATCATGTTACTGAGTGTTTGTGATTTCACTGATGATTGCTCCTTAACAGACGTAATGACTGCCGGGTCAACAGTTACTTACAACCTGCCACCTGTGTTTTACACCTCAGGGTGAGGGTTTGCAGGCTGCCGTCATTGAGGTAGGCATATCCGCCATCCTGATTGAGGGAAACAGTAGAGTCCCACGCATACGAAGCGCCATCCCACATCTTGAATATCCAGTCATCATCTAAGAATTCTTTAGAAATTTTGAGTTTGAGATCTGCAATGGTTGTGCCATCAAGCAACTTAAAGGTTTGCGTCCACTTTCCGGCGGTCCAGGCAATTTCGTAACGCAGGGAAACAGATTCTCCAGATTGAATAATCTTTCCGTTGTATCGGGCAGGAGTATCTACGCCAGACCAAGATGCGCAATCTAATTGCTGCAGGGGCGTTTCCATCCGAACAGGGACGTTGAGGTTATTGGTGATAGTCAATCGCCTTTGAAACGATGTCTTTTCAAAACATTCCCCACCGCCCTCTTTCCCAACGGCACTTCGTGAACTTGCCTCCGAATCAACGGGGGCTGAAGCGGGAGGAGCGCAGGCTGTGAGGGAAGCGACACACACAGTCGCTAAGAAAATGCCACACAGACGTAAAGAATGTTTGCCAATCATGCAAAAATGATAACACGTTTTACTAATTCAGCGCCGACGCTTCCCCCACATGATCGAATTCAGAGGGACTTCCAAGAATTTCGAAGAATTTACTTTTCTTTTCGAATAAAGGTGGCTCTTTATCAGAAAGATATTGATAGAATTTCAAACGTTTTACTCAACAGATTTAACAGTTCAAAAGAGGTACCCCATGGCCATCAACTCCACATCACGTTTTATGGGGCTTTTTGCTGGGCTCACGCTCGTGGCGATGAGTTTGACTGGCTGCGCTCCGACGTCAACGACAACGGACTCCGCAGCGAGTAGTTCAGCTGTTCGAGAAGCAGCAATCTCCTGCCCTGAGCAAAATTCTGACGATGAATACATCGAAATCAAAAATAACCTCAATGTTGACATTAAGTTCTTTTCTGAACTCAGCTCTGGCTGCAGTGGCTGGTCGGGAGTGAGCAATCCCACCACATACAACGGGACTGTCGTCCCCTCAGGCGGAAGTACTGGTCTTCTTCGGCTCGAACATTCAGGGAATGCTAGGTGGAGCACAACATTCATGTTGATGACGGGCAACATCATCACAACAATCGATCTGGAATATTATAAAAAATTGGGATGTTCAAGTCAGGGCAAAATTTGCCAATACCAT
>NZ_CAKZII010000177.1 GCF_936931525.1 uncultured Aurantimicrobium sp.
GATTGCGTCTGTCCAAGCATTGGTCCTCATCTTGACCTTGCTGTTGGCTATTCCTACGGGCGCGGTCATGCCAGACGCACGCCCGAAGCGGTACCTTCCCGGTCTCATCGAAAGCGATGATGAGCTTGCCACCATCGACCCATTGGCAGGTGATCAAGATGTCGAAAACAACTAAAGCTCTGCGAGCCGGCGTCACCGGTATCACCGGAATTGTGAGCGCCTCCGCAGTGGCACTCGGTATTGCTGCTCTGGTTACGTTGCCACTGCCTGAGTATGTGGGAACAGCTCCTGCGTTGAGTGTTGCCCCAGTTCCTGCAATTCAGCAGCGAGTGTGCCCAGGACCTCTTGTTGAAGTTCTTCCTCAAGGCACTGAGGATGTGACCTTCTACTCCACGGGACGAGCTGAATACGCTGAAGAATCCAGCGAAAAGAACTTTGATAGTTCATGGCTCGACTCAGTAGATAACCAGAACGATGCGCTTTGGGCTGCTCCACAGGTCCTCTCCGTTCCACCCAGCGATTCTGCCGAGGAAGCTCCTTTGCTTGCCGGTAATCAAAGTGAACAGGCTGCGACTGAAGCACTCTCAGGTTTAGCGTCAGCAGCCTGCACCGAGCCTGCAAACGACGTGTGGCTCGTGGGTGGATCGACAGAACTGGGCCGAACAACTCTGGTGACGTTGGCCAACCCCACTGATGTGACAGCCACGGTTACCCTTGAGGTATTCACCGAAGAAGGTTACATCGATGCTGTATCCACCGAAGGACTCATCGTCCTCCCGGGTGAACAGCGCATCGTTTCCCTCGCGGGCTATGCCCCCGATGCCATTGCGCCGGTAGTTCGAGTGCTCAGCGTGGGTGGCCAGATTCTGGCTAACCTGCAGCAATCGGTTACCCGCACGTTGATGCCTTCGGGTGTGGAGTGGGTCGCACCAGGCTCCGGTGCGGCAACTCAGCAGGTCATTACCGGTGTTGTTCTCTCTGGCCAGCACGACCATGATCGTTCTGAAATCAGCGATGTCACCAGCGACCTAGAACCTGGCATCCGCCTGCTCGTTCCAGGTGAGAAGAACACTGAAGTTTCTATCACCTTGCTTTCCAGCGAGGGCAAGAAGGTGGAGTTCACAGCCAACCTGACGGCACAGAAGGTCACCCAGCTTCCTACCGCTGGAGTGCCAGATGGTGTCTACACCGTCATTGTCACGGCCCAAGAGCCGATAGTTGCGGGTGTGCGCACCGTTCAAGACTCCAGTGCCGCTGCACCTGACTTAGGTAAAACTCCTGTTTCAACTCCAACAGCAACCCCATCAGCTACGGCAACACCAGAGCTGGTGGCCCCTGTTGTGGCTCCTGGTGCAACCATCGGTGGCGGGGACTTCACCTGGATTGCGTCCAGTTCTTTCCTCACTGACCAGCTGTTGATTCCTGTTCCATCAGGTCCAGCACCGCTTGTCTCCTTCTACAACCCTGCAAACAGGACTGCTGAAGTGACGCTCTCTGCCCAGGGAAAGAAAGACATCACCATCTCGGTCAAGGCAGGAGAGATGGCAAGTGCTCAACTTGCTTCTAACGCCAAATACACCGTGAAGGGTGCTCAAGGGCTCGTGGGTGGACTCACTTTCATTGGCAGCGGTTTTGGCTCAGCCATTGCTTTGAACCCTGCAAACGTCCTGGGTTCCAGCATTACTGTTTACCCACGCTAGAAAACCTTTAGGGGCGCAAGCGCTCAGGGCCCAGATCCCAGGGGTCTTTGCCCAGAAGTTCTGCCACTGCTCTGAAAACTACGCTTTCAATCATCATTTGACGGTGCAGTGGGTCATCTTTGTGGAGCTTGCTCATGCGCTGAATGGGAACGCGATAGAGAACAATACGGCGACGCTCGTGGTCAACTTTCCAGCGCTCCACCACCCCGTTGACTTCAACACGAGGAGGGGTGGGTGCCACATCGAAGTGCA
>NZ_CAKZII010000178.1 GCF_936931525.1 uncultured Aurantimicrobium sp.
CTCTGGAATGGCTTCTGCTCAGTTCACAAGCGCTTCACTGTGGAGCAGATCGACAAGGCACGTGCTGAACACCCTGGTGTGCGCGTGATTGTTCACCCCGAAAGCCCGATGGCTGTCGTGGATGCCTCCGACGAATACGGTTCGACCGACTACATCCGCAAGGCAGTAGAAGCTGCGACCGAGCCCACCACCTTTGCTATCGGCACCGAGATCAATATGGTCCAGCGCCTGGCAGCTCAACACCCTGAACACACCATCTTCTGCCTCGATCCAATTGTGTGCCCCTGCTCCACGATGTATCGCATCCACCCCGGATACCTCGCCTGGGTATTGGAGCGACTCGTCGCCGGTGAAGTTGTAAACCAGATCGTCGTGGACGAATCCGTGGCAGAACCTGCACGTGTTGCGCTGGAGAGGATGTTGGCTGCCAAGCCAGCGAACTAACCCATGTCAAAAATTGTTGTGATCGGCAGCGGCGTCGCAGGACTTGTCGCCGCTGTTGAGGCGAGCCGGAACCACGAGGTCATTCTAGTAACCAAAGCCAACCTTGCCGAAAGCAACACTCACTATGCCCAAGGCGGCATTGCCGCCGTGGTGGCAAACGACGACACTGTTGCAGAACATGTTGCCGACACAATCTTTGCGGGCGCCGGCATGTGTTGGGAACCCGCGGTTGAAGTCTTGTGCTCCGAAGGCCCAGGCCGCATCAACGACCTGGTGAACTTCGGTGTGGAATTCGATCGCAAGGGTGCCGACTTTGCCATGGGCTTAGAAGCAGCCCACTCGCACGCAAGAATTCTTCACGCCGGCGGCGACGCCACCGGCGCCATCACCAGCAACACCTTGGTGGAAACCGTTCGCCAAACCGCGACAGAAATTCGTGAATACACGTTCGTGGCCGAAATCGTCGTGGACAACGGACATGTCACCGGAGTCCAGGTGCTGGATGCCGACGGCATGCACTTTATTGCCGCGGACGCCGTCATCCTGGCCAGCGGTGGCGCAGGTCAGCTCTATCGCCACACCACCAACCCCACCGTCACCACGGGTGACGGTGTTGCTGCTGCGTTCCGAGCTGGTGCTGTATTAGCTGATGTGGAGTTCTACCAATTCCACCCCACTGCCTTGGCTGTTCCCGGCTCTTTCCTCATCTCTGAAGCTGTGCGTGGTGAAGGTGCCGTGTTGATTGATGCCAATGGTGAGCGCTTTATGCAAAAGATTCACCCTCTGGCCGAGCTGGCACCACGTGACGTGGTGGCCCGCGGCATTCAGCGCACCATGATTGAACAGGGTGGTCAACCCGTTCTTCTCGATGCCACCGCACTAGGTAGTGACTTCCTCGCGCAACGTTTCCCCAGCATTACCAAGGCCTGCCGCTCCTATGGTTTGAACTGGGGCCGTGACCCCATTCCTGTTACCCCGGCTGCGCACTATTGGATGGGCGGCATTGCTACCGACACATTTGGCCGCACCTCTATCCCCGGTCTCTATGCCGTGGGAGAAGTTGCTTGCACCGGCGCCCATGGAGCAAACCGCCTTGCATCTAACTCTCTGTTGGAATCTGTTGTTTTTGCTCACCGGGCAGTTAAAGCGTTGGGCAAGGATTGGCCCACAGACCCACCAAGCGTGCGCTGGGCGAATGCAGCTCCCCTAGCTGAGCTTGAACTGCTCGAACCCGATCACACTTCGACCGCACAGGTGGTGGACCGTGTGGAGCTGCAGACCCTGATGTGGGACAGCGTGGGTCTTGCCCGCACCAAGTCAGAGTTGGATAGTGCCCTGACCCAACTGCACTCCTGGCGTCCTGCGGACCCTGCCCACCGCCTCTTCCCCGACTGGGAAGATGCCAACCTACTTTTGCTTGCTCGCACAGTTACGGAAGCAGCACTGGCGCGTGAAGAATCACGCGGAGGTCACTACCGCCTGGACTTCCCCGATACCGACCCGGCGAAAGCTCGCCCCATCACGCTGGTTCGAAAGGCGTAAACCATGCTGGATAAAGAAACCATTGACCGGGTTGTCACCGAAGCCCTGCACGAAGATGCGCCAACTGGGGACATCACGTCCCTGTTGGCCATCACGGAAGATGCCACCGCGACTGCGGTGTTGGCAGCGCGTGAACCAGGCACTTTCTCTGGTGCTGACGTATTCGAAGCAGCTTTCCGCCTGACTGATCCCCGCATCACTGTTGTGCTCCTCCAGAAAGACGGTGACCGTTTTGTCCCCGGAGATGAGCTTGCGCGAGTTTCTGGTCCCGCACGAGGCATCCTCACAGCAGAGCGCATTGGCTTGAACTTCACTCAGCGCATGAGTGGCATTGCCACCCTGACCGCGACATACGTGGACGCCATCAAGGGAACCGGCGCGACCATCCTGGACACCCGCAAAACCACACCTAACCTGCGTGCTTTCGAACGTCACGCCGTTGTCTGCGGTGGCGGAACAAACCACCGCCTCAACCTCTCCACCGCCTTCATGGCCAAAGACAACCACCTCGCTGTGTTGTTGGCCGGAGGTAAGGACCTCACCACCGAACTCCAGCGCGTGAAAACAGAACTTCCCGCGGGAGTGAAGTTTGAGGTCGAAGTGGACCGCCTTGACCAGATTGAACCCGTCATTGCCGGTGGCGTGGACATCATCATGCTGGATAACTTCTCTCTAGCCGACCTCAAGACTGGTGTTGCCCAGGTTGCCGGCCGCGCAGTAGTCGAAGCAAGTGGTGGCGTGAACTTGGACACCGTGCGAGCTATTGCTGAAACTGGAGTGGATGTCATCTCGGTTGGTGCACTGACCCACTCTGCTCGCGCACTGGATCTTGGCCTCGACGTCACGATTGATGCATAAGCGTCCATCATGATTTACCTCGACAACGCCGCAACCACTCCCGTGGTTCCTGCTGCATTGGAGGCTGCCTGGCCCTGGTTAACGTCTGAGTTTGGTAACCCTTCCAGCACCCACGAACTAGGCCTGAGGGCAAAGAACGCGCTCGAGGGCGCCCGCTCACGCATTGCTGCCTGGCTGGAATGCCCGGCTAGTGACCTGATCTTCACCTCCGGTGGCACCGAAGGCGACAACCTTGCGATTACCGGCCTGGCATTGGCTAATCCGCGGGGCAAGCACATCATCTCTGCCAGGACAGAACATGAGGCGGTGCTCGAAACCATAGGTTTCCTCGAGCGGGTGCACGGCTTTGAGATCACATGGCTCACTGTTGATTCCCAAGGAAATATCGACCTTGCAAAGTTGACCTCTGCCCTGCGCTCCGACACCACACTCGTCACCTTGATGCTGTCGAATAACGAAATTGGCACCACACACCCGCTCCCCCAGATCATCGAAGCCGCTCATGCCGTAGGTGCTCTCGTGCACACCGATGCTGTCCAGGCAGCTGGCTGGTTCGACCTGCGAGTGGGCAATAACGGCACTCTGGTTTCTGGTGTTGATGCACTCACGATCTCTGGTCACAAGCTCGGAGCCCCCAAGGGTTCAGGCGTGACCTATATTCGTGGGCGCCTGGCCGTGGAGCCAGTTCTCCACGGGGGCGGCCAAGAATTCGGTCGTCGTTCCGGCACTGAGAACGTCGCCTGGGCTGTTGCGCTGGCTACCGCTGTTCAATCACTCCCTGATCACGAACCTGAAGCACTACGTGTCAGCGCACTGCGAGATGAATTCATCTCGCAGGTGTTGGCCACTGTTCCACAGGCAGAGCTCACCGGTAACCCCTTCGATCGCCACCCCGGTATCGCGAGCTTCACCTTCGCTGGCCTCAACGGAGAAACCTTACTGCTTGAGTTAGAGCAGCGCGGAGTGATTGTTTCCAGCGGTTCTGCGTGCGCAGCAGGGAGTAACGATCCCTCCCACGTACTCATTGCATGCGGAATTGAACCTGATGTTGCACAGACTTCTGTGCGCTTCAGCTTGAGCCACAACACCACTGCAGAAGAGCTTGCCTTAGCAGCCACTGCAGTAACTGAGGCTGTTGCCAGTGTCAGCGGATTAGGGAACTAGCGCGAGAAGAACTTCATTGCGCTTGAGGAACCACGGCTTCCAGGGCGGGTCAAAGCGCGCGTAATAGACGTTTCCCACCGAGTTAAGTCCTGCTTCATGGACTTTCTTCAGAAGAAGTTCTCCGTTTTCTTGAAAACGGTCACCGTTCCACCCGCCACCAAACTTCATCGCAGCCGCATTATGGGCAGGGACATGTTTGGTGATGACCCGGGCGTTCGCCGGAACAGGAACATCTGCAATAGTCATTCCAGCTGGAAGGACAAAGGAGACCGTGTGGGTTTCTTCACCATGGGTCTCTTGGAGAACAGGTGCCGTCATGGCAATCTTCTTGCCCGCCATATTGTTGCCGGAGATGTAACTCACGAGCGGGCCAAAGGCCACACTTCCAGCACGCATGAAGTCGCCAGTGACGACTACTTGGACTAAGACATAGTCCGGATAGTGACGCACTTCGAAACCGTCGTTCTTTGTCAGGACGGTATAGGGCTGTTCCTCGGTCATGATGTGAGTTTATGCCCGGCAGATGTGCGTCAGCCGGGAATAGGCTTGTGAAGTTATGTCGACTCCAGCAACTGCTACCCCCGGACGTGAAATCGCCAATATTGCGATTCCCGTCAGCCTGGAGTTTGTCTTCATTCTGTTGCTCAACTTCATCAACCAGATTGTTGTGGGAGCACTGGGTGCAGTTGCTGTTGCATCTGTAGGACTGGTGAACAGTCTCAACTTGATCCCCACCTTCACACTCGGTGCCCTCGGCGCCAGCGCAGCGATCCTGGTCGCGAGGGCTTACGGCGCCAAGCGCGAGAAGGAACTCAACACCGTTGTGTCCTCTGCTCTCATCACTGGTTTCGTCATCTCACTTGTCGTGGCAATTCCACTTATTGCTTTTCCCGCTGAAATTCTCCGAGCTTTTGGTGCATCTGAAGATGTGCTTCGCGAAGGCCCTGCCTACCTTGCGGTTTTGTCTCTGAGCCTGCCCTTCGCTGTTCTCTCTGAAATATTCAGCGGCATCCTGCGTTCCGCCGACCATGCCCGTTCCCCCATGGTCGCCACCATCATCACGACCGTGCTCAATACCCCCATCGCCATCATCTTGGTTTTTGGCTGGTTTGGCTTCCCTGCCATGGGAATCGTGGGAGCAGCATGGGCAACACTGATCATCTCAATCATCAAAGCTGCTGTGATGGCGTATCAGACCTACGGGTTGTATCGCATTGCAGGGTGGGAAACACCGGGCAACTGGGCCAGCTGGAAGCATGTGCTGGTTCCCCTGTTTGTTTTGGGCATTCCACTTGCGCTGACCACAATCTTTTGGACGTCCGGAAACTTCATCTACAACATCATTGCCCAGCAAATTAGCAATGATGCGTTGGCTGTTCTGCAGATCTTTGGCTCACTCGAGGCTGTTTTCTTTGTTGCCAGTTTGGGCTTAATGAGCGCGGTCACCGCGCTTGCTGGCCGCGCGGTTGGTGCAGGAGATGGAGCACTCGCCCAGGCCTGGATCACCAAGATCAAACGTGTGGGGGTATACACCGGCATTGCCTTTGGTGTTCTGTTCGCAGCGAGTGCATTTGCCGTGCCCATGCTCTTTCCAGAGATCGGGCCTGCCGTCCTCATTCCTGTGACCTTCGCCATTCTCCTCAACGCGACAATTCAGTTCGTGAAGGTTCGCATTGCGCTTCTGGGAGCTGCCATTCTTCCCAGTGGAGATGACGTCAAGGGCGTGGTGGTTGGGGACTTTATTGCGCCCTTCTTAGTGGGCGTTCCCATCACTATTGCCTTGGCGTTCTTCACCCCACTCGGAATTTATGGCCTCTTCATTGGTCGCACGATTGAAGAATTCTTCAAGGTTTTCTTCTTCAGCTGGCGTGAACGCCGAATTCAATGGCAAGCCGTGGCTGACAAACACTTCAAGCCTGAGGAACTCCCCGATGACCCCACCACCGGGATCATTCACGTTCCTTAGGCGTGAGGGAATGCCTGACTCATGCGCACTGCGATGAGCTTTTCAATCAAGGCGTCCGGGACTGTGTGGTCGATAGGGAACTTGACCCCGCCGCCCTTCTCTGAAACCTCATAGCCAGCTAAGTCATCCATCATGACCCTGAATACCTGGCCAGAGTGTGGATAGTAGCCAATGTGCTTCTTATAGGAAGCAAACCCGGCAACCACTTTGCCGTTCACACGGAACCCAGGCATGGCGTAGGAAATGCACTGCTCAGCATCTGGGACAACGTTCAAGATTTGCGTGCGAAGTCCCTCGAGCGTGGAGCGCTGTGGCTCAGGCTGCGCCGCGATGTAGGCGTCGATTTCGGCCTGGGACATTAGAGACCGTTATTCACCCGATAGACGGCAACAATTGCGTTGGCGTGGCCATGGCCCATGCCGTGTTCGGCCTTGAGGTAGTTCACCTGGTCCATGTGCTTCTCGCCCTTGACGGCGTCTAGCTGCACCATCCAGTGATCAATGGGCTGACCATACTTCTTCTCAATCGAGGGGAAGTAGGAAGCGGGGCCTTGAACTTTTTCAGTCATGAAATGAGAGTACAGAATCACCACTTAAAGAAGAAAGCCTCCGAAGAATCTTCGGAGGCTTTCTTGAGGTCTGAATTAGCGACGGTTGTCGTTGCCGTTGAAACCCTGGCCAAATAGTGGCGCGAAGTAGCAGGTGTCTGAAGCACCAGCTGAAATCAGCATGAGGCCAACAAAGAAGAAGACGGCGCCAATAGGGCCCCACGTCAATGCAGCAATTACGAGGACAAGGCCGACAACAATTCGAGCCCAGCGGCCGAATGTCGATGACATAAATGCGGTGAAACCCATGTTGACTCCTGTTCCTTGGGTGGTTCTAGTTTATCGCCATGCGCCAATAATGAGGCCCATGATGGTGAGATTGACAACATCACTGGACACTTCGATAGCCCACACTTTGAAGTTCTGACCGGCAAAGAGCCGGTGCGACAACGAGGACGCCGCAGCCAAACCAATACCGAGAAGAAGACCTACGAGTCCTCCATCGAGCGCACCAAAATTGGGGTTCGATAATGCAACGAAGTGAATGACGGATGCCACAGCAATGGCTTCAACAAAGGCGGCAACCGCCGTAGATCCGAAGATCACGCCCATGTTCCCGGTGACTTCCATGTTTGCTGGGTCTTTACCCATTGCTCGCCACCACACGGGGAAGAACGTCTTCGGTCCGAACCAGATAGCTCCAGCAATGAAGGCCGCGACGAACGCAACGGCAATTGCAAGCCAGTTCAATTCAGCAAGAAACATGAGAATCCAATCGATCAAGTGATTTCAGTGTAGAACCGCTGAGCGGTCCAACCCGTGTTGTGTTCTGGAGCGTCAGGAGGATACTGAAATTGGATGAAGATAAACATCCAGATAAAGGAATACATCATGGACATCTCAGGCAAAGTATTCGTCATCACCGGTGGCGGTAACGGTATTGCTCGCGAACTGGTTCTGGAGCTTTTAGCAAAAGGCGCAACGGTGGCAGCGGTTGACCTCAGCACTGAAGGCCTCAAAGAGACCGCCAAGCTGGCCGGCAAAGACGCCAAGCTCTCTACTCACGTGATCAACATCACGGACCGTGCCAAGGTGATGGCACTGCCCAAGGCAGTGATCACCAAGCACGGCCAGGTTGACGCTCTCGTCAACGTGGCAGGAATCATTCAGCCCTTCGTCAAGGTCAATGACCTCGAGTTCGATGCAATTGAGCGCGTGATCAACGTGAACCTCTACGGGACTATCAACACTGTGAAGGCTTTCCTGCCCGAGCTTCTCAAGCGACCCGAGGGTTACATTGCCAATGTCTCCAGCATGGGTGGCTATGCCCCCGTTCCAGGCCAGACCATCTATGGCGCTACCAAGGCAGCAGTGAAACTACTGACCGAAGGACTGCACTCTGAACTCAAGGGCACCAATGTTCACGTCACCGCGATTTACCCAGGTGCCATTGAAACCAACATTGCCCAGAACTCCGGCATGGAAATCCCCGCAGGCACCGACGTGCACGAGGCAAATAAGTTCAAGATGACTTCGGTCAACGTGGCAGCAAGCACCATCATTGGCGCCATCGAGAAGAACGCTTACAAGGTCTTCATCGGTTCAGATGCCAAAACCATGGACAAGCTCACCCGCTTGATGCCCGAGAAGGCAGCGGAACTCATTTATAAGCAGATGAAGTCTCTGCTTGGCTAGTTAACCCAGGTAGTCAGCGAGCGACTGGAAGTAGCTGTCCATCCCGGCTTTAGCCAGGGGGATGTGCTCTTCTGGGAGCTCGCCATACTGACTAAAGCGCACCCAGGAACCGGTGGGACGTTCTTCAAAGTCGACCACGATCTTGGCGAATTCGCCGGTGAGATCCTTGGCTGCAAACTCAGCAGGTTCCTGAGAGTAGAACATGGTGTGCTCGATGAGCCTGCCAGGCTCGAGTGCGGTGTAGGTGCCCCAGAAGCAGGACTGGAAACCTGCTTCAGGCACGTTAACGGCAATAGCCCATGCGCCACCAACAACAGGTTCTGAAACGGACGAGCCAGGCACGTTTGCCAACACAGTGGGGTGGTACCACGCCTCGAGTTGCGCTGCATCAGTCCAGGCTTCCCAGATGCGGGACATGGGCTGGGTGTATTCGCGCTCGACGGAGTACAGGAAGTTGTGCTGCATTATTTCTCCTTTGGCAGGAACATGCCGCCTGCAATTTTGATAACTGATTTCTTGGGGAAAAACTTCACTAACGAGGATGAGATCGAGTTAGCTGCGCCCACCACAACGGAGGGGACATTCTTATCCAGGGCCGCGAAGGTTGTTTCCACAACAGCAGTTGCTGGCATGGGCTTGCCCCCTGGTGTTCCACCAGCGACGACAAAGAATTCAGATTCAGTTGAGCCAGGGCTCACGGCCACCACACGAACTGCAGAATCACCGAGCTCTCCCCACACGGCTTCCGTGAACGAGCGAACAAACGCCTTGGTTGCGCCATAGACAGCCATGCCGGGAACCGGCTGGAACGAGGCAGTGCTGGCAATGTTCACCACCGCACCAGAGTTTCGCTTCACCATGCCGGGTAGATAAGCAGCAGTGAGGTCTACGAGCACCCCAATGTTGAGCGCAATCTCTTCTTGGGTGCGAGAACGCTCTTCTTCGATGAAGAATCCGTTCACCCCAAAGCCTGCGTTATTGACGAGCACATCAACCGTGAGCTTCTTGGCGGCTACCGTTTTCTCCAGCTTGGCAACAGCACCTGGAGCAGCAAGATCCTGGGCAATGACGGTGACACTGACGCCATACTTCTTCGAAACAGTCTTGGCGACCTCGTCGAGGCGATCCTTGCGACGAGCAACAAGGATGAGGTTGCTGCCGCGGGCTGCAAAGCCTTCTGCGTAAGCAACACCGATGCCAGCGCTGGCGCCGGTTATGAGCGTGGTTTTACCGGTGTATTCCAAGAGGACTCCTTGATTGGGCCAGCTGTTCTGGGAATCTCAGTCTAGATTGACACCGCTATTTGTTACCGTTGAGTTATGACTGCGCTGGAGCCCACCCCTGCAAATAGACCTGATGTGACAGACATGCTCACAGAAGCAGCAGCAGCGATGGTGAGTTCGACCTATCCTGCGCCTCAGGCAGAGGAGGTTCTTCGCGGCCTTGCTGATGCCTACGACGCGGATGCTGAAATTGTTCTCTTGCCAACCCTCGTCCTGACCGAAACCCATAAGCATGGGGTGCCTCAACTTCGCGTGGTGAAAACCAGCTACCGGTTTGACCAGATGACACAGGTTCAATCAGTTCTTGCCCAAGCTCGTCACAACAAAGACAATGCACATGACGTTGCCGAGAGCCTTCGAGCAATTTCACACAAAAAGCCCATCTATCCTTCGTGGCTTCGCGTGGTGGGCTATTCACTTTCCGCGCTGGGATTTGGCGCGGCCTTCCGACTTGATCTTCCAGCGCTTATCGCAGTCACTGTCATGGGTTTGCTTATCGGCGTCATAGTGCTCAACCTCAGTCGCAGCACACGCTTTGCTGCACTTCTCCCCCTGATTGCCACCTTCATCGCCGGTATTTTGGTTGCCGGTGTGGCCATAGCGATAGATAGACCCGACCCCGTTCGCATGGTCGCCATGCTTATTGTGGTGCTGTTGCCTGGTGCAACGCTGACGTCTGGAATTATCGAACTCGTCAGCGGCTATATGGTCTCTGGAGCATCACGGCTCATGTACGCCCTGATGATCCTTGGCAGCATGGCTTTTGGTGGAGCCTTAGCTATTGCGGTCAGTGGCATCCCCTCCACGAGGTTGGTTGACGTCACGGCGACCCTGACGCCTGAATGGGTTGCCTGGGCTGGTGCCGCTATTTATGGCGTGGGAACTTTCCTCTACTTCTGCACACCATTGCGGTTATGGCTACCAAGTCTTTTTGTCATGATGGTCAGCTTTGCCATTTCAGTACTGGCAGTTCCTAGCCTGGGTGTTCCTTTATCAGCCGGCATTGCCACTACAGTTGGCCTCATTACTTCCTGGGCAATCAATGCCCGTCTAGGAGGTGGCCCTGGTGACTTGGCTATCTTCTTGCCCACCTTCTGGCTGATCGTTCCAGGCTCCACCGGGTTCGTGGCGTTAACCGGAGAACTAGAGTCGGCAAAGAACCTCAGTGATGTCGCTAACACAGCGGTGCTGACCTTCTTCGCAATGGCGATTGGCATGATGCTCGCTACAGCTGTCTATCCTCTTCTGAACAAGATTGCCCCTGACACAAAGCTCATCATGCGGAACGGCGCAGGGCTTATTTTGAAGACGATAAAAATCAAGCCGGGAAAATAAGTTCTGGACCGTTGCCTTTAACGGCGTTCACTCTGTACTCGCTCAAACCGGCAGCAACGGGCACAGCGGATGCAACAGCAGCATCCACGAGCGCTTGCGTTCCCATTTCCTTGGGATCGAGCCAGGTGGCCCAGAAATCCTTCGGCAGCGGCACAGGGTTACGGTCGTGAATAGCTGCTAATTCAGGCACTGTCGGCATGGTCAAGATGGTGGCGGTGAGCATCCACGGGTCGCTTTCTTGTGCCCGCCACCACGAATACAACCCAGCAAACGCAAGGGTTTCAGCCGAATGGATGTAGTGCGGAACCTTCACCCCATCTTCGACAACCCACTCGTAATACCCAGAGGCAGGAACCAAGCACCGCTTGGACTTTACAGAGTCTCGCCACGATGCTTTGGACGCAGCGTCTTCACTTCGAGCGTTGAAGGTGGAGAACTTGGGTGGTTCACCCTTCACCCAGGTGGGTATCAGTGACCAGCGAGCGCTTTCTAAGCGCCGGCGCTGGTCACCTGTCGCATCAATGGTGTCCACCACAACAGGAACCTGGTTGGTGGGCCTGATGTTCCAGCTGGGTCCAGGGAGGTTCTCCCCCACCAGATCAACGCTGAAGACGTCTTCCAGCACTTCAGTAGGTTCCGCGAGCGCGTAACCTCCACACATGCTGATTCCCTTCGCCACTGTAAAAAAGACTGAGCTTATTGTGGCACGAGGGTGGAAGCTGCCCTACTTCTTAATCCTGCTTCGAATCAAGACAAACCCGAATCCCAAGAGAACAGCCAAGAATCCAAACAACAGGATGGAATTGGAATCCTGGCCGGTCTGGGCAAGGCCAGCAGCGCTAATGGGAGAAATTGGAGTCGCACTAGTTCGCACGCTAGGGCTACTTTCACCATTCACATTCGTTGCAACCACACCAAAGGTGTAGCTCTGGCCATTTGTCAGTCCCGTTATCTGACAGCTCAAGGCAGTCGTGGTGCAGCTCAAGCCGTTATTGGCGGTGACGGTGTAACTCGTCACTGGTGAACCACCATCATTGGTGGGTTCACTCCAGGAAATTACTGTGCGTGAATCAAGCCCTGAGGTTGCGGCAACGGTAATGGGAGAAGTTGGTGGAGTATTTGCCACAACCACCTGGGGGTCTTCGGTGATGTGAACGGTTACTGTTCCATCCACCACCGCACGACCAAGCAAGGTGACTTGACCACCGAGCAGCCCATAAACGGCGGTGCCAGTTTTGATGGTGTTGTTACTGATCACCATAGTGATGGGTTTGTTCGGATCAGTGGGTGGAACTGTGCCATCTGGCGCAATCCAGGAGATCACCATGGTCATTACATAGGTATTGGTCTGAGAAATCAATGCGCGAGCTCGGTCGAAGTTTCCCACCAAATGGACGCTGACCTGAGTCTGATTGGGCAGGGATCCTTGGGGAATTGAGATTGAAACAGAACTTCCGTTAGTCGTGGCCGAGTAGGTGGCATCAACAAAGTCGGATGCGTTGATCGTGCCCAACAGATTCAGATCTGCGGGAGCAATCCCTGAGAGGGAGAGTTGAGTCCAGTGTGGGTAGAGCGAAATGGAAGCGGTAGGGGTGTAGCCGGTGGCTGCCATGCCGATAAAGTTGCCACCCTGCGCAGCATCAAACCAGCCATCAAAAACAAACCCTGAGCGAGTGGGCAACGGCAGTGGCACTGCTGTTGTTCCTGTTCGGTACACCGCAGATGGTGCC
Source organism: uncultured Aurantimicrobium sp. (assembly GCF_936931525.1). Lineage (GTDB taxonomy): Bacteria > Actinomycetota > Actinomycetes > Actinomycetales > Microbacteriaceae > Aurantimicrobium. Next base: position 12,565 of record NZ_CAKZII010000178.1, read on the forward strand.
CCCGTGCTGAAGGTCACCGTGTAGAGAGCAGTGACATCCACAGAAGCTGCGGCCGAAGTGCTTGTCCGATAAGCCGCATCACCGGAATACACCGCGGTGACGCTATAGGTTCCGAGTCCGGGGTTACCTGACCACACGCAACTTCCTGCTCCAGAAACCAGTGCCGAGGTGGTGCAGAGAACTGTGCCGTCTGGCTTCTTGAAGCTGACGGTACCAGTTGCTGAGTTAGAGGTGACCTGTGCGCTCAGCGTGATGTCCTGCCCCACAGTTGGCAGAGAACTAACTGAGAACGTGGTGCTTGTGGGTTGCAAGCCGACTGTATGAGTTAGAGCAGCCGAGGTCGCAGTGAGATAGTGTGCGCTTTCTGCGACAACTGCAGTGATGGAGTTGTTTCCCACCGCTAATGTGCTGATTTCCAATGTGCACGGAGTCGCGATTGCCAAGGTGCACGTACCAACCGAGCTAGGTCCATTCTTGAAGGTAATGAGAGTTCCAGGGTCAAAACCAGAAGAAGTTGCAGTGAAGGTCACTGTTTCTTGATGAACAGAGGCCGAAGGTACAGAGCTGATTGAAACAGAAGGTTGCACTTTAAGCACATTGAGGGTGTAGGTCCACGTACCAGAGGTTCCGGCCTCATCAAGTGCGGTTCCCGAAACAACATATTTACCCACGGCGAGTGAGTCACTCGCCGTTATCAAACCCGCTGGGCTGACAGTAAATGCGCCATTAAAAGTTGTTCTATACGTGACGTTTCCTTGCGCATTGTCTACACGAATTTGATCAGAAAATATTGAACCGTATTGACTATTTCCAACACCCCGATAAGTGATTTGCCTGAGAAAAGGACGAGTCGCGCCGACGTCTCGAACAAGTCGGTTATTGGTGTCGTTTGCCCACAAAGTTCCGTCGCGATCAATAGACGCGCGTGAAATGTCGCCGAATGTTGAGCCCAGCGAAGGGGTAACTGACATCACCACTTTGCCAGAACTATTCAACTTGAGAAGAGCATTTTTACCTGTTTCAGGAACCCACACATTTCCTTCGCTATCGGACACAGTTCCACTCGCTCCGCCCCCTGTAGGGAGAATCGCCCAAGGGAGAATCGTATTTGGAATTTCATGACCCGGGGTTCCTTGGTACAACTCTCCCTTCACGAAAACATAATTGGGGCTGAATTTGACAATCGAGTCTGGCGTCCCCTGGTTGGTTGTGATAACAACCATTAATTCATCAGCACTATTTATGCTCATGCTGCTAATGGTTTGATTTACGTCGAGATTAAGGAAATTGTTTTCAACTGCCATGAAAACCGAATGGTCATGAGGTGAAGCTGCTGCAAATTTATATACTCCCTCACCGAAAATATGCATCCCCCAGCTCGCGCCCCTTGTAGCACCTCGAGCTATGAGATTTTGATCTGAGTCAAAAAGAAAATTGGAGAGCACTCCGCCTGTTTGGGCTGCAGTGAGATAAACAACTCC
>NZ_CAKZII010000179.1 GCF_936931525.1 uncultured Aurantimicrobium sp.
GATCTCAAAGTGGGTATTCATATCGTCACGCCAACAAAGCTCAGTGGCAAAGAAAAAGACTTAATAGAGAGCTTTGCCAAGGGGCGCAAGCAGGCAGCGCCTCAGTTGGCACATTTCCAACAGGGGATGTTCTCCAAACTTCGAGACCGCTTCTTTAACGTCTAAATATGGCTCATTTCTATCTCGCAGATTCGCTTGAAGCCACCACGGTGGGAGCGACAGTACTTCTTGACGGTCCAGAGGGTCGTCATGCGTCAACTGTCTCACGCGTTCGCGTTGGAGAGACTGTGTCGATTGGAAACGGTCGAGGCCTGTTGATTACCGGTGAAGTTCAGTCAACTTCCAAAGACACCGTTGAAATGAAGGTGTTATCTGTTGAGCAGGTAGAACTTTCTCATCCCCAGTTGTACCTCGTGCAGGCGCTTGCTAAAACAGATCGAGATGAACGAGCCGTCGAAGCGGCTACCGAATTAGGAATAGACGTTGTCATCCCGTGGGCAGCTGATCGAAGTGTGTCTAAGTGGGAAGGCCCCAAGGTTGACAAGGGAATTGCTAGATGGTCTGCGATTGTTCGCGAAGCGACAAAACAGTCGATTAGACCATTCATTCCCCGAGTTGGTCCTCACCTGAAAACTGCCCAATTGGGAGCAGAACTAGACGGCATTAATGTTCTTGTTCTCGACCCCACAGGAACAATTCCGCTCAGTCAGGTAGAACTCGATCAGCGCTCTATTGCGATAATTGTTGGTCCAGAAGGCGGCATCACGGATGCTGAGTTATCTCGTTTTGCTGAATCAGGAGCAACAATCGTGACTCTCGGTTCGAATATTCTGCGAACATCCACCGCAGGACCAGCCGCCTTGGCGATACTCAACGCCAAGCTAGGGCGTTGTTAAGCTAGAACTATGACTACTTCCGAATCAATCTTCACCAAGATCATCAACAGGGATATTCCTGCGGAGATCCTCTTTGAAAATGATCGAGTCATTGCCATTCGAGACATTGCACCGCAGGCACCTGTTCACTTGCTCGTGATTCCCAAGGTTTCCCAATTCGCAAATGTGACCGAACTAGCCGCAGGAGATCCTGAACTACTGGCAGAAATTGTTGCCACTGCCCATAATCTTGCAACTCTCCATGCCAACGGTGAATACCGTCTCATCTTCAACACTGGTGAAACGGTCGGACAAACCGTTTTCCATGTTCATGCCCATGTCCTATCTGGCGGACTTCAGGAGCAATCACTTGCCTAACCCTTCGGCGGACGACGTCATCACTATTGATGGCATCGAAATGGTGCGACTTCTCGGGGCACAAGACAGATTGCTCACTAATCTCGAGCGTCAATACCCACTTGTGGACGTGCACGTGCGAGGAAACGAGATTC
>NZ_CAKZII010000180.1 GCF_936931525.1 uncultured Aurantimicrobium sp.
CAATTGTCGCTGTTGATGGGGGAACTACCTGCACTGCTAGCAACGACGGCTAGTTGGATGAAATAGTGAATAGGAGAGGGTCTCTTCACCTATCCACTTCAAAGAAGAAGGAATACCTTGTCATCTCACGCAGATCTCATTGTTCTTGGTGGGCCTATTGCCACCTTGGACCCTCAGTCCCCTTGGGCTGAGGCTTTAGCGATCAAGGACGGCAAGATCCTTGCGGTGGGAAGCCGTTCTGTAATCCACTCTGCTCACCATGGTCCCTCAACCCTCATCAAAGACCTGGATGGCAAAACGCTGATGCCAGGACTCCATGACGCTCACAATCACCACCAGATTGCCGGTAAGGCAGCATTGATGGAGGTGGGGTTTTTCCCTACTGCTTCACTCGAGGAGATCCACAACACCATCAAGGATTACGTCACTCGCCTCGATCACGATGCATGGGTGGTCGGAGGGAGCTGGGGAAGCACACTTCTGGAAGAGCTCTCCCACCCCTCGACTAAGCCCCTACTGGATGAAGCCGCTGGTGGCCGCCCTGTCCTCTTAGTAGACGACTCTCATCACAACAAATGGGCAAACAGCCGCGCGCTTTTCCTTGCAGGCATTGACGCGTCAACACCAGACCCCATTGACGGAACAATCATGCGTTACGAGGGAACCACGGAACCTACCGGGGTGCTCTTTGAAACAGCAGGCCTGATTGTGGAGCGCGTAATGAATGAACTCAACCCCATGACAGAGCAGCTCTGGGCAGATACTTCTGAGCGTGGGATGCAGATTTTGCATAGTTACGGAGTCACTGCTTTTCAAGACGCGGGTGTCAGCCTGGACCTCCTGAAAGCTCTCCAGCAGCTCGATAATCAGGGCAGACTCAAGTCCTGGGTTGTCTCATGCATGATGGCGAACAACATGATCTTTGATGCTGAGCCAATTGGGGACGGCTTGGTTTGGCAAGGAGAAAAATACCGCACAGAACACCACCGGCCCGATTTCATCAAAATCTTCCTCGACGGTATTCCACCAACCCACACTGCGTGCTTCCTAGAGCCCTACCTCCCCACTGAAACTCATGGCTCCCGCCACCATGGCGAAATCGCCATGGATGTCGAGGAGCTGACTGATTGGTTACTTCGTACTGCCGCCGCTGGTATCGGTGCAAAAATTCACTGCACAGGTGATGGTGCAGTTCACCATGTCCTAGATGCTGCCGAGAAGGTTCGTGCTGCCGGATTTACAACGCCGCTGCACATTGCTCATGGGCAATTCGTCGCCATTGAAGATATCCCCCGCATGGCGAATCTCAACGTCGTGGCTGAAATTTCCCCCACATTGTGGTTCCCGGGGGTAATTTATGAAGCCATCAAAATTGTGCTGGGCCCAGATCGTGCGGAGAAGATGCAGCCCAATCGCAGCATCCTGGATGCCGGTGGTGTGGTGATTGGTGGTTCAGACTGGCCGGTAGTGCCCCTGCCCAATCCCTGGCTCGGTATTGAAGGGCTCGTCACCCGAGCAGACCCAGATGGAGTTTTCTCTGGCACGCT
>NZ_CAKZII010000181.1 GCF_936931525.1 uncultured Aurantimicrobium sp.
TCTGCCATGAAGGGCTCAGGGTCAATACCGTTGAAAGCGGGGCTGTCGTGAACCTCGAAGTGAACGTGGCAACCAGTCGAAGAGCCTGTGCTTCCCACATGAGCAATGAGCTGACCAGGTCCAACATTCTCGCCGTAGCCGACCACGATTCCGTCAGCACTGACGTGGCCGTAACGGGTTCGAATTCCGCCACCGTGGTTAATTTCAACCATGTAGCCATACCCGCCACCGATTGCACCGGCATAGGTAACACGACCACCTGATGCGGCATAAATGTCTGAACCACAACGCGCTGCTAAGTCAGTTGCATTGTGGAAGGAACCCGTCCAACCAGCTCCAGGAATATAGAAGTTATCGCGAGGACCCCACGAACTAGAGATGTATGCATTGGGAACGGGGTGGGTCCAACCTGCACCGGAAACCGAAATTCCTCGTGCTGCCGCTTCAGCAGCTGCGCGCTCAGCGGCAATACGTGCAGCCTCAGCAACACCTGCCTCATAACCTGCGACAGTCGCGGCGGTGGAATCTTGCAAAGCCGCAAGTTGTGCCTGCATGATCATCTGTTGATTTTCATTTTCAGCGAGTTTCGCCTGGGCGGCTTCCTGAGCAGCAGTTGCTTCAGCGAAAGCTGCTTCAGCCTGAACACGAAGTTCTTCTCGCGCTTTGACGGCGACCTTGGCTTGCTTAGAAAGAGACTCAGCTTCATTCTGAGAGGTCTGAGCTGAGGCATAGATTGCGTTTGAACGTTCCGCGAGTTTGCTCATGCTGCCGAGCTTGCTCAACAGTTTGTCTGCACCGTCTGACGTCTTTTCCATCAGGAGATTCATACTGAGGTCACTGCCACCCGAGCGATAAAGCTGGGCAGCGAGACGACCCGCTTGTGCGGCGGCTGCATCTGCTTCTGCTTGGCTCTTGGTTGCTTGAGCTTCAAGCTGGCCAGCGGTCTGTTCGGCTGCACCAAACTTCGCCATAGCGACACCGTACTCTTCGCCCTTCTTCGTTGCTTCTGCAACGGCAGCTTCAACCTCAACTTGGAGGGAAGCAATGAGACCTTGAATCTGGGCAATCTGTGCAGTCTTCGCAGCTTCATTACCGCGAGCGTTTTCCACGTCTGCCCAGGAGGGGTAGTCAGTTGCTGATGCAGACTGCGTCACGACAACGCCAGAGACTAAGCCTGCAATCGCGATGACAGCGATGGCCAGATAGGTCCGCGAATTACGCAGCAACAAGACGGACGCCTTGGGCGTTCCTTCGGTGCTTTTCATTCACATCTCCTGTTGCTTAAAGGCACGGTCTCTTCGACAGTAACAAGCGAACTTGGAGAAAGCTGGGAAGGCTCTCCGAGCCTGTGGATACCTCGATTGGCGCAGCACAGTAAATTTCCCTATGCTTATCTTTCGGTAGTTGCTTTATACCTGCTTCTTGGCCCCATCGTTTAGCGGCCTAGGACGGCGCCCTTTCACGGCGTTAACACGGGTTCGAATCCCGTTGGGGTCACCAGGATGTAGAATAATTCAGTTACCAAGTAAGGCCCTGTAGCGCAGTTGGTTAGCGCGCCGCCCTGTCACGGCGGAGGTCGCGGGTTCAAGTCCCGTCAGGGTCGCGGATGACCCTTCTTCGGAAGGGTTTTTCATCTAAGCGACGAGTTTGCTTAGGGCTCTGTAGCTCAGTTGGTAGAGCGCACGACTGAAAATCGTGAGGTCACGGGATCGACGCCCGTCGGAGCCACCACTGAAAGCCCCTGAATATCAGGGGC
>NZ_CAKZII010000182.1 GCF_936931525.1 uncultured Aurantimicrobium sp.
AGATGGAGGGATCCAGCCTAGATAGCCCCGCCAAGAAGACCACATAGGCAAAACCTGTTTGCAACCAGAGCATGAACGCTGAAACAGCAAGCAGTGCAGTGTCCGGTTCTCGCAACCATTCTTGAGTGAGCGAACCCAAACCCAGCCCATCAAGGAGTGAGTTGAGGGCACCACCTGAACCATCCAGCATCCACATCCAGATCATTCCCGAAACAGCGATGGGAACAATCTGCGGCAGAAAGAATCCGGTGCGCGCAACGGGCACCAGCTTGGAACCAAATCTGCCCACGAAAGCGTCATAGGTGGCGACGGCGAGAACTAAACCAAAAGCAGTAGGTAGCAAGGAGAACGGAATCACATAAAACGCGGCGTGAGACCAGGACTCCCAGAAATCCTTGTTTTCAAAAATGATTCGGAAGTTATCAAAACCAACCCATTTGGCAGGCCCATAACCTGGCCACTTGAGCAAGCTGATGCCGACGTTCCAGATGAACATGCCAAAGAAGAACAGGACGAGTACTGCTACACCTGGGTAGAGAAACCAGCCATATCCTCGTTGTCGCTGAGCGACCTGTCCTCGCAATGCCATGAGCTAGAGGGCGTTGTGAGTGAAGCGACCACCGAGCAGTGTGGCAGCCACAGGCATTGTTCGAAGCTCGTCAACCGAGGCATACAGGGGGTCAATATCGACAACACACAGGTCAGCGCGCTGCCCCACAGCAATTCGGGTTCGTGCAGAGGCATCTAATGCTGCTTGGGGCTCGATGCGCTGCTCGGGATGCCAGGGTTCACGCGTATCGCGGGTGCGCTCCACAGCAGTCGCAATAGCAAACCATGGATCGAGCGGGGCAACGGGAGCGTCTGACCCCATCGAGAGCTTGACCCCTGCATCCAGCATGGAGGCGAAGGGGAAGCACCGGTCGGTGCGACCAGCCCAGAGGACGTCTGCCACATCCCTGTCATCCATCGCGTGCTCCGGCTGCACAGATGCAGTAATTCCCAGATCAGCAAAACGTTGAATATCTTCCCAAGCCAAAAGTTGGGCGTGCTCGATCGTTCCTTCACAACCCACTTCTTCGAAAGCATTGAGGGCAAAGGTGTTCGCATCATCACCGATGGCGTGAATGGAGCAGTTGATCCCAGCCGAGCTGGCTTTAGTCATCAAACTAACCAGGTCGTCGTAAGAGGTGTTGAGCATGCCACGGGCATGCTTTCCTGTCAGTCCTGGGTAAGGGTCGTGGCAGAACGCAGTGCGCGTATTGAGTGAGCCATCGGAGATGAGCTTGTAATTTCCCATCCGAAGCAATCCTTCGCTAGAGGCAATGGTGTCCCCTGTGCGCAGGCCCGTCTCGATCGCACGATCAAGGTTCTCGGTGTACACACTGAACTCAACCTGGAGGTAGTCATTGCCGTTGCCAATACGTCGACGCCAGTCGGGAAGAATCCAGCCCATCTCGAAGTCAACGATGCCGACAACGCCGCGAGCAGCAGCAACCTTGGACGCTTCCAGAACGGCCTTATCGAGTTCTTCTGGACTTAAATCTCCGAGAGATCCCCAAATGGCAAAACAGTCGTCTTCCACGAGCAAACCCGTGGGGTGGCCTGCATGGCCTCGAACTTCCAAAGCCTTCGAGTTCAGCCACACGCTATGGCCGTCACCGGAGAAGAGGTAGACCTCTTCGTCGGGGCAGGCTGCATCAAGAATGCTGAAGTGGGGATCTTCTTCCCACAGGCTTCCACGCCACCCGAAACCAACCATGGTTCCGGGGTGAGTTTCATGACGAGCCTTGACGCGCTCCCCCACTTCACGTGCAGAGCCGACGCCTTCAAGGTTCAAACGCTGCAACAGCATGGACCACGAAGTGAAGTGCGTGTGGGTATCCCACATTCCTGGAAT
>NZ_CAKZII010000183.1 GCF_936931525.1 uncultured Aurantimicrobium sp.
GGGTTCAAGTCCCGTCCGCCCTACCAAGAAGCATTTATAATCAAGTGTTCACGGCCTTTTTGTTGACGAGGTTCATTAACTGTGGAATTGTATGCCACACAGTGATTGTGCAGATTTGATGAGACTGCTTTGATCCTGTTATCAAACTAGGGGCAAGCCTAAATGCGCAAAAATTCTGTTGTTACCGTAATCATTTCAGCGCTATTACTACTTGCCTTAATCTCAACGCCAGCGCATGCAATTGGTGCAACATCAACTGAAAATTGCAGCATAAGCGGAACATTTACGATTACTTCTGGTGTGGTGTCTGGGGGGAATTCGTGCGCTGGTGTTGCTGTAATTCCAGCTAGTGTCACGTCAATTGGGAACAGCGCGTTCGCTGGCGCTACCGCACTATCCTCAATCACCATCCCATCTAGTGTCACATCAATTCCGGAGGGCGCGTTTTATGGTGCAACCGCACTCACCTCCATCACCATCCCAGCAAGTGTCACATCAATTGGAGATTTAGCGTTTCAAGACGCAACTTCACTGGCTAGTGTCTACTTCCTAGGAAATGCGCCTGCAACTATCGGTATAACACCATTTTTGAACACTGCTCCGGGAGCAAAGGCACTCATTAGATCTGGAACTACCGGCTTTACAACATCTGGAACACCTGCACTCTGGAATGGGCTCGCTGTTGAAGTTGTAGCTGATACTCCAATGCCAGCCCAAACTCCTCAACTTGCCGAAACCGGAGCATCGGAGCCAATTGCGTTAGGCGTTATGGCGTCAATGTCAGCAACACTAGTTGCTTCTGGAATGTTCCTTCTTCATCGTCGACGTAAGCTCGGCTAAAACTATTTACCTCAATACTCGGCGTCTAGTGCGTCGGCTCTAGTGGCTTAACTTTTCTTGATTGCAACCGATTCCCCCGAATTTTTTGTGTAAGTGAATCTTGGGTTGATTTACGTCCTGGAGGATTTTGAGGACTTCTTTGAGAAGGCAGGAGTTTTGGGAGGTTTGCAGACTTGCTTATGGACTCGAAGCCTGAGTTGAGTTTGAACTGACTCTGCTAATGACCCGTTAAACAGGACCCAGTTGTAATCAATAGTCACAAAAACTACCAAAGGTTTATTGCAAGAAATTGGCTACTTGGATAGTAATTAATTTTCTATTGAGGCTGAAACAGTTCTCATAATCCGTCGGTCACGGGTTCAAGTCCCGTCCGCCCTACACAACATCCCTCAACAACGTTTTGTGAAGTTCTCTTACTTCAAAGCTCTGCTTGAAGGAATCCGCTCGAGCACAGATCCTCATGAGCTGGGATAGCAATGACCTCGTCCCGATGGAATCCAAAGCTGTGTAGCTGCTTATAGAGGTTTGAACCAAAAGAGTAGATGTAGAGCATTTATCGCTCGACTTTTCGCAAAACAACTGACTCTGCTTGTATTGTTGCCCAATGAGTATCTGGCGAGGGGCGATGAAGTTCAAGGGTATGGGCTTAACGCTTGTTTTAGCTTTATTGGTTTCTCAAGGATTAGTGAGTTGTTCCGCGCCACCGGTTACGACGGCAGTGCACCTACCGACAGGTTTCGATCTCGAAGCCCATCGCGGGGGACGTGATGCAAGACCTGAAAACTCTCTCTCAGCTTTTGCCTATGCGCTGGCTGTTGGTGTCACCACTCTTGAGATGGACATGCAAATCACCTCGGACGGCGTGATTGTTGTCCGTCATAACAGAATTATTCCTTGGTATGAGGCAAAAAATTCCTGGGGTAAATTCCTCGTTTCTGATGAACAACCAGACATTGAAACGCGTACCTATGACGAACTGAAGGCATACGACCTTGGCGGAATAAGTCCGAATGCTCCCTTTGGTTATTGGGACTCTCACGGCGTGAGTCAAAAACAAATACAAGGAACGCAGATCACAAGTTTGGAAGAAGTATTCCAACTTGTGCGGGATTGGGGGAATGATTCGGTTTTTTTCAACATCGAAACTAAATCAAATCCTTATCCTGACCACAAACAAGCAGTTTCTCCTCAAGCTTGGGTTAGTAAGTTCTATGAATTAGTCAAGAAATATGGTCTGACTGACAGGGTGATGCTTCAATCTTTCGATTGGCGAACCTTGGTAGAAATGAAGAAATTAGATCCGAGTATCCCTACCGTTGCTCTTACAGCGAATCAACCTTCTTGGAACATGGAAGGCGATGAGGGAGATTATCAGTGGAAAGGACGTGCCGAACCCTCTCCTTGGATGGCTGGCCTCGATATTGACGACTTCGCTGGTGACATAGTGAAAGCAGCCGATGCCATTGGGGCGGACGTGATTTCGCCCTATGAAAGCGAAGTGACGCCTTCTGTCGTAACCGAAGCACACCAGCTAGGTATGCGGGTAGTCCCTTACACGGTTAACGACCCAATTCGGATGAAGGAATTAATTCTGATGCAGGTTGATGGAATCATCACGGATAGGCCCGCCACTTTGCGAGCTATTTGCCAAGAAATGGGTATCCCGGTTCCCGCCGCTGATCCTGCACCAGCAAAGAAACCATATTTCAGTGGTACGGAGGGGCTCTAATTTGAGCATGAGGGGATTCTCTGAGCTGAGAACTCCAATTTTTAATCACTTGCTGAATTGTTTCGAAGAATTCTTTGCCAAATTCCTAGCTGCTCGAAAGCATTAAAAGATCTAGTTCCCATTCACCGGCCACGGTTTTTGGGCAGATCAAACTTAACGAACTGAGCGTTTGATCTGTTGTATGAATTATGCAAATAATTCGGGAGTGGCTCAGGGGGACAATCAAATGGTCAAACTAATCTGTTTGTGTGACCAACTCAACGCCTCCAGCTGCTGTCCCTCAAACCCCTGAAGAGGCATATGCCTACTTCCGTAGTCGTCGTCACGAAATGGCTCTGCTGCCCCAAGGTTCTCTGGCACTTGTCAACACTCAGTGGTTCTATGGCGCACCAGGTGAGGCTGAAAGTGTGTGGGGAATCAACGGCTTGTGGTCAGCGCTCCCTGATGGCGAAAAGGGAGTTCAACTCACTGCTGTAGCAGCTGACAACATCATTGTTGACGGAGCGGTTGTAGACGGAACTGTCGTGGTGACAGGTAAGGATGCGGACGCGGCATCCACAATCATTTTTGACGAGACCAAATCGGGAACCATCATCAAGGGTGAGGACGGCAAGTATGCCCTACGTGTCTGGGACACGAACTCTGATGATCTGCAGAACTTCGGTTCGATTGATGCGTTCGACTACAACCCTGACTGGGTAGTCACTGGAACATTCACTCCTATTGAGGGGGGACGTGCTGTTGAAATGTCTCACCTCAAGGATCAAGGTGCTTCTAGGGACAAAATCATTCCCGGAGACATTCGCTTCACCATTGATGGCGTTGAGTATTCACCTTCTGCCTACAAAGAAGGCCGCGCTCTCATGATCGTGTTCTCGGATGCCACATCGGGGCCTGTGAGCTATAGCGTAGGTCGATTCCTCATGGTTGCTCCCAACCCTGACGGGACAATCACCCTGGACTTCAACCGTGCTTATCTGCCACCGTGTGCATTTAGCTACAACTTCAACTGCCCTATGCCTCCTGCTGAGAACCGTTTCCCTTTTGCTGTTGAAGCAGGGGAGAAGAACGTTCTGAACAAAGCAGGAGAGTTACTTCACTAAGCCTTAGCCGGACGGCCACGCTTGGGTCGTCCAATGGCATATCCAGGCTGCGGTTGGATAACTGCTGCCTGAACGTCCGCAAGCCAGGACGACACCGCTTCGCGGTATCGCATGTTGGCTTGTGTGTTCAGAAGTTGGGCTGGAGTATCTGCAATTCCCGTTGAAGAATTCTCTAGAAGTTCATTGAGCTTGCCCAACAATTCTGTGGCGTGCAGAGCACTCACACTCGAGCTGATTAACACAACGTCTTGAACATCTGCCCATTCGGGTAGAGCTGACAAAGAACTACCCTCAAGCCACGCGACTGCCTCCGCAGCGCCTGCCTCAGTCAAGACATAAAGGGGGAGTCCATCTTCCGTGAGCCCTTTGTGAGCCACGAGGCCCGCAGTGCTGAGACGATCAAGGGTGCCATAGACCTGGCCAACGTTGGTTCTTGCACGATGTGGAGCTCGTGCACCGAGTTCAGCATGCAACTGGAGACCGTATGCGGGACCCAGGGTCAAGATTCCTAGGAGTGCTTCGCGTACGGCCATAAAAACACTCTACTGAGTAGAGTCCATTCTGAGAACTCGCTGTGAGGGGATAAACCCTTGTTGTTATGCGGGTCTGGGCTGTGTCACACTAGACCCACAACAAAATACGCTCGAGAGTTATCTCGCATCCATGTGGTCGTAGGGGAAGACGCACCACAAAGAAAAGGATGAAGAGATGACTGCAGTGTCGACCGGAGTGGTTTATATCCACTCCTCGCCTCGCGCGTTAAGCCCACATGTTGAGTGGGCTATTAGTCGTGTCCTTGGCAAGGGAATCACGCTGTCCTGGAGCCCACAGCCCATCCTTAACGGTTCACAGCGCTCTGAGTATGTCTGGCAAGGCCCAGTCGGCTCTGGCAGCGCTATAGCCTCTGCTCTGTTGGGTTGGGAGCAGTTGCGCTTTGAAGTAACCGAAGATGCTGCCCCGGGTATCGACGGTGGCCGCTGGTGTCACACCCCTTCACTGGGACTCTTTCACTCGCCGGTGGATGCTGCCGGAAACATGGTTATCACCGAAAACAGACTCCGCGCCGTCCTTGACTTTGCTGGAAATGATGCTGATCTGCTCAGAACGGGCATCTCACGCTCCTTGGGTGAAGAGTGGGACTCAGAGCTCGATGTCTTCCGTTATGCCTCAGATATGGCGGCTGTGCGCTGGCTGCATCAAGTGGGTTAGAACTTAAACGAAGAAAGCCCCTGCGTGAGCAGGGGCTTTCTTCGTTGTGGCTTAGTTGTAGCTGCGGAACGCAACCACGGCGTTGTGTCCACCGAAACCAAACGAGTTGCTGATGGCGAGGATATCGCCGGCGGGAAGCTCGCGAGGGCTGGTAACAACATCAAGTTTGATCTCAGGATCCTGGTTCTCAAGGTTGATGGTCGGGGGAGCAAGACGGTTGTGGAGAGCCAGAACAGTAAACATGGCCTCAATAGCGCCAGCACCACCAAGAAGGTGACCTGTGGAAGCCTTCGTTGCTGAAACGGCAATGTTGTCGAGGTGGTCTCCGAATACGCGACGCAGAGCGTTGTATTCGGCGATATCTCCAACTGGAGTAGAGGTGGCGTGAGCATTGATGTGGACGACGTCCTCAATACTTGCGCCTGCCTGCTCGAGAGCTTGAAGCATGGCTCGTGCTGCTGCAGACCCTTCGGGGTCTGGTGCAGTGATGTGATACGCATCAGAGGTGACAGCGCCGCCGGCAACCTCTGCATAAATCTTTGCTCCACGAGCTAGTGCGTGCTCTTCAGTTTCAAGAACCAGAGCAGCCGCACCTTCACCGAGGACGAAACCGTCACGGTTCACGTCATAGGGGCGAGAAGCGGCCTGTGGATCGTCATTGCGCTTAGAAAGTGCCTGCATGGCAGCAAACGATGCAATGGGAAGTGGGTGGATAGCGGCTTCAGAACCACCAGCGATGATGACATCAGCAAGGCCAGCCTGAAGGTGCTCATACGCGTTCGCAATAGCCTCGGTGCTGGAAGCACAGGCAGAAACAACGGTGCGAACACCTGCACGGGCGTGGAGGTCCATACCGATAGCTGCTCCTGGGCCGTTAGGCATGAGCATGGGGACAGTCATGGGAAGAACACGACGAGGGCCTTTTTCGCGCAGGGTGTCCCATGCGTCGAGGAGAGTCCATACGCCACCAATACCGGTGGACCAGTCAACGGCGAGGCGACCAGGGTCAACCTCGGGGCTGCCTGCATCTGCCCATGCTTCGCGGCCTGCGATGAGTGCGAACTGAGAAGAAGGGTCGAGACGCTTGGTCTCCACGCGCTCAAGAACGTCGACTGCGGGAACGGCTGCCTGAGCAGCAAACTTGATGGGGATTTCCCACTTCTCAACCCACTCTTGCTCAAGTGCACGTGCACCTGACTTGCCTGCGAGGAGTGCTGCCCAGGTCTCGGGGGCATTTCCTGCGAGAGGAGACGTGGTACCGATACCGGTGACGACAATCTTCTTGCTCATGAGTGGAGTCTTTCTAGTGGGGGTGGAGGGAAAGCTGGGGGATTGTAAACAAGGGCCGGAACTGGTGTTACCGGCCCTCGCTTACGAAATCCTTAGGATGCAGAAACGATGAAGTTAACTGCGTCGCCGACGGTCTTGAGGTTCTTTACTTCCTCGTCGGGGATCTTTACGTCGAACTTCTCTTCAGCGTTCACGACGATGGTCATCATCGAGATCGAGTCAATGTCGAGGTCGTCGGTGAAAGACTTGTCCAGCTGTACCGTGTCGGTTGCAATGCCGGTTTCGTCGTTTACGAGCTCAGCCAGACCTGCAAGTACTTCTTCGGTGGACAGTGCCATTGTTATCTCCTTGTTGGGGGTTCGTTTGACTGGTTTAGTTTACCGGCCAAAAGAGGCTTTTCTAGGGAAGGACGACGACCTGAGCGCCATAAACGAGACCGGCACCAAAGCCGATTTCGAGGGCGAGGCCACCGCTGAGCTCGGGGTGTTCTTCGAGCAGTCTGTGGGTTGCGAGTGGGATTGAGGCTGCGGAGGTGTTTCCGGTGGTCTCAATGTCCTTCGCAATGACAACGGATTCGGGCAGTTTGAGCTGCTTGGCGAATTCGTCAATGATGCGCATGTTGGCTTGGTGGGGGATGAAGGCTGCGAGCTGATCGCTGGTGATGCCTGCTTCTTCAAGTGCCTTCTGGGCTACCTTAGCCATCTCCCAGACGGCCCAGCGGAATACGGTCTGGCCTTCTTGGCGCAGGGTTGGCCAGGCAACATCACCGTGGCCGTCGCGGTATTCAGCCAGAGTGTGGTTCATCCCCACGGCATCCCACTTCGAGCCGTCTGAACCCCAGACGCTCTTGGAAATGCCAGGGAAGTCGCTGGGGCCAACAACGGCAGCACCAGCACCGTCACCGAGCAAGAAGCTGATGGTGCGGTCTGTGGGTTCGATGATTTCGCTCAGCTTTTCTGCCCCGATTACGAGCACATACTTTGCTAGGCCGGAACGAACAAACGAATCTGCTTGTGCAATGCCGTAGGTGTACCCAGCACACGCAGCAGAGATGTCATAGGCGGCCGCAGGGTTAGCGCCTACTCGGTCAGCAACCAGAGCAGCCATAGAAGGGGTCTGCACAGTGTTGCTGATCGTAGAGATGAGAACGACATCAATCTCTTCAGGCTTGATGCCTGCCTTTGCAATGGCTTCCTTGGCGGCCTCTGTTGCGAGGTCAGCAGCAGTGATGCCCTTGGAAGCGCGCTTGCGCGTGATCACACCGGTGCGCTGGCGAATCCATTCATCACTGGATTCGATCGGACCTGCGATGTCATCGTTGGTGACGGTGAGGTCGCCACGAGCAGCACCCATGGCGTAAATGCGAGCGTACTTGGCGCCTTCAGACTGCTTGAGATTCACGTGAGTCATGATGAGTTCTTTCTCGTCCGGCCGCTTAGGCGACAGAGTCAATCAGTTCGCGGGCAGCTACGAGGTCTTCGGGGGTCTTCACAGCGACGGTGGGAACGCCCTTGAGGCCACGCTTGGCCAGACCCACAAGTGCACCGGCAGGAGCTAACTCGATAATGCCTGTGACGCCAGCAGTGGCGAAACTCTCCATGCACTTATCCCAGCGCACAGGAGAAGAAACCTGTCCGACGAGGAGATCACGGAATTCCTGACCCTTGGTCACTATGGAACCGTCTTTGTTAGTCCAGAGAGTCTTGACCGCATCAGCAGTGTTCACGGTCTCGGCAGCTTCACGCAGAGTCTCCACAGCATCCAGCATGTAGCTGGTGTGGAAGGCACCTGCAACCTGCAAGGGGATTACTCGAGTACCTGCAGGAGGCTCTTCTGCCAGCTTGGCAAGTGCAGGAAGCTCACCTGCGACAACAAGTTGTCCACCACCGTTGTAGTTGGCGGGGAAAAGACCAAGTTCGGAGAGCTTGGCAAGAATCTCTGATTCTTCACCACCGATTACGGCGCTCATGCCGGTAGGTACCAACGCTGCAGCATCAGCCATGGCACGTCCGCGGATGCCCACGAGGCGAACGGCGTCGGTAGCGTCCAGGACACCAGCGCCCGCAGCTGCGGTGAATTCTCCAACAGAGTGGCCAGCAATACCGGAAGTCTTGGCAAGGTGATCAGTTTCTGCCAGTGCATCCAGGGTCAAGATGCCCGCTGCAACGATAAGGGGCTGCGCAATAGAAGTGTCACGAATGGTGTCAGCGTCACTGACAGTGCCGTGTTTAACCAAGTCCACGCCTGCGGCATCAGAAAGGCTCTCAAGAAGGGCTTTGGAGCCAGCGTCGGCAATCCAAGGTTCGAGGAATCCGGGGGTCTGTGAGCCCTGTCCAGGGCAGACGACAACAATCACGTGTTTAGTCTTCCAATCAATGGCGGTGAGCGCTGTGCACTCATCGACACACTATCGCGAGAATCGTTGTGGAGTCTCTACATTTTCCGCATGTTACCTGCGGAAAATCCCTATTCTGCGTTGATTGGGCGAAGAGGTTTGCGTGGCTTCTTGATGGGCTCCTTGATGGAGCCCACAATGAGAGCACACTGCAAGATCATGGCTTCACGGGGACCGGTGGCATCCCAGCCGATGACATCAGTCACACGCTTGAGGCGGTATCGCACTGTGTTGGGGTGAACAAACAGGTCGCGAGCCGTAGCTTCCAGGCTGCGACCATTATCCAGATAGCTCTGCAACGTCGTGAGGAGCTCGGAAGATTGATCGCTGAGTGGAACGTAAATGCGTTCAATGAGTGTGGCACGAGCCAACGGGTCTCCAGCAAGCGCACGTTCAGGCAAGAGGTCGTCTGCAGCAATAGGCCTTGTTGCCCCGCGCCACGCGCTGGCAACTGAGTAGCCAGCAAGTGCAGCACGAGCGCTTGTCACAGCATCAACGAGGGAAGGAACCTCGGGACCCACGACCAGGTGACCTTCGCCGAAGTCTTCTTCAATCTTGCGGGTGATGTCCATGAAGCTCATGGTGGAATTCTCCACCTCATCTTCCAGAGGTTCTGCTCTGCCGATAACGACAACAAGACGATTGCCTTGAACACCAATCAGAATGTCGGCATGTAAATGACGTGCTGTGCGGCGAAGACGGTCCACTTCTAGCTGACGTGGTGCGCGGCCGACAACAACACAGACCTCGCCACGGCCCTGCCAGCCCAAGGCGGCAATACGGCTGGGGAGCTCGTCGTCATATTCGCCAGAGAGGATGCTGTCGACTACGAGTGCCTCGAGACGTGCATCCCAGAGGCCGCGGGCCTCTGCTGCACGTGCATAGACATCTGCTGCTGCGAAAGCGATTTCACGCGAGTAAAGCAGGATTGCTTCGCGGAGCTCTTCACCGTGCCCTTTGATGCGCTCTTCTACAACTTCCACCGTGCAGCGAATGAGCTGCAGGGTTTGCTGCAGAGTGACCGAGCGGAGAAGTTCACGAGGGGCACCACCAAACACATCCGAGGCAATCCACGGAGTTGTTTTGGGGTCGTCAAACCAGGCAATGAACGAGGTAATTCCCGCCTGAGCTACCAGTCCCACAGCAGAGCGACGCCCAGGGGGCATATCGCGATACCAGGGGAGTGTGTCCTCTAGGCGTTTAACGGTCAGCGTGGAGAGCTCACCAGAAATGGTGCGCAACCACGCAAGCGTTTCCGCTTTGGTTCGTTCAGCGGCCATCCGCGTTGGTTAGCTTTCGCCGCCGGCAGATCCGGTGGTTCCTGCAGTGACGTCGTAGAGGCGGTACTTCTCGATGGCCTGGCGAACCAGTCCACGATCAACCTTGCCCTGCTTAGCCAGTTGCTCGAGTGTGCGCACCACGACGGAAGGACCATCGATAGTGAAGAAACGACGAGCTGCTGCACGAGTATCACTGAAACCGAAACCGTCTGCACCCAAGGTGGCATAGTCACCAGGAACGTAGGGGCGGATCAAGTCAGGAACCATGTGGTTGTAGTCGGTCACGGCAACAAATGGACCCTCAGCACCAGAGAGTTTCTCGGTGACGTAAGGAACCTGTGCAGGTGCCTCAGGGTTCATCATGTTGAAGTGGTCAGCTGCAATACCGTCACGGCGCAGTTCACCCCATGAGGTGACTGACCAGACATCAGCAGAAACTCCCCAGTCCTCAGCCAGCAACTTCTGTGCTTCCAATGCCCAAGGCACAGCAACACCGGAAGCCAAGATCTGAGACTTGACGCCAGGCATGGTGTTTTCCTGAAGCTTGTAAATACCGCGCAGAACGCCATCGACATCGAGGTTCTCTGGTTCAGCAGGCTGCTGAATGGGCTCGTTGTAGACGGTGATGTAGTACATCACGTTGGGGTCTGGGTGAGTTCCGCCATACATGCGCTGCAGACCATCACGCATGATGTGTCCGATTTCGTATGTGTAGGCAGGGTCATAGGTCACAACCGCAGGGTTAGTTGCAGCGAGGATAGGCGAGTGGCCGTCAGCGTGCTGAAGACCTTCACCGGTCAGGGTGGTGCGACCAGCGGTTGCACCAATGACGAATCCACGGACCATCTGGTCACCAGCGAGCCACAGGGCGTCACCGGTGCGCTGGAATCCGAACATCGAGTAGAAGACGTAGATCGGAATGAGGATTTCACCCTGAGTGGAGTAGGAGCTACCCACGGCGGTAAACGCGGCTAGAGCGCCCGCCTCATTGATACCCACGTGAATGATGGTTCCGGTGGGGTCTTCCTTGTATGCCAGCAGAAGATCGCGGTCCACGGACATGTAGTGCTGTCCGTTGGGGTTGTAGATCTTGGCGTTCGGGAAGAAGGTATCCATACCGAAGGTGCGAGCCTCGTCAGGAATGATCGGTACCAAACGTGGACCAAATTCCTTGTCGCGGATCAAATCCTTGAGCAAGCGCACGAAGCCCATGGTGGTAGCAACTTCTTGGACGCCAGAACCCTTGGCAGCGATGTCGTAGGTCTTCTTTTCAGGAAGAGCCAACTCGGTGTACTTGGTTCGACGCTCTGGAACGTATCCACCGAGTTCACGGCGACGTTCGTGCATGTACTGCAGGCGAGGATCGTTGTCCTCAGGCTTGTAGTACGGAGGCATGTAGGGGTTTTCTTCCAGAACCGCATCGGTGATGGGGATCTTGAGGAAGTCACGCATGAGCTTGAGGTCATCAAGCTTCATCTTCTTCATCTGGTGGGTCGCGTTGCGGCCCTCGAAGTGCTTACCCAGACCGTAACCCTTGATGGTGTGAGCCAAGATGACGGTGGGCTGACCCTTGTGCTCGGAGGCTGCCTTGAATGCGGCATAGACCTTGTTGTAGTCGTGGCCACCGCGCTTGAGCTTCCAGACGTCGTCATCGCTCATGTGCTCGACGAGCTTGAGAGCACGAGGGTCACGAGCGAAGAAGTTCTCACGCACGAAGGCGCCGTCTTCGGTCTTGTAGGTCTGGAAGTCACCATCGGGGGTGACGTTCATCAGGGTGCGGAGAGCACCGTCGTGGTCGTTTTCGAGAAGTGAATCCCATTCACGACCCCAGATGACCTTGATGACGTTCCAGCCAGCACCGCGGAAGAAGCTCTCGAGCTCCTGGATGATCTTGCCGTTACCGCGAACAGGGCCGTCGAGACGCTGCAGGTTGCAGTTGATCACGAAGTTGAGGTTGTCGAGACCTTCGTTGGCAGCTACCTGGAGCTGACCACGCGATTCGACCTCATCCATTTCGCCGTCGCCGAGGAATGCCCAGACCTGCTGGTCAGATGCATCCTTGATGCCACGGTTGGTGAGGTAGCGGTTGAGCTGTGCCTGGTAGATCGCGTTGATGGGGCCAAGACCCATGGACACGGTGGGGAACTGCCAGAAGTCAGGCATCAAACGGGGGTGTGGGTAGGACGAGAGTCCGCCACCGGTGTGTGACTTTTCCTGACGGAAGCCATCAAGCTGGCTTTCGTTTAGTCGTCCCTCGAGGAATGCACGTGCGTAGACACCGGGGGAGGCGTGACCCTGCACGAAGATCTGGTCTCCACCACCGGGGTGGTCCTGACCGCGGAAGAAGTGGTTGAAACCAACTTCATAGAGAGACGAGGAAGAAGCGTAGGAAGAGATGTGGCCACCCACACCAATGCCGGGGCGCTGTGCGCGGTGCACGAGCATCGCAGCGTTCCAGCGGATCCATGCACGGTAGCGACGTTCAGTCTCTTCGTCACCGGGGAAGGCAGGCTCGTTCTCGGGAGCAATGGTGTTGAGGTAGTCGGTGGTGGGAACCATGGGCACGCCCAAGTGAAGTTCCTTCGAGCGACGAAGTAGGGAGAGCATGATGTCTCGACCACGTTCGTGACCCTGTGACGCAACGACGCCATCGAGTGATTCATTCCATTCCGCTGTCTCTTGCGGATCGGCGTCGTAGTTACTGACCGAGTAGGGATCCTGGTCGTTAACCGTCACAACAACCTCTTTCTTACAAGCAGATCGTGCCTGTACATGCTGGGGGAGGGAAGATCCAGCTGGGTTACAGCGTGGACACTAGGTAACACTCTACAGACGAGATTATGCCTTGGAGTAATTACCTATGGATATGTAAACCATCAACGCATCTAGGATTGTTCTGTCGTCATCCCACAAAACAAGGAGAAGCTCAGATGAGCCTTACTGTTGGTGCACCAGCCCCAGAATTTACGTTGAAGAACCAGTTCGGTGAAGAAGTTTCTTTAGCCCAGTTCCGTGGGGTGAAACCAGTTGTTCTCGTGTTCTACCCACTTGCGTTTACTGGCATCTGCACCGGCGAGTTGTGTGAACTGCGTGACAACATTTCCGTATTCAAGACCAACGGAGTTGAACTTCTTGCTATCTCTGTTGATTCGAAGGACACTTTGCGCGTATTTGCTGAGAAAGAAAATTATGATTTCTCGCTCCTGTCAGACATGTGGCCTCATGGTGAAGTGGCGATGAAGTACGGCGTATTCCTTGAAGACAAGGGCTTTGCGAACCGTGGCACCTTCGTGATCGACAAAGAGGGAAACCTCGCTGGACAGTTTGTAACTGCCCCTGGACAGGCCCGCGATTTCGCTTCGTACAAAGAGCTCGTAGAAAACCTGTAATATATTTCGAGCACGGGCCTTTAGCTCAGTTGGTAGAGCGCCACGTTTACACCGTGGATGTCATCGGTTCGAGCCCGGTAGGGCCCACTCGTGTGAAAGAGCGTCGCAGAAATGCGACGCTCTTTCTTTTTCTCTATTTTCAGTTAGGGCATCCGAACTTTTGGGTTAACGTTTGGTGTTCAAGTAGTGTGCTCTGAGGGGATTTCCCCTACACAAGGCAAAGGAGGCGTGAACAATGACTGAAAATTCTGAGTCAACTTTCCAGCCTCACTCTGATGAAGAGCTGGCCCGCCTGCTAGAAGAGCAGATGCGAGTAATGCGTTCCGCGCAACCCATCACTGCACCCCAGCCCGTGACAACTTTCGCTCCCGAACCCGCTGAAGCCGAAGTTGCTCCAGTGGTTGAAGAAGAGCTCGGCATCGATGATCTTTTCGGTGCTCTCTTGGAAGACACCACCGATATCCCGGTTGTTGAAGATGTTGTGGTGGAGGAAATCTTTATTCCTTCGGTGGATGAGAGCACACTCGAGCACACTCAACCGATCACCTACATCCACGAAGAGGTCATCGAGGTGGAAGTGGTCGAAGACCACGTCATCGTTGAAGAGACAATTGTTGAAGAGATCATCGAAGACGCGCATGTTGTCGCAGAGCGCGTGCTTTCTGAAATCAGCATTGACGGCGAAATTGTAGCCACCACAATTTCTGAAACCGCAGGGCCAGATCCCATCCCTCAGATGTTTGGCGAAGCAGTTGTCAACGAGAGCGTTGCTGCTCCTGTTTTTGCTGCTGCCGTGAGCTACTCACCCGAAGTCATCGAGGATGTCGTTGTCACGGAAGAGGTCATCGAAGAGGTCATCTTTACCGAGGCAGCATCTGAAGAAGTTGTTGTTGAGGACGTCGTTATCGAAGAAAGCGTTGAAGTTGAAGATATTCCTCACTTCCGCTCAACTAACCCGATCAACAACATCAACTCTTTTGCTCCGCGCCCCAGCTTTGATGAGCTCGTTTTCGGGGTTAAGTCAGACGACTAGGCTCGAATCGTGACTAATCTTCGCGATGTTGTTGAGTATGCCCACTCGTTGTGGCCCCTGTCTGGTGCCGAAACGTGGGATGCTCCTGGTTTGGTTTCTGGTGCGCTCGACAGCCCCGTCACGCGCATCCTGCTTGCAGTAGATGCTGTCTCAGAGACGGTCGAACAAGCTGTTGAGGTCAACGCAGATCTGTTGATCACTCATCACCCCCTCTTGATGCGCGGTGTGACGAGTGTCAATGAAGAGCTGTACAAAGGCAGTCTTATTGCCCAGCTGATCCGAGGAAACGTGGCACTCCTTGCCGCTCACACCAATGCGGATGTAGTCGAAGATGGCGTCTCTGACGTCATTGCGAAATCTCTTGGTCTAGTGAACCCGGCACCTATTGAACCAGGTGCAGTTTCCGGAACAGGTATTGGTCGCGTGGGGAACCTTCCTGAGGTGACCACTCTGGGATCACTTGCTCGTGTTCTTGCAGATCTGCTTCCCAACACAGCCGGGGGAGTCAAAGTCTCCGGTGACTTTAATGCAGCAATCTCTCGCGTCGCGCTATGTGGGGGTGCTGGAGATTCTCTGCTGGCCACTGATGCTGTTCGTGGTGCAGATGTGTACATCACCTCAGATCTTCGTCATCACCCCGCGCAAGAAGCTCGGGAACAGGCACTTGTTTCTGGCGGACCCGCCCTGATCGATGTCTCTCACTGGGCATCTGAGTGGCTGTGGCTAGATACTGCTGCTGCCCAGTTACAGAAGCAATTCCCTGATATCGATGTTGAGGTTTCGGATCTGCGCACAGATCCATGGGACTTCCTCGTCGTACAGTAGAGATAACAGTTCCACCCATAATTCAACGAGAGAAGTGACGTGAAAGCACGCCCCGAGGATCAGCTCGCTCTGCTCACCCTGCAAGAACGTGATAACCACATCACTCAGTTGAACCATGCACGCAAGAACATCGCAGAACAAGCAGAACTTGCTGAAGTAACTGCATCCCTGCGTGAATTTTCACAATCACTTATTGCTGCTCAGGGTGTTCTTGAAGACGCCAAGATCGAACTTTCTCGCATCGAAGACGACGTTCGTGTCGTGGATGAGCGCATTGCCAAAGACAAAGAACGTGAGTCCGGTGCTGCTTCGGCAAAAGATCTTCAGGCACTTGAAGCAGAATTGACGTCTCTTGCCACCCGCAAGAGCAATCTGGAAGATATTGAACTCGTTGTCATGCAGAGCATCGAAGATGCTGAAGTTGCAGTGGCAGATGTTGTTGTGGAACGCGACGCTGTGGAAGCACGCCGTGCAGCCTTGGCAGCGGCTGTAGCTGCTCGTGAAGCTGAGATTGATGCCCAGCTGGTCCAAGAACAAGCGGCTCGTAGTGAATTGGTTGCCAGCCTCCCTGCAGACCTCGTTGAGCTTTATGAGCGCCAGAGGGCTCGCTATGGCATCGGAGCAGCATTGCTCACTCGTCGGGTGACTGGTGGCAGCGGAGTGGAACTCACTTCGACTGACCTTGATGCAGTGCGAACTGCAGCACCAGATGACGTCGTCATCTGTCCTGACAGCTCGTGCATTCTTGTGCGCACGAACGAATCTGGACTCTAATGCCACGACAGCTCATCATTGAGGCAGACGGTGGTTCCCGTGGCAACCCAGGTATTGCCGCCGGTGGGGCAGTCGTCATCGACGGTGAAACCCAACAGGTACTTTCTTCCGTGGGCGTTTATGTAGGCATCGCCACGAACAACGTGGCTGAATACAACGGCCTTCTGGCCGGTCTGATCAAGGCCGACGAGCCCGCCCC
>NZ_CAKZII010000184.1 GCF_936931525.1 uncultured Aurantimicrobium sp.
CAAGATCACTGGACGACACTAACTGGGTATTAGTCCGATAATACACATTATGTCAGGTTACATTTCTCAACAGAGACCTGAGTACTCCCCATTCGTTCGTAACAATTGAAAGCGAAAACTTTGACTCTCCACAGGGTTGGTTCATAGAGTTCAGTAATGAGCAGAACTTCTCCAGCGCCGACAAGTTCGCGCTATGCGGGCGTTCTGTGGGGATTTCTCGGTATTCTTGCTTTTTCCTTCACACTCCCCTTTACAAGGGTTGCAGTGGAGACTATTAGTCCGTTTTTCATGACAACAGGACGTGCGACCCTTGCTGCTGCATTTGCACTCATTGCTTTTGTACTTGTAAGACCCAAAAAACCTAGCCGTCGTCAAATAGCTCGCCTCGTAGTTGTCGCTCTGGGAGTTGTAGTTGGATTCCCGCTCTTTACTTCGTTAGCTCTGCAAAGTGTCCCTTCCGCTCATGGAACTGTCGTCATTGCTCTTCTTCCAGCAGTGACAGCACTTTTTGTTGTTCTTCGAACTGGTGAACGGCCTGGAGTTCTGTTTTGGGTGGCCTCAATTGCTGGCGCCGCTGCCGTGGTGATCTTTCTTGCTCTCGGCAATGGCTTCTCTGGAGTGAGCCTTCCAGATCTCTATTTAGTCCTGGCTGTCGTCCTAGCGGCAATTGGTTATACCGAGGGCGGATTACTTTCGAGAGAACTCGGTTCATGGCAAACAATTTGCTGGGCGCTGATCATCTCATTACCCGTCATGGCTCCGCTGACAGCTATCAATGCTTGGTTTATTCCGTTGTCACAAGAACCAGTTGCATGGCTGTGTTTCCTATATACCGCTGTTTTCAGCATGTTTCTCGGGTTTTTTGCCTGGTATCGTGGCCTAGCAATTGGCCCCATGACCACTGTTAGCCAGGTGCAATTGACTCAACCAGTCCTCACTTTGGTATGGTCTGCACTGATTCTTGGAGAGGTTCTCACCCCTGACATCCTCATTGGTGGAGCAGTGATCATTGGTCTTGCTTTTACTGCTGTGAGAGCACGAGTGAAAACACTGCAACCCCCTAGTGTTAGTAAGTGATGTCCCGGAAAAAACTCTCACCACGTAGTTGGTATTGGCTTGCTTTTGCTTCCTTTGGTGTCCAGGGACTCTATTTCTCTACTTGGGTAAGCAGAACACCTGAAATTCAGAAGCTTCTAGGTCTAGATACTGCCCAAATGGGCCTATTTACACTGGCAATGGCAGTGGGATCACTGAGTGGTCTTCTTATCGGCGGGCCGATTATTGCCCGCTTCGGAACACGTATCGTGCTTATTTTTGCTTACTGTGGTGGCGCTGTATTTCTTGCGCTGCTCGGTGTCGTTTCACAGATGAGTAACTTGCCTCTGGCGACGTTGGCGATTGTGTTCGTTGGTTTCTCTGGTGGTGCAGGTGGTTTAGCCATCAACATTGAAGGCGCCAACGTCGATAGGAACTCTCCAAAGAGCCTCCTCCCCTCACTTCACGGTGCTTTCAGCTTGGGTTCGCTTCTTGGCGGTGCGATTGGCACAGTTGCCATTGTCAGCGGCGTCTCTGTAGAAGCAAACTTGATTGGGATGTCTGTTCTTGTATTCATCGTGACTCTTCTTGTGACGACAAGACTCCCCCGCACCTCAGGTATGCATGTTCACGCAGAGATGAACACGGATCAAATTGCCACAGTAGCTTCAGCCAAAGATCGCCGTCGAGTATGGCTCGAGCCACAAACACTCATGGTGGCTTTCATCGTCATTGGCTTCAACCTTGCTGAAGGTACTGCTAGCACCTGGCTCCCGATCGCGCTTGTAGACGCCGGACTCTCTAGCGCCATTGCGACGGCTTCTTATACAGTTTTTGCAGGTGCAATGGCTGTAGGCCGACTATCTGGTGGCCCAATCGTGGATTATCTCGGCAGAGCACGCGCTTTGATCGTCTTTGCAGCAATTACCGCACTTGGAATCCTCATTGTCATACTTACGGGCTGGATAGCTCTCCCACTCGTTGGTGCGGCCCTATGGGGGCTTGGTAACTCGATTGGCTTCCCACTGTGTGTTTCTGCAGTATCTGAAGACCCGCGACTTGCCGGTTCTCGAGTTGGCGTTCTTGTCGTTGCCAGTAACACATCAGGTATTGCTGGTCCCCCGTTACTAGGATTCATCGGACAAGTTGCCGGCCTATTCACGGCTTTCCTCGTTCCTTTCTTCCTTTTGATGGCGGGAATGGCGTTCAACAGGGCAACACGAACCCACTCAACCGTCGACGCGCGTCGATGAATGTGATTCAATAGCTACATGTCAACTTCAGTTGGCGAAACAAAGTCGTTTCGCTCCCAAGCAATCATTCTTTTTGCCTACTTCCTCGTTTTCGGAGTGGGAGGCGCTTCATGGCTTGTTCGTCTGCCCGAGGTGCGCAGCTATATCAATGTGTCCACCTCAATACTCGGCTGGGTGCTCTTTGCTGGCTCAGTAGGCGCACTTACTTCTTTGCTTCTCTCAGGAAGGTTTGTCGCTCGATTTGGAGCTCGAACAGCAGTTGTAGTGGGATTTACCACTTTGGGGCTTGGTCAAATCATTCAAGCTTTATCTCTTGTTGGAGAATCTCCCCTTGGAGTAGCCCTTGGTGGTCTGGTAGCTGGTCTTGGTTATGGCATCGGCGACGTTGGTATCAACGTAGAAGGTGCTGAACTCGAGAAGGCACGTGGCAAGAGCTTGCTTCCACAACTCCACGGTGCATACAGCTTGGGTGCTCTTGCCGGTGCAGGCATTGGAACCGTCGCCATCATCACGCAGTTCTCTCTGGTCATTCAGATGATCGTTATTGCCGTTCTTACGACGTCCATCGCGTGGTTCACTTTCAAGAAATTGCCGGCGGACACAGGAAAGACTTTAGTCACGACAGCTGGAGTCAAGCCTCAGCGCGAACGAGTAGTTCTTTCCCGCCGAATCCTTTTCCTCGGTCTCGGAATTATGGGACTTTCGCTCGCTGAAGGTGGTTCTAATGACTGGTTGGCACTTTCTGTTGTAGATGACTACAAACTGGACACGACAACCGC
>NZ_CAKZII010000185.1 GCF_936931525.1 uncultured Aurantimicrobium sp.
GGCTCGCCAGTTCGAAAACGCTGCAAACCCAGCAATCCACCGCGCAACCACTGCGGAAGAGGTATGGGCAGACACTGACGGCAAGGTAGATATCTTCATTGCCGGTGTGGGAACTGGTGGAACCATCACTGGCACCGGTCAGCGCTTGAAGGAACTCAACCCCAACATCCAGATCATTGCTGTTGAGCCTGAAGAATCCCCTATCCTCAATGGTGGTGCTCCTGGTCCTCACAAGATTCAGGGCATTGGTGCGAACTTCGTTCCCCCCATCCTCGACACCACCGTCTATGACGAGGTATTCGACGTCAACTTCGACCAGTCGATCGAGTTCGCTCGCCGCCTGGCTGCTGAAGAAGGCATCCTGGCTGGTATCTCCACCGGAGCTATCTTCTACGCAGCAACCGAAGTAGCTAAGCGTCCCGAGAACGCTGGCAAGACCATCGTTGCCATCGTCTGCGACTATGGCGAGCGCTATGTCTCCACCGCACTGTGGGAGCCTTTCAAGGACTAATTCCTCACAGTGGTTAACAGAAGCCCGCTCAGCATCAGCTGCGCGGGCTTCTTGCATGTTCAGGGAATATCCCAGCATTCGGTAGCCTTGTAACTCTTATGCTCAATATCCGTGAAGACATCGCCAACGCGCGCTCACACGACCCAGCTGCTCGCTCGTCGTTTGAGACATGGGTTGTTGCCTCTGGTCTTCACGCTGTCTGGGCTCACCGCTGGCACCACTGGCTCTGGACACATGGCTTCAAGTTCATTGCCCGCGTGGGTTCACAGTGGACCAGATTCTGGACTGGTGTAGAAATCCACCCAGGTGCAACCATTGGTCGTCGTTTTTTCATTGACCACGGCATGGGCGTCGTCATCGGTGAAACCGCAGAAATCGGTGATGACGTGATGATTTATCACGGCGTCACACTTGGTGGGCGTTCACTCGAGCAGGGTAAGCGTCACCCCACCATCGAGAACAATGTCACTATTGGCGCAGGTGCCAAGGTGCTTGGCCCACTCACCGTTGGTCACAACAGCGCCATTGGCGCCAATGCAGTTGTGGTGAAGGACGTTCCTGCCGACTCACAGGTCGTAGGTATTCCCGGAGTTGCTCGACCACGTAATGGCATGGTTGCTGTTCCTGGTGAAACAGTTGTTGAAGACAGCGGCCGCGCGTGGGTTGACCCCGCGATGTTTATCTAAGAGATAAATCTTTTAGGCGCGAGAAGCCTCAAGCGAATACTTC
>NZ_CAKZII010000186.1 GCF_936931525.1 uncultured Aurantimicrobium sp.
GGGCATCTTCTTGAGCAGCCTGCTCTGGGGTGAGCTTCTTCGCTACCGGAGCAGCAGGTGCCGCAACCTCGGCCACTTCAACAACTTGTTCAACAGCAGGCTCTTCTTCGAGAACTGCAGGTGCTCCCCCGCCAGGAATGGCCACAACATCCCAGCCATCATCTGAGGCGGGCGGTGCTGCCTCTTCGAAGGGGGGTTCTTCATCTAGATCAGCAGGTGGTTCTTCAGAAAGAGGGGGCTCCTCAACCTGCGCTTCTGGTGCAGGAGTTGCAAACTCACGAGGAGCGTTCACCGGGGCTTCAGCAACCGGAACTGAACCGGTCTCCGTCAGACGGTCAATAGGTGCAGTTGCAGAGGAATCACTGGAGACCTTGAACGCCACGCGAACACCGAGAGTGTCAATGATGGCCTGGCGAAGAATCTCGTGGACTCCTCCGGGCACGCCCTTCTGGGGGCGGAACGAGGCAGCATCTGCCTCGTTACTGAAGACCAAGGTGAGGACGTCCTCTTCCAGAGAACGAACCTGAGCAGAGACAACAACCAGCCATGCGGCACGGCTCTTCGCCTGAATCTTCTCCAGCACAGCAGGCCATGCCTCAAGTAGCTCGCGGGTTCCCACAGGACCAGTGGGAACAACAACTACAGGAGCTTCCTTAACCGGCGCTTCCTTCACTGGCTCTGCCTGTGCAGCAGGAGCAGGAGCTTCAGCCTTGGGAGCTGGGGTAACTGGCGCAGTGGCGGCAGGTGCAGCGGCAGGCTTAGTAACGGGGGCAGCTGGAGCTGCCGGTGCCGAAACGGCAGGTGCGACAACTACAGCTGGAGCACCACCAGTTGCACGAACCAGCAATCGAGCAATCATGAGTTCGAGGTGAAGACGAGGCGAGGTAGCGCCAGTCATCTCGGTGAGAGAGGAGTTCACCACATCAGCTGCTCGGGAGAG
Organism: uncultured Aurantimicrobium sp.; assembly: GCF_936931525.1. GTDB lineage: Bacteria > Actinomycetota > Actinomycetes > Actinomycetales > Microbacteriaceae > Aurantimicrobium. The sequence continues at coordinate 941 of NZ_CAKZII010000186.1, forward strand.
CTCAGCAGAACCGAAGTTCTTTGCTTGTGCTTGCATGCGCTCAAGTTCATCCGCAGGAATGCCGCGGAGCACTGAGTTCGCATTGGCACCTGTTGCGGCAACCAAGATAAGGTCACGCAGGCGTTCCAGCAGGTCTTCGACAAAACGGCGAGGATCCTGACCGGTTTGAATCACGCGATCCACAGCAGCGAAAGCTGCTGCAGAATCTGCTGCAGCGAGCGCGTCCACTGCTTCATCAAGAAGAGCACTGTGGGTGTAACCCAGGAGAGAAACAGCACGTTCATAGGTCACAGCGTCATTCTCTGAACCGGCGATGAGCTGGTCCAACAGAGACAAGGTGTCACGAGCAGAACCGCCACCGGCGCGCACAACCAGTGCCAGCACACCAGGTTCGACCGCGATCTTCTCGGAAACACAGAGGCTCTCGCAGTACTCGAGCATCTGGGCAGGAGGAATCAGGCGGAAGGGGTAGTGGTGGGTGCGCGAGCGAATCGTGCCAATGACCTTTTCAGGTTCGGTGGTCGCGAAGATGAACTTCACGTGCTCAGGGGGTTCTTCCACCAACTTGAGCAGAGCGTTGAAGCCCTGCGGGGTGACCATGTGGGCCTCATCGAGGATGAAGATCTTGTAGCGGTCACGAGCGGGAGCAAAGACGGCACGTTCACGCAGGTCACGTGCATCGTCGACACCGTTGTGGCTGGCGGCGTCGATTTCGACGACGTCAAGAGATCCACCGCCGTCACGAGAAAGTTCAATACAGCTGGGGCACTTGCCGCAGGGAGTATCGGTGGGGCCTTCAGCACAGTTGAGGCAGCGAGCCAAGATGCGGGCAGAAGTTGTCTTGCCACAACCACGAGGACCACTGAAGAGATAAGCGTGGT
>NZ_CAKZII010000187.1 GCF_936931525.1 uncultured Aurantimicrobium sp.
GGAGTTTTTGTGCGTCAAGTCATCATCATTGGTTCGGGTCCCGCCGGTTACACCGCGGCGATCTATGCTGCTCGTGCAAACTTCAAGCCACTCGTCATTGCGTCATCCGTTGAAGCTGGTGGCGAGCTGATGAACACCACAGAAGTAGAGAACTTCCCTGGTTTCCCCGAGGGAATCATGGGCCCTGAACTCATGATGAAGATGCAGGAACAGGCAGAGAAGTTCGGTGCCGAGATCCTGATGGATGACGTTGTCAGCCTGGAACTAGCTGGTGACGTCAAGCGTGTCACTACTGGTGGTGGCCAGACCTTCGAAGCACTCAGCGTCATCTTCGCTACCGGTTCTGCCAACCGTAAGCTCGGCCTTCCTGACGAAGACCGTCTCTCTGGTCACGGTGTTTCCTGGTGTGCAACCTGCGATGGTTTCTTCTTCCGCCAGAAGACGGTCGCTATCGTCGGCGGTGGCGACTCCGCCATGGAAGAGGCCAACTTCCTCACCCGTTTTGCGGACAAGGTCTATGTCATTCACCGTTCCGAGACTCTTCGTGCATCGAAGATCATGCAGGACCGCGCCATGGCAAACCCCAAGATTGAATTCCTGTGGAACTCCACCATTGACTCGCTCAATGGTGCTGAATCACTCACCGGTGTGACCATCAAGAACACGGTTACCGGTGATCTCAGCGACGTTGAACTTCAGGGCTTGTTCATTGCCATTGGTAATGACCCCCGCACCCAGCTCATTCACGGACAATTGGACCTCGCACCCGAGGGAACAGTTGCAGTGAAGGGTCGCACCTCCAAGACCAACCTCACCGGTGTCTTTGCTGCCGGTGACGTGGTTGACCCCACCTATCGCCAGGCAGTTACAGCTGCAGCGAGCGGAACTGTTGCTGCACTTGATGCAGAGCACTACCTTCAATCACTTCCTGCCGAGTTGCTCGCGCAGGCCGAAAACAACTAATTACTAGGAGAAATCATGTCTGCAGCACCCGCAGTTACTGACGCAAGCTTCGACGCAGACGTCCTCAAGAGCGGCAAGCCCGTTCTCGTTGACTTCTGGGCTGAATGGTGTGGCCCCTGCCGCGCGGTTGGCCCCATCCTCGACCAGATCCGTGCCGAGCACGGCGACAAGATCGAGATCGTGAAGCTCAACGTGGATGAGAACCCTCAGACCGCGATGACCTACCAGATCACCTCCATCCCCGCGATGAAGGTCTTCGTCAACGGTGAGGTCACCAAGACCATCATCGGCGCCAAGCCCAAGCCCGCTCTCGAGCACGATCTCGCAGACTACATCGGCTAATTCTGCTTAATCGTTGGCCGTCTGAGTCTTCTCAGGCGGCCAACGGCATTTAAGCCCCAAAAATCCCAACTACGATTATGTACGTGGCCGAGAATAACGTGACCGGTCAAGGAATCAACCTTGACCCCTGGTTCAATCACTACGCCAGCCGTTCTGCAGGGCTGAGCGCCTCCGAAGTGCGCGCCCTTTTCGCGGTGGCCTCTCGACCCGAAGTTGTCTCTCTTGCCGGTGGCATGCCGTATGTTCGCGCGCTACCAGAGTCCCTGGTCAACGGAGCTCTGGAAAAGGTCATGAAAGACAATGGCCCCATGGCCATGCAATATGGCTCCGGTCAGGGTATTCCTGCGTTGCGTGAGCAAATCCTCGAAATCATGGCCCTCGAAGGCATTTCTGCCTCGGTGGATGACGTCGTTGTTACCACTGGCAGCCAGCAGGCACTGGATCTGGTAACCAAGCTCTTCATTGATCCAGGTGACGTGATTCTGGCTGAAGCCCCCAGTTATGTGGGAGCTATTGGTGTTTTCCGCAGCTACCAGGCGGATGTGGTGCACGTTCTCATGGATGAGAACGGTCTGATCCCTGAGAAACTGCGCGAAGCTATCACTGAGGTGAAGGCATCGGGGCGCACCATCAAGTTCCTCTACACAATCCCGAACTTCCACAACCCTGCTGGTGTGACGCTGTCGGCAGAGCGTCGCCCCGAGATTCTCGAGATTTGCCAGAGCAACGGCATTCTGATCTTGGAAGACAACCCCTACGGTCTGCTTTCATTTGAGGAGGACGTTCCTCCCGCTATTCGCTCGTTGAACGAAGACGGAGTCATTTACCTCGGCTCGTTCTCGAAGACGCTGGCTCCCGGATTCCGCGTGGGCTGGGCTCTCGCCCCCCACGCCATCCGCGAAAAGCTGGTACTTGCCGCAGAAGCAGCTATTTTGTGCCCCAGTTCGTTCAGCCAGATGGTTATTTCGGAATACCTCAGCCAGGCCGATTGGAAGGGTCAGATTGAAACCTTCCGCGGTGTCTACAAAGAACGTCGTGATGCCATGCTCGAGGCACTGGAAGAACACCTGCCTGATTTGAGTTGGAATGTGCCCAACGGTGGGTTCTATATCTGGTGCTCATTGCCTGAAAACCTTGATTCCAAGGCGATGTTGCCTCGTGCGGTGACCGAATTGGTTGCTTACACACCTGGAACAGCCTTCTTCGCAGACGGTGGCGGGCGTCAAAACCTCCGCCTGTCCTTCTGCTACCCCACTCCCGAGAACATCAAGATCGGTATTCGTCGTCTTGCCACAGTAATCCGCGGAGAACTTGACCTGCTTGCGGACTTTGCAGGTACTGGTTCACTCACTGCTGCCGCGGGGGACGACAACGTCATCGCACCACCACCTGACCTGAGCTAAGAACACGAGGCTATTTATGTCATCTCTCAACATTGCCGTTCTGTCCGGTGGTATTTCACACGAACGCGAAGTTTCTTTACGCTCCGGCCGTCGCGTTGCAGATGCCCTCACCGCGCGAGGTCACAACGTCACCATCATTGACCCCGATGCCTCACTGTTTGCCACCCTCAAGAACCTGAACCCTGACGTTGTTTGGCCTGCTTTGCACGGATCCAGCGGTGAAGATGGTGCAGTTCTCGATCTACTTCGTGCAGCTGGTTACAACTACGTGGGACCCTCGGCTGCTGCCGCCCGCCTGGCTTGGTCCAAGCCAGTTGCAAAGACGTTGGTTTCTCGCGCAGGTGTGAGAACGGCTCCATCCATCACCGTTGCACGTGAAGCATTCCGTGAACTTGGTGCGGGCTCTGTTCTCGAATTAATTGCCTCTGAACTGGGAAATCATGTTGTTGTGAAGCCCGCATCTGGTGGTTCAGCCCAGGGTGTTTCCATCGTTACTAAGGCCGAGGATCTCCCTCGTGCGATGGTGGATGCGTTCACTTACAACGACGTCGCACTGGTTGAGAAGTTCATTGCGGGCACTGAAGTGGCCGTGACGGTCACAGATAGTGCTTCCGGGGCCTCCGCCCTGCCTGCGGTGGAAATCGTCCCTCTAGACGGCGTCTACAGCTTTGAAGCCCGTTACAACGCGGGTGAAACCACGTTCTATGTCCCTGCACGCGTCTCCACTGAAGTTTCGGCCAAGATTTCTGAGGCAGCAGTATCTGTTCACGAGACTCTTGGGCTTTCTCAGCTCTCACGTATTGACCTCATCGTGGACGAGGCAGGAGAGCCTTGGTTCCTCGAAGCGAACTCACTTCCTGGTCTGACCGAGACCTCGAGTGCACCGCTGGCTATTGAAGCGTCAGGCGTTGAACTCGGGCAGCTCTACGAAGCACTCGCGCGCGCAGCAGCAAACTAGGCGGTTGCCCGCCCACGTTTCACGTGGAAACTAGTTCTGGCCGAACGGGGTCTCACCCAGTTCGGTGAGGATACGGTTCAGGTCTCCAATAGTCGCAAATTCGATGCTGATCAGGCCTTTTTTAGCACTGAGGGCAATCTTCACGCGAGTATCGAGGCGATCTCCGAGGCGTTCGGCGATCTCATCGAGGTGGCCACGACGAGTTCCCGCAACAGGCTTGGGCTTCTTCGAGGTGGGGGCTTCACCTGCAAGTGCTTCAGCGGCACGAACCGAGAGGTCTTCGTTGACAATCTTGTCTGCCAAACGCTGCATGGCATCCGGGTCGCCGACTGCCAAAATGGCGCGGGCGTGACCTGCGCTGAGGACACCAGCTGCAACGCGCTTCTGAACCAGGGGAGGAAGGCGGAGCAAACGAATGGTGTTCGAGATCTGGGGACGTGATCGACCAATACGCTCAGCGAGCTGTTCCTGAGTAATGCCGAAGTCAGCCATGAGCTGCTGGTAGGCAGAGGCTTCTTCGAGTGGGTTCAGCTGTGAACGGTGGAGGTTCTCCAGCAGTGCATCTCGGAGCATGTCTTCATCGGCGGTGTCACGGATGATGACCGGGATCTGCTCGAGACCCACTTCCTTCGACGCACGGAGTCGGCGCTCACCCATGATGAGCTCGAAGTTCTCTGAGCCAGGAATGCTACGAACCACGATGGGCTGCAGGATTCCAATTTCTCGGATGCTGTGAACCAGTTCAGCGAGGTCTTCTGGATTAAAGACCTTACGAGGCTGCTGGGGGTTCGGAACAACGAGGTTGGGGGAGATGAAGGCCAGGCGAGCTCCGGGAACTTCAACGAGATTGGCGTCATTGTTCTCGACAACAGGAATGGCGCCGGTGCCAACCTGGTCGGGGAAGAAGACGTCGACGGGACGTTCAGTTGTGGGAGCCGTGGGAATGAGTGAACCAATGCCGCGGCCAAGGCCGGTGCGCTTATTCGTTGCCATGTGGGGCCTCCTGGTTAGCAGTGCTGGCAGCTCCGGGAGCGCCGCGGAGCGCGATCTCGTGTGCTGCTTCGATATATGAAATGGATCCCACTGACATGGTGTCGTAGCTGACAACCGTCTGGCTATAGCTAGGAGCCTCAGAAACGCGCACAGCGCGGGGAATAACAGCGTTGAGGACCTGCTGGGGGAAGTGCTGGCGCACATCTGCGGCCACTTCGTGGGCGAGGCGGGTTCTGCTGTCAAACATCGTGAGCAAGATGGTGGAGACCTGAAGATATGGGTTCAGGCCCTGGTTGATCATCTCGATGGTGCTGAGGAGTTGGGACAAGCCTTCCAGGGCGTAATACTCACACTGGATGGGGATCAATACCTCTCGAGCTGAGCTAAACGCATTGATGGTGAGCAAGCCCAGAGAGGGTGGGCAGTCAATGAAGACGTAGTGGTAGTCATTGCCTGGTTCATTGAAAAAGCGTTCGAGTGCATCTCGCAGCAGGAATTCACGACGATCGATACTGAACATCTGAATTTCTGCACCCGCAAGGTCCAGGTTGGAGGGGGCGCAGTACAGCTCGCCCTCTTCGGTGCTCTTCTGAATCACAGAGCTCAGCGGCTTACCTTCGACCAAAACGTCGTAGATGCTGGGGATATCGCCGTGGTGGTCAACACCGAGCGCTGTAGAAGCATTTCCCTGGGGGTCCAAGTCAATAACCAGCACTTTTGCGCCAAATCGGGCTAAAGCAGCAGCGATATTGACGGTTGTCGTGGTTTTACCCACGCCGCCCTTTTGGTTCGAGACCGTGAAAACGCGTGGGCGAGAAGGAAGAGGGGGCGCTGGGCCGTCCAGAATCCGGCGTCGAGCAGTCAAATCACTCAGTTCGCGCGCCAAAGGAGAATCGACGCCACTGAGTGGCGTATCAATCGATTCTTCAGGATGTTTCACGTGAAACCTTTGGATCAAACAAGTGTGGAACGAGGTCTACTCAACTGTAGCCCGAACCACCCTCGTTACCTCATCGAGGACTCCCTCACCCAGGGTGAGAACCTCTACATCGTGGAGTTTGAAGGCACGAATCTGCTTGGCAGCAGCCTCAATCTCTGCGGCAGCACCTGCACCCTTCATCAGCACCAGTTCTCCGCCGGGGCGAACCAGGGGAGCAGTCATGGGGATGAGCTTCTTGAGGGCACTCACAGCACGTGCGGTGACCTGATCTAGAAGAACATCTCTGCGCACGTCCTCTGCACGGTCACGCACAACTGTGACGTTAGTCAGACCCAGTTCTGCCACCTGATCGTTCAGCCAAGCTGTGCGACGCTCCATGGGCTCAATCAGTACGAAATCGACATCTGGGCGCGCGATGGCCAAAACAAGCCCTGGTAGGCCTGCTCCACTGCCTACGTCTCCAACACGGCCCTTGAGTAAGGGGGCAACAATGCCGCAGTTGAGAATGTGGCGGGACCACAAACGAGGGAGCTCAAGTGGGCCAATCAGGCCCAGTTCCTCGCCATACTGTGCCAAGTTCGCAGTGAATTGGCGGGCTAGAGCGAGTTGATCTCCAAAAACTAGAGCAGCTTGAGCTGGCTCCGCTTCATATTCGGGAGTCAATGTTTCACGTGAAACTATGCGCCGGCGGTGATAACGGTGTGGCGGTCCTTGCCCTCACCGTCGGAGTGTGACACCAGGCCACGCTCGCTCACCAGATCGTGCACAAGCTTGCGCTCGTAGGAACTCATAGGAGGTAGTGCTGCAGCTGCAGCTCCGCCTTCGAGACGAGCAGCAGCAGCGTCAACGAGTGCTGCAAGTTCCTGCTCGCGGGTCTGGCGTGAGCCACCTACGTCCAGGATGAGGCGTGAGTACTGGCCGGTTTTGTTCTGAACTGCCAGGCGAGTGAGCTCCTGCAGGGCAGAAACGGTCTCTGGGCGAGAAAGAACACGGACGTTGCCCTGTTCTGATGCGGTTACAGAGACGTATGCACGGCCGTTACGGGCATCAATATCGAGGTCGCCATCGAGATCTGCGATGTCGAGGAGCTCTTCAATGTAGTCAGCTGCAACATCGCCCTCGTTCTCGAGGTCTTTGATGGTGGGAGCTGCTTTGGGCTCAGTGGTGAGGTCTTCAGACATAATTACTTCTTCTTTCCGGACTTCTTCGCGCGGTTCTTGCTCACAGGCTGTGCGCGCTGAATTGGCTTAGGTGCTTCAACTTCAATAACTTCAGTGGTTCCCTTGGGGAGCTTTCCGCGGCGAGCGAGACGCTCTTCACGGTCCTTGGCTGCCTGGCTACCAGGAGTAGGCATGTTGCGGATCACAATGAACTGCTGACCCATGGTCCAGAAGTTGGAAACCAGCCAGTAGAACATGACGCCGAGGGGGAAAGTGAAGCCAGAGAAGGCGAAAACAAGGGGGAGTAGGTACAACAGGATGCGCTGCTGGCGGAAAGCAGGGCTGGCCTTGGTCTCTTCAGACATGTTCTTGGAGACGATCTGAAGCTGGGTAATGAACTGAGACGCAGTCATCAGGACAACCATGACCATGGCAATAACCATGACGGCGATCTGCTGTGGCTGAGCGTTCATTGCGCTCACAAAGGTGGAGTGCAGGGGAGCGATTCCGAAGAGTTCAGCAGAACCAAACTGCTTGGCCAG
>NZ_CAKZII010000188.1 GCF_936931525.1 uncultured Aurantimicrobium sp.
ATTTGTCGCTAACCAAGTAGTTAACAAATGTGTTTTCTGTCAGAGCAACGAATGCATGACCGAGACCTTCAGAAAGATAAACAGCTTTCCTATTTTGGTCATCGAGAATAACTGAATCCCATTTTCCAAAAGTGGGTGAACCGACACGAATGTCTACGATGAAATCTAAGACAGCGCCAAATGGGCAAGTGACATATTTGGCTTGACCTGGCCCGAGTTCAGCAAAGTGAATTCCTCTGACTACTGCTCTTTTTGAAACTGAAGAATTCGCTTGTTTGAGGTCTAGAGAGTAACCAAGTACTTCTTCTAGCTTGTCTGCCCTGTACCACTCAAGAAATGCGCCTCTGTCGTCTTCAAAGATTTTGGGGGTGACGACAAAGGAGCCTGGGATCGATAAAGGCTGCACTTCCACGTTTCAAGCCTACCAATTCAGTGCTCTGAAGATGGACGAATTCAATTTGCCAGCGCCACAAGAGAAAGTTGAACTTTCTATATGGCGTAGCAAAGTTGTTTGGGCGAGGTTTAGGCCTGAGAAGTGACAACAGAATAACTGCGGACTACCAACAGAACTCTCAGAGCTTCATTATCAATCGGAGAAAACCCCACAATTTCATTCGAAAGCTGGGTTCATTCTCAATCTTTGTTTGCCGCAGTGGTGAAGTTTCGGGTTGCCAGCCAGGAAATCCCGAGTGTTACCAAAGCAATTGCAAATGGGTACCCAGGTATTCCATAGCGGTCTACAGGGGTGTTATTTGCTGCATGAATGAAGATAAAACTCATTGGAATAAGTGCGATTGCAAGAGCTGACCACTTTCGTCTAATCAGCAGTGACAGTGTCAGCAAAGCGAACGCCCCATAAGTTACTTTGTAAACGGGCGGTCCGGCTGGGGCAAGGATTGAGAAAACACTATGGCCTATGAGTGATGGATCTGATAAAACAAAATACCCAGGAGCGTAATCTGTTGTTGGCTTGTTCACATACGCTGTGTCCCACTCTGAATGTAAGAAGCGGAGTCTCATAGCTGCTTCAGAAAAGATTTCATTCTGAGGTTCATACGGATCCACATGGACAATGTCCATCAGAGCTAGAAATCTGACTGCAATGTCGATTGGATTGCCGACCTGAGGGAGGGAATCAGGGCTCACAACCGTCGTTTCATAATTTGCCTGAGTTGCATACGGAGCCTTGAAGCTTTCCCAGCCGGCATACACGACCCGTCCCAGCCCGAAAGAAAATGCAGTCAATAGAACAGCCGCAACAATACCAAGGACAATCTGACGCGTTGAGCTGGTGACTTTCTTGTTTGCAATTCGATTGTTACTCCATCGCCTCACAATATTGATGAAAACAATCAAGATAGGGAACACCGCGAAATACAACCAGCCAACACTAGTTAGGACTGCAATCACATATAGCGAAAGTGTCAGGAGGATCAATCGTCTATCGGTTAATTGCTTGGGTAGTTTTCTCCCCCATTCAACGAAGACCGCAAAACTCGCCAAAATGAAGCAGAAAAACGCCTGTTGGAGAAAATTGCCGCTGTAACTAAAGAACATTGGGTTGAAGATGAAGAGGAGTGCCAACCCAAGCTGGAGATATGTCAACGTTGAGAAACCGGCTGTTCTCTTGAATGCATAAAGCAGCATCCAAACAGAAATTCCCATGAACATTGCTTGAACGGCTTGGACATAAAGTGCACTGTTTCCAGCAAGATGAATCAGCGACAGCAGTACCGGGTAGCCAGGTTCCCGATACCAAATGTAATACTCTGCGAAATCTGGTGTGAAAAGTGACTTTGCACTTGCAACATAGAAGATGCTGTCCACTGTTACTTGGGTTGGGATTGCAAGGATTGAAATAAATGGAACCGTTATTGCAAAAATCCACGCGGACTTCTTGAAAGAAATCTGGGTGTTCCACCAATTTAATTGAAAGAGATTTCTCAACAGATTTTTCATTTCAAAGCCTAGATTCTCTTAACTTTTCGTCCTGCGTCCGCCCAATAAGAATATCCACACTTGCTAAAGGTCCAAGGGCAACGTGCGATACCAACACCTGGCAGGTTACCGTCTTGAGCTTTGATTGTGCAAACGCCCGGAATACATATGAGCGAGAGATACGATTGCATTGAAATGAAAATTCTTTTCTTAAACCATTCGGATTCCAACGAATCCCTCCAAGGTGGTCAACTTGCACTGATTGAACTCGTTCAACAGTGGCAACAGAAGAATTCAGAAATTGAACCTGTCTTTATTTCAATCGGTGATCATGGCAAATTCTCAGAAATTTGCACACAAAATGGTTGGACATGTTTTGTTTTGGCCCTTGACTGGTGGCTGGAGACAAAGGGTTCTCGTAACTACAAATTTAGATCTTCACAATTCCTCTCTGACTTGAGCTCAATAACTCAAATTCGACAAATTATCAATGATGTGAAGCCCTCCATGTGTTTC
>NZ_CAKZII010000189.1 GCF_936931525.1 uncultured Aurantimicrobium sp.
TCGATCTACTCTCCAGTACTCAAGGTGACCTACCGCGTCGAGGCAACTCGTGCCGGTGAGCGCACTGACTTCGACCGCCTGGTCGTTGACGTTGAGACCAAGCCAGCAATCACCCCTCGTGACGCAATGGCTTCGGCTGGTCGCACCCTGACCGAACTCTTCGGTCTGGCACGCGAGCTCAACACTGCTGCTGAAGGTATCGAGATCGGTCCTGCACCAGTTGACGCAGTCCTCAGCTCTGAGCTGTCGATTCCTGTTGAAGACCTCGACCTCTCTGTTCGTTCCTACAACTGCCTCAAGCGCGAAGGCATCAACACCGTCTCTGAGCTCGTAGCTCTGTCCGAGACTCAGTTGATGAACATTCGCAACTTCGGTCAGAAGTCGGTCGACGAGGTTCGCGACAAGCTCATCGAGATGGGCCTGTCTCTCAAGGATTCTGTCCCCGGTTTTGACGGAGCACACTTCTACGGTGGCTTCGACGAAGACGAGAACATCTAAGCGACTGTCTTTTAGACACGTCACAGTATTGATTTACGGAGATATAAAAAATGCCTACCCCAACTAAGGGTCCTCGCCTCGGAGGCGGTCCTGCACACGAGCGCTTGATGCTCGCGAACATGTCCGTTTCTTTGTTCACTCACAAGTCGATCAAGACCACTGAGACCAAGGCAAAGCGCCTGCGTCCCGTGGCTGAGCGTCTCATCACGTTTGCAAAGCGTGGAGACCTTCACGCACGTCGCCGTGCGCTGTCGATCCTGCGTAACAAGGAAGCTGTTCACATCCTTTTCGCTGAAATTGCTCCTCTGGTTGCTGAGCGTGAGGGCGGCTACACCCGCATCACCAAGCTCGGTTACCGCAAGGGTGACAACGCTCCTCTCGCACAGATCGAGCTCGTGCTCGAGCCTGTCAACAAGAAGCCTGCCAAGGCTAAGCCTGCTAAGGCAGAGGCTCCCAAGGCTGCTGCTCCTGTAGCTGCTGAGGTTGTTGAGGAAGTTGTTGTTGACGAGGTGACCGAAGAGGTCGTCGTTGACGCAGCTGGCGAAGCTGAAGTTGAAACCGTTGTTGAAGAGACTGTTGTAGAGGTTGTTGAAGAAGCACCCGCTGCAGAAGCTACTGAAGAAGAAGCTAAGTAGTCCTTCTACGAACTCACACGAAACCCCGGTGCTGGTCACCGGGGTTTCGTCGTTAAACCCCAAGCCCACGAAGACTTTAGACTCGAAGACGTGATTACTGAGGACAGCGCCATCGACGAAGGTTCAGACGAACCCGTCGAAGACGACTTTGCTGACCTCGTTCCCGTTGACGGCATCGTGCGCGTGCGCATCGATTTCGGCTATGACGGCACGGATTTTGCCGGCTGGGCTAAGCAGCCAGGCCTGCGCACGGTTGAAGACATGTTGGAGCAGGCCTTTGCTCAGGTGCTGCGCATGGAGGTTTCTCCCCGCATCGTGGTGGCTGGTCGCACCGACGCTGGCGTTCACGCTGCTGCTCAGGTGGCTCACGTTGATATTCCGTTGGAACAGCTCATCCGGGTTTCTTTTTCACGCCTGGAACGTCGTGAACTGCAGGAGCAGGGCGGTATTCCGTTTGTGGACGGTATTGCCCAGGTTCCCCAGTCCATGCTGCACGCCCTACTGCGCCGCGTGAACGGCTCGATGGGTCGCGGTGCAGATGTGGTGATCAACAAGGTTGTCGTCGCTCCTGCGGGCTTTGACGCCCGGTTCTCACCTCTGGCAAGGCGCTATGAATACCGCATTGCAGATGGTCTCGAACATTTGAACCCAATCGAGCGTCGCAAGACCACCTTCAGCTTCTATCCACTCGACGTGGACGCCATGAACGAGGCGGCAGCCATGATGCTTGGTCTGCGGGACTTTGGGGCGTTTTGCCGCCCACGTCCTGGCGCGACCACGATTCGTGAATTGCAAGAGTTCCACTGGGAACGTTCAGAAGACGGCGTGATCGTGGCCAAGCTTCAGGCAGATGCGTTCTGCCACTCCATGGTGAGGTCATTGGTTGGTGCTTGTGTTGCTGCAGGTTCCAAGGCCAACAGCCTGGAGGAGATCGAAACCCTGCGCACCAAGGCAGAACGCACCAGTGTGTTCAAGGTCATGCCTGCCCAAGGACTGACCCTGACAGAGATCATTTACCCTCCCGATCACGAGGTCGGAGCGCGTGCAGACCTTACCCGGAGCCGTCGCGAATTGACCGACGACGCTCCCATGGCGTAAATTAGACCCTTGGTGCTTGTTCCACGTGGACAGGCCGCCGAAGTTGAGCCCTCGACTGATGGGTTCTAGCCAGATTCTGGATTAGAACGCAACGACTGAGCGGGATACACGGACCACTCATTTCGACAAGAAAGCAGTATTACTGTGACTCGTACCTTTACGCCTAAGGCATCAGAAGTTACGCGCGGCTGGGTCATCATTGACGCAACCGACGTCGTGCTCGGACGCCTCGCATCTCACGCAGCAACCATTCTGCGTGGCAAGAACAAGGCCACCTACACTCCTCACATGGACATGGGTGACTTCGTCATCATCGTCAACGCAGACAAGGTTGTCCTCACCGGCAACAAGGCTGCACAGAAGAAGGCATACCGCCACTCTGGTTACCCAGGTGGTCTTCGTGCTACTACCTACACCGATCTTCTCGAGAAGAACCCTGAGCGTGCTGTGGAGAAGGCTATTCGTGGCATGCTCCCCAAGACCTCACTCGGTCGCGACCAGTTCCGCAAGCTCAAGGTTTACCGCGGCGCTGAGCACCCTCACGCTGCACAGCAGCCCAAGGTATACACCCTCACTCAGGTAGCTCAGTAGAGCCTCGAAGATTTAGATAAAGGATTAAGTAATCATGGCGGATAACGCAGAAATCGAGACCGAGGCCGTAGAGGTCACCGAGTACTCAACTGAAACTCCTGTCGCAGCAGCTCCTAAGGCTCCTCGCGCCATCCTCAACGTTCCCGGTGCAGCTGTAGGTCGTCGCAAGCAGGCTATTGCTCGCGCACGCCTCGTACCCGGTTCCGGCAAGATCACGGTCAACGGCCGCGAGCTCGCTAACTACTTCCCCAACAAGCTGCACCAGCAGCTCATCAACGACCCTTTCACCGTGCTTGAGCTCGGTGGCGCATATGACGTCGTTGCACGCATCAGCGGCGGTGGCCCTTCCGGTCAGGCAGGCGCACTGCGTCTGGCTATTGCTCGTACATTGAACGAGATTGACCGCGAGAACAACCGCGCAATCCTGAAGAAGGCTGGCTTCTTGACTCGTGACGCTCGCGTCATCGAGCGTAAGAAGGCTGGTCTCAAGAAGGCCCGTAAGGCTTCTCAGTTCTCGAAGCGTTAATCTCGCTTCTTTAGCAGAAGTCGACTGTCCCTTGGCACGTCTATTCGGCACGGACGGTGTCCGAGGCTTAGCAAACCGTGAACTCACGGCAGACCTAACCTTGGCACTGGCCCAGTCGGCCGCGGTGGTTCTCACCAGCGGTCGCAGAGCTGAAGCCAGACGAGCTGAGGGACGTCGTGCTACTGCCGTCATTGCTCGCGATCCACGCATCTCTGGTGAGTTCCTCACTGCTGCGCTGTCTGCTGGCCTGGCCAGCTCAGGCATCGATGTGTTGGATGCGGGCGTGATTCCCACGCCTGCAGCTGCCTTCTTGGTCAGCTCCATCGGCGCAGACTTTGGTGTGATGGTCTCGGCCTCCCATAACCCTGCTCCCGATAACGGCATCAAGTTCTTTGCCTTCGGCGGAACGAAGCTCCCTGATGAGGTCGAAGACCGCATCGAGGCTTCGCTCGACGCCGATCACCTGCTTCCCACTGGTGGCGAGGTTGGGCGCATTCGTCGCTTCGCAGATGCAGAAGACCGCTACGTCATTCACCTGCTCGGCACCCTGCCCAACAAGCTCAACGGTCTGCACGTGGTGTTGGACTGTGCTCACGGTGCTGCCTCCGCCATCTCACCTGAAGTCTTCACCGACGCTGGTGCGAAGGTCACCGTTATTGCCGCAGACCCAGACGGTCTCAACATCAACGACGGTGTGGGCTCCACCCACCTCGACGTGGTGGCCGCAGCTGTCCTGGCTCACGGTGCTGACATTGGTATTGCTCACGATGGTGATGCTGACCGCTGCTTGGCTGTGGATGCTCAGGGCAACGTCATTGATGGCGACCAGATCATGGCCATCCTGGCGCTGTCGATGAAAGAACGTGGTCGCCTCAAGAACGACACTCTCGTTGCCACCGTGATGAGCAACCTCGGTCTTCACAAAGCCATGAACAAGCACGGCATTAAGGTCATCCAGACTGCAGTCGGAGACCGTTACGTCCTCGAAGGCTTGGCAGAACACGACGCCTCGTTGGGCGGAGAACAGTCCGGTCACGTCATCATGACCGACTTCGCCACCACCGGTGACGGCATCTTGACTGGTCTGCACCTGGTCGCTGAAATGGCTCGCACCGGCAAGACCATTGCTGAGCTTGCCTCGGTGATGACCGTCTACCCACAGATTCTTGTCAACGTGCGTGGTGTTGATCACCGCGCCTTAGGCGGCAACGCAGCAATTGATGCTGCTGTTGCAGCCGCTGAGGTTGAACTTGCAGACACAGGCCGTGTCTTGTTGCGTCCTTCCGGAACCGAACCCATGGTTCGCGTCATGGTCGAAGCTGCCGATCAGGCAACTGCAGACCGCTTGGCACACAGCATCGCTGATGTGGTCAAGGCAGAGCTCGCGCTCTAATTCTCTTCGCCGCTAGATCTTGCGCAGCAAGACGGTCGAAACCGCATGGTTTGCTGCCTTACGCAGCACCAGGGTTGCCCTGGACCTGGTGGGACGAATGTTCTCTTCCAAGTTGGGAAGGTTGATGCGTTCCCAGAAGCCCTTAGCTGTCTCACGAGCTTCGTCTTCGGTGAGCGAGGCATAGCGGTGGAAGTAGGAATCAGGGTCGGAGAATGCTCCGCGCTGCAGTGACAGGAAGCGATCTTGATACCAGGTGGCAATGTCTTGCGTGCGGGCATCGACATAGACAGTGAAGTCGAACAGGTCACTCACGGCTAGCCCACCACCTGTGGTGGGAGGCTGGAGGACATTGAGGCCTTCGACGATCAGCACGTCAGGCTGGCGAACGACAATCTTCTCGTCGGGCAAGATGTCATAGCTCAGGTGGGAATAGACCGGAGCGGTGGCCTCAGCGGCACCGCTCTTGATCTTGCTGACAAAGCGCAGCAACGCACGGCGGTCATAGGACTCCGGGAATCCCTTGCGATCCAAGATGCCCCGGCGTTCCAGCTCAGCGTTGGGATAGAGAAAACCATCGGTGGTGACCAGCTCAACGCGGGGAGTTCCCTCCCAGCGCGCCATCAGCATCTGCAGCAGGCGGGCCACGGTGGACTTGCCCACTGCGACAGATCCAGCCACACCAATCACGAACGGCGTGGTGGTGGCGCGCTCGCCGAGGAAGTTGGAGGTGTCGCGGTGAAGGTTACGAGCACCGGAGGCATAAATAGAGAGCAACCTGCTCAGCGGAAGATAAACATCTTCCACTTCTTGCAGATTCAGGCGATCTCCCAGACCACGCAAGCTCTCAATATCTGCCTCAGTGAGGGGAGAAGCGGTGGTGGGGGCGAGTTCTGCCCATTCATCACGAGAGATCTCCACAAAGGGAGTGCTGTGCGTGGTGATGGCACCCGTTTGCATTGAACTCACTTGCCTATTCTGCCCTACGCAGGCGTTGTGCCGCTCGTGAACTAAACTGGAAGCCTTATGTGTGGAATCGTGGGTTACGTCGGTCAGCAAGACACTCTTGCCGTTCTTTTGGGCGGTCTGAAGCGTCAGGAGTACCGCGGATATGACTCGGCAGGTGTTGCAATCCTGACCGATGGCGGCACTATCGAGACCGCCAAGAAGGCTGGAAAGCTCCAGGCTTTGGTTGACCTGCTTCAGGCACACCCCCTCATTCCTGGTCACACCGGTATTGGCCACACTCGCTGGGCCACCCACGGTGGACCCACCGATGTGAACGCCCACCCTCACTTGGGTGACGACGGCAAGCTTGCCCTCATTCACAACGGCATCATTGAGAACTTCGCTGAGATCAAGGCAGAACTTCTCGCCAAGGGCTACGAGTTCGAATCTGAGACGGACACTGCTGTGGCAGCTGTTCTCCTCGGTGATGTCTACCGCGAGGTCGGTGACCTGCGCGAGGCAATGCGTCTGGTAGTCAACCGTCTCGAGGGTGCATTCACGTTGCTTGCGGTTCACACTGATGCACCTCACCTCATCGTTGCTGCACGCCACAACTCACCCCTGGTGATTGGTTTGGGCGACGGCGAAAACTTCCTCGGCTCGGACGTTGCCGCATTCGTGGAATACACCCACCGTGCAGCAGCTGTCGGCCAGAACCAAGTTGTGGCGATCACGCCTGACGCTGTTGAGGTCATTGACTTCGACGGTGTTCCTGTCGAGATCGAAGAATATGAAATCGCCTGGGATGCATCTGCATCCGACAAGGGCGGTTGGTCTTCCTTCATGGCGAAGGAAATCACCGAGAACCCCGACGCTGTGGCGAACACCGTTCGCGGACGCGTCGTGGATGGTCTCGTCGAGGTTCCTGAACTAACCGAGCTGGGCGATGCTGTTTTGAACGGCATCAACCGCATCATCTTGGTTGCCTGCGGCACGGCGTCCTATGCCGGCATGGTTGGCGCCTATGCCATTGAGCAGTGGGCACGCATTCCTGTTGAGGTTCAGCTCTCACACGAGTTCCGTTACCGCGACCCCGTGATCACCCCTGAGACCCTGATCATTTCGATCAGCCAGTCCGGTGAAACCATGGACACCTTGATGGCGGTCAAGTATGCCCGCGAACAAGGTGCACGCACCATCTCGGTGTGTAACACCCAGGGTGCAACAATCCCTCGTGAATCTGACGCTGTGGTCTACACCCACGCAGGTCCTGAGGTTGCTGTTGCCTCCACCAAGGCTTTCGTCGCTCAGATCACGGCGCTCTACTTAATCGGTCTGCACATCGCAGGTTCCAAGAAGACCGTGGCCGAGAAGGAACTCCGCCGTCTCGCTACTGACCTCCAGGCTCTGCCTGCCAAGGTCACCAAGGTTCTCGAGACCGGTGAAAAGATTGCTCAGCTTGCAAAGTGGATGAGTGACACTCCTTCGGTATTGTTCCTGGGTCGCCACGTGGGATACCCCATCGCACTCGAGGGTGCTCTCAAGCTCAAGGAGCTTGCCTACATCCACGCTGAAGGTTTCGCTGCGGGTGAGCTCAAGCACGGTCCTATTGCTTTGATTGACCACGGACAGCCCGTGTTCGTTATTGTTCCGAGCCCTCGCGGTTCAGCCCTGATTCACTCCAAGGTTGTCTCCAACATCCAGGAGATTCGTGCACGTGGTGCTCGCGTCATCGCGATTGCTGAGCAGGGCGATGCAGCTGTACTTCCTTATGCAGATGAGGTCATCCAGATTCCTCTGGCCGACCCCATGTTTGAGCCCATCCTCGCGGTGGTGCCACTGCAGATCTTCGCCATGGAGCTCGCAGACGCCAAGGGCTTGGATGTTGACCAGCCACGTAACCTGGCCAAGTCGGTCACGGTCGAATAGCCACTCATGATTCTGGGAGTGGGGGTCGACATTGTCGACATCGCTCGCTTCACGCGGGCGTTAGAACGCACGCCCAAGCTGGGGGAGCGTCTCTTCACTGATGCCGAGCGTGAGCTTCCCGCGAACTCTCTTGCTGGACGCTTCGCCGCTAAAGAAGCATTGATCAAAGCTTTCGGCGGCTCTGGTTCGATGACCTTTCACGACATGGTCGTGGTCAAGGACGAACTGGGTAAGCCATCATTTGATCTAACCGGTGCTGCTGCAGAGATGGCCAGCTCCAAGGGCATCGACAGTGTGCACCTCTCCATCTCTCACGATGCCAACGCAGCCGTTGCTTTCGTCGTTGCCGAAGGAAGTGCCGCATGAGCCACACTCCATTCCGCATAGCCAAGGTCAACACGGATGCCATCGCCGGCAACGTGAAGCGCCTCTATGAGATCACCGGTGTTGACGACGTCCTCATCGTGGTCAAGGCCAATGCCTATGGCCATGGCATGGTGCCCGCAGCGAAGGCTGCGCTCGCCGGCGGAGCAACCTGGCTAGGAACTGCAGATATCGCCGAAGCGCTGACCTTGCGGGACGCAGGCATCACGGCACCTGTGCTGTGTTGGATCCATGCACCCGATGAAACCTTTGATGAAGCCGTCGAAAATGACATCACCCTGGGTGCTGTCTCCGTCGCACAGCTCAACGCGATTGCTTCTGCTGGGCACCGTGCCCACAAAACTCCTCGCGTTCACCTCAAGCTCGACACGGGCCTGAGCCGTAATGGTTCCAGTCCCGAGCAGTGGGCTGACTTCATGCGCACCGCAGCAGAACTTCATGCTTCTGGGGATCTGGATGTTGAAGGTGTGATGAGTCACCTCTCCAACACCTCCGATGCTGATGATCTCGAGCAGCTCAAGGTGTTCACAGTCGGTCTCTCTGAGCTCAAGGACGCCGGGCTCGAACCGAAGTATGTTCACCTTGCCGCTTCACTGGCAGCACTGACGCTGCCCGAAACCCGCTTCAACATGGTGCGCTCCGGTATTGCCGCCTATGGCATTGCCCCCACTGAAGAGCTCCGTCCAGAGCAGTTCGGGCTCACTCCTGCCATGACACTAGAAACCAGAGTGGTGGCTGTTCGTCGCGTTCCGGAGAACACCGGTGTGAGCTATGGCTATCTCCACCGCACAGCAGGTGAGAACACTTTGGCTTTGATTCCCCTCGGTTATGGCGACGGCATCAACCGAGATGCCTCCATGAATGGCCCAGTATTACTCAACGGGGAAACCTACCCTGTTGCTGGTCGCATCGCGATGGATCAGTTTCTGCTCAACGTGGGCGATGACCCCGTTGCTGTGGGTGACCACGTAGTCCTCTTTGGTGACCCAGCATTGGGTCAGCCTTCGGTTCACGACTGGGCTGCAGCTGCGAACTCCATTGCCTATGAGATTGTCACGCGCCTGATTGGCACCCGACTCGAATATGAGTACGTAGGGAACGCCTAATGCTCGGAACTCGCACAATTGAGAATCCGGACCAGATGCACGAACTCGGCCTTGAGCTGGGGAAGGCACTGCGTGCGGGCGATGTGTTGGTGCTCACCGGTCCCCTCGGTGCTGGCAAGACCACATTGACCCGTGGCATTGGTGAAGGACTCGGCGTTCGCGGTCCGGTGACCAGCCCCACTTTTGTCTTGGCTCGCACACACCCCAGCCTGGTTGACGGCCCACCTCTGGTTCACGTGGATGCCTATCGTTTGAACAGCGCCGTTGAACTCGATGATCTCGACATCGACTTCGCTCACTCTGTCGTTGTGGTCGAGTGGGGTGCCGGCATGCTCGAGGGCATCGTGGACTCGTGGCTCGACGTCGTCATTGAACGCCCTGAGGGCGCCAATGCGGGTGAACTCGGTGAGGAACTCATTGAGCCCCGCATCGTAACTCTGACTGGGCATGGTGAAAGGTGGGAAGCAGCGTGAGTAACCTGATCCTTGCCATCGATACTTCTGCCGGCACCAGCATCGCTCTGGTGAAAGACGGTGTAGTTCTTTCTGCACGCTCCACCCCCGACACCATGCGTCACGCCGAAATCATCGGCAGCTTTATCCATGAGGTTCTCACCGAAGCAGGTATTGCATCTCACGAGGTGACCCACGTTGCAGTCGGCATGGGGCCAGGACCATTTACCGGTCTTCGAGTCGGGATTGCTGCCGCCGATGCGTTCGCATTCGGCAGCGGGGCAATCCTGCTCCCCATGAACAGCCACGATGCTATTGCTCTTGAGTTCTTGGATACCAATCCTGAAAACAACGTCGTGGTCACCACCGATGCTCGCCGCAAGGAAGAGTATGTGAGTTTCTATACCGGCCTGGATGACGAAGGCTGCCCGATTCGTGCACACGGTCCAGCCATTCAGAAGCCCGGTGAATACATCGTCACCGAAAGTGCTTATGTTCAGGCCACAGAAGTTCCTGCCACGTGGTTAGGTGTTCTGGCCGAGCGTATGTTGGTTGCCGGACGCCCCTTCCTCCCCTTCGAGGCGCTCTATCTGCGCTCGCCGGATGTCACCATGAGCAACGGCCCCAAGCGGGTTGTGCAGGAGATGCGAGGTGGTCAGAAATGATCGACAGCATCGTGTTGCGTCAAGCCACCACTGATGACGTTCCCGCCATCATGGACATTGAAACTCCCGTCTTCGCTGGTGAAGCCTGGTCCATGGAAGCTATGGCTCGAGATGTCGGAGACAGGAACTGTTTCTATCTCGTCGCCGAAGCACACACGGATGTTCTGGGCGGTGAGCCCTCTGTTGTTGGTTATGCCGGGCTCCTGGCTCCCCGAGGCTCAGGTGATGGCGATATTCAGACCATTGCTGTTCTGCCCGAGTTCCGCAGCTCAGGTCTCGGACGCCGTCTGATGACGGCGCTGCTGGATGAAGCAGAAGCACGTGATGCAAAGCGAGTCTTTCTAGAGGTTCGTGCTGACAACCCTCACGCGATTGCGCTTTATGCATCCTTGGGCTTTGAAGAGATTGCTGTTCGTCCTGGCTACTACCAGCCCGAAGGCATCGACGCCGTAATCATGAAGAAAGGGGCTGATCTGTGATGAACCGTGATGCTCCTTTAGTCCTCGGTATTGAAACCAGTTGCGATGAGACCGGCATCGGTATTGTTCGCGGTCGCGAACTACTGGCTAATGTCATTGCCTCGTCGATGGATGAGCACGCCCGTTACGGCGGCGTTGTTCCTGAAGTTGCAGCTCGCGCACACCTCGAAGCTTTGCGCCCAGCCCTGACTGAAGCTGTTGCCACCGCGGGCATCAATCTCGAAGACCTTGATGCTGTCGCGGTAACAAGCGGCCCTGGTTTGTCCGGTGCACTGATGGTGGGTGTTGGGGCAGCGAAGGCTCTGGCGCTGTCTCTGAATAAGCCGCTCTATGCCGTGAACCACCTGGTGGGTCACGTCGGTGCTGACGTTCTCGGCGAAGAAGGCCCACTCGAGTACCCCACCATTGCCTTGTTGGTTTCAGGCGGTCACACCTCGTTGCTTCTTGTTCGTGATCTCACCAGCGATGTTGAACTCTTGGGTGAGACCATCGACGACGCCGCTGGTGAAGCCTTCGACAAGGTCGCCAGAATATTAGGTCTGCCCTATCCCGGTGGTCCCCAGATCGACCGCGTTGCGGCAGACGGTGACCCCAAGGCCATTCGCTTCCCCCGTGGCCTGACGCTTCCGAAGGACATGGAGAAGCACCGCTACGACTTCTCCTTCTCGGGGCTCAAGACAGCCGTTGCTCGCTGGGTTGAGGTGCGCAGAGACGCCGGGGAAGAGATCCCCATCGCTGACGTGGCAGCAAGCTTCCGTGAAGCTGTCATCGATGTGCTCACCAGTAAAGCGATTGCTGCCTGCAAGGACTATGACGTCCCTAGGCTTTTGCTCGGTGGTGGTGTTGTAGCGAATGCACGCCTGCGCGAAGTCGCTGGGCAGCGTGCCACGTCGGCTGGGGTGGAGCTGCGCATTCCTGCGTTCTCCCTCTGCACAGACAATGGCGCGATGATTGCGGCGCTGGCGTCTGAGCTCATCATGGAAGGTGCCGAACCTTCTTCACTGAACTTTGGAGCTGACAGCACACTCCCAGTTACAGACATCCATGTTCACTAAAATTGAACTATGACTGAAAAAGCTGCACCCAAGACCCCCAAAGCCGCCAAGCCTGTGACTGTTGTCACTCCTGAGCCTGTGGCAGTTCCCAAGACCAACATTCTGGCTATCGTTGCCCTCGTGACCGGTATCGCTGGTCTCACCGTGGTGCCCTTCGTCTCCAGCATCGTTGCTGTGGTGACCGGACACATGGCACGCAAGGAAGTTCGTCGCACAGGCGAGCAGGGAGACGGCCTCGCACTGGCTGGTCTCATCACCGGTTACATCGGTATTGGTCTGGGCCTCCTCGTTGCTGTTCTGCTCATCGCATTCTTCGGCATTGTTCTGGCGTCAGGCATCAACAGCTACGGCTACTAAGTTTGTTCTGTGAACACCAACAACGCTGAGGCTCAGTTAGCCCGCTTTAACGGCTGGGCAATTGTCTCCGTGGCCTGCGTGCTGCTGTTGGTTGTTGGTGTTCTTGCTGTGTTCTTCGGCAACAAAGCGCTGAAAGAAATCAAGAAGACAAACCAGCGCGGCATGAAGCTCGCGCAGTGGGGTGTTGTTCTGGGTTATGTCGAGATTGTCTCGGGCGTAATCGTGCTCACAGCCATCTTGGCCATTACGTATTGATCTTTAACTCCTGCAGAGTGAACTCAAGCAGGGGACCAAGCTACATACGTATATTTCTTATGGCTTGGGGTTGAGCGAAGAGAAGACCAGAATAGTAAAGCAATGAATACCGACATCTTTGACTACTTCAGCCAGACTGAGCTTCCTTCTCCCACTCTTCCTGAGGCTGAGGTTGTGGCATTGGTTGAGAAGCATTTTGGCGTGGTCACGACCGCTTCATCGCTGGGCAGTCAGCAAGATCAGAACTTCATTTTGCGCAGACAAGATTCTGGTGAAGTTCTCGGTGTTCTCAAACTCAGCAACCCCGCTTTCAGCGTGCAAGAAATCCAGATGCAAGACGAGGCTGCCGCCCACCTTGCCAGCACGATAGACCTGCGCATCCCTTCGATTGTTGAGGGTGAGAGCGGCGCAATGTCAGCACTGTTCGAGACCTCTCAAGGCGTGATTCATGGCCGCGTGATCAAGTTCATACCCGGCAACAGCCTGATGGGCTCGGGATACTTATCTCCGCATGCGATTGCACGCTTGGGCGAGATTGCAGGAATGGTGAGCAGCGGACTCGCTGACTTCTCTCACTCGGCCAGTGGCAGAGTGCTGCAGTGGAACTTGCTCCATGCGGAGAAAGTCATTGAACAACTTCTCAGTGATGAACCCGATGCCGAGGTCACGAACCTCGTCCACCAGGCTCTCGAGATGACTTCTCCGATTCTCAGCACTGTTGGCCCGAACCTGCCTCAGCAGCTCGGCCACTTCGACATTACCGACGACAATGTGATGTGTCCGGAAGATTCATTAGTCCCTGACGCCGTGCTCGACTTTGGTGACGTTGCCAGCTCATGGGCTGTGGGAGAGATCGCCACCACAGTGTCTTCGATGCTTCACCACGATGGCGTTGAGCCATTCAGTGTTTTGCCTGCCATCGCCGCATTCCATGCGCTTCGTCCACTCAGCGATGATGAGATCGACGCGCTCTGGCCCTTGGTCATTCAGCGCGGTGCTGTGTTGGTGCTCAGCGGTCGCCAGCAGAGCCGCATTGATGAAGACAACGACTATGCCACCAACGCGCTCGACCGCGAAATGCGCATCTTGGTCCAGGCTCTGTCTGTTCCACCAGCAGTGATGTCAGCAACCATTCGCCACCACCTGGGCCTCAGTGCTGCAGAAACTGCAGCTTGGACCGGCGGCAATCTGCTTTCTGCCCTCACTAACGTGACCTTGCTGGACGCCTGCACCACCTCGCCTCTCAATGATGAGGGTGCGTGGATGGGAGCAGCCACTCTTGAGCATGCTGCCCTGTCTGCTCTCGACAGCGGTGCAGAGCTCGCAGTGCTTCCGGCATGGCAACCCGTGCTCACCGGTGCTCCTTCTCGCACACCACAGACCCCAGAGACCATCCCCACCCACGCCACCATCTGGTTGGCCGAAGCGACAGAGCTTTCCACGAAGCATGAACTTGAGACAGCCGCTGGAGTGGTAAAGATTACCGCTGGCGGCCAGTCGGTGGAGTTCCGTTCGGCACTGATTGCGGGAACAACACTGCCAGCACGTGCCGCTATCACCGTCGCCATGGTTAATGACTCGGTCGATGTTCCTGCCATGGTCACTGCGGAATTAGCACTCGGATGGCGAAGCCTGCTGGGTGATCCCACGCACGCTCTGGGAATTGATCTGAGTCCAACGGCAGCGGACCACTTGCTTGAGCGTCGTGAGAAAGTTCTCGCCGAAGTGCAAGAGCACTACTACCAGCACCCTCCGCAGATGGAACGTGGTTGGCGTGAATATCTGATGGACGTCAACGGTCGGGTCTATCTCGACATGGTGAACAACGTGGCCTCCGTCGGCCACGCCCACCCGAAGGTGGTCGAGGCAGCGACCAACCAGATGCGTTTGCTCAACACCAACTCTCGTTTCAACTATCACTCGATAACGGAATACGCAGAGCTGATCACCGAGACGCTTCCCCCTGAGCTCGACACTGTCTTCTTCGTGAACTCAGGTTCAGAAGCGGTGGATCTCGCACTGCGTGTGGCAATGGCATACACAGGCAGAACCGACATCGTCTGCATGCAAGAGGAATACCACGGCTGGACTTATGCCAGCGATGCGGTGTCAACCTCTATTGCAGATAACCCCAATGCGCTGAGCACCAGACCAGACTGGATCCACACCGTGGATGCTGCCAACTCCTATCGCGGTATTCACCGCGATGAAGAAGCAGTGAAGTATGCCCCCGAAGCGGTTGAGGTCATTGAGGGCATTGCTCGGTCAGGTAAGCAGATCGCCGGCTTCATCAGTGAGTCCTACTTTGGCAACGCCGGTGGCGTCGCCCTGCCAGATGGGTATCTGAAGCAGGTATATGCCGCTGTTCGTGCGCAAGGCGGTCTTGCCATTGCGGATGAAGTCCAGGTCGGCTTCGGACGCTTGGGTGAATGGTTCTGGGGCTTCCACCAGCAAGGCGTTATTCCAGACATCGTTGCGGTGGCAAAGTCCATCGGTGGCGGTCATCCGCTCGGCGCCGTGATTACCAGCCGAGAGATTGCCAACCGTTACCGCACCCAGGGCTACTTCTTTTCTTCCACCGGTGGTTCACCTGTGTCGAGTGAGATCGGCAAAGCAATCCTCGGCATCATCAAGGATGAGGGCTTGCAGGAGAACGCATTGAAAGTGGGAACTCACCTCAAGCAGCGCTTGCAGAGCCTGTCTGCGAAGTACCCCATCGTGGGCAGAGTGCATGGCTCAGGTCTCTACCTTGGTTTGGAATTCATCCGAGACACCCAGACTCTGGAACCGGCAACCGAAGAAACTGAAGCTATTTGTAATCGTCTGCTGGAACTCGGCGTCATCATGCAGCCCACTGGTGATTACCAGAACGTGCTCAAGATCAAACCACCACTCGTGGTTACTCAGGAGTCTGCAGACTACTTCGTGGACATGCTGGAGCATGTCTTGGAGACCGGCTGGTAGTAGCTAGCCGGCTTGGGTCACCACTTGATGAGCTGTTGCTCCACAAAGTTATATTCGGCAGTCTCTTTGCCAGTCACGACATAGTCGTTGCTCTCCCAGCCAGGGGTGAAACCTCCGGCAGCATGGATCGCAGAACGAATAGTCGCCATGGCAACCGCTGCTGCTTCGTCGAAAGTGCTCTCAGTTGCTGAGGAATTGATTCGCACGAAGCCGGTCTTCACGGTGGCGACATAGTCAGAGTCAGATATGCGCTGGTCAGCAGCCTCGATATCCATCAATGCACTCATGACCTGGTCGAGGTGGTTATCGAGATCCATTTCACCGGTGACATAGAAACTCACCGAAACACGTACTGTTTCCATTTCTACTTCCTTCCCCGGTAAACGAAACATGTTGCTCTTTCTAAGTATCTCAACATATCTTTCGCATAGTGAGGGTTGCTGGGAGTCAGATGAATACCTGTTTGATGCTTTTCAGGACAAGGGCAAAATGCTCGATAGTACGTTGGAGGATCTTTGATTCGCCAACCTTGATCGTCCAGCATCAGCAAAAGAGCTTGTAACTCTTTTGTGGTGTGCTTCTTCCAGTACCCGTTGCGACGAACCATCCGGCAACCGTAGGGTTGCGGCTGCTGAGATCGAGTCCAGATGTGTTTATCTGTTGAAGTAGCTCTTCAACTGAAGGTGTTGAGAACTACTGATTAGACGCGTTGGGCAAGGATTGCCACCCGGCGCTCGCCGAGCCTGGTCAAGAACAGCGTCGCGCTGCTCTTTCCGGACAGGCTCAGGCGCTTGCGAAACTCTGCGGGGTCAATGTCCACGCCCCGCTTCTTGATCTCGAGCGTGCCAATGCCGCGCGTCTTGAGCTCTTTGGCAAGCACCTTCACATCGAGAGCAAACTCTTCAACGACTTCAAAAGTGCTGGCAAAGGGTGTGCTCACCTCAACGTCACTGCTCATATAGGCAATGTGCTCGTCGAGCATGTGGGCACCAATGCTGCGGGCCAGGTCGCCGATCAACCGTGCGCGAATGACCGCACCATCTGGTTCATAGAGGAACTTACCTAGTTCACCGACTTCGGCATCTTCCGAGTCGGCCGCAGAGGTCAACTCGTGCATGCCATCGTTGTGGATTACGAGAGCAGCTCGAGAGATGCCATCCCGCTTGAGGGGGCCAAACCACAGACCCACTTCAACCACGTCGCCATTGACAGAGATCCACTGTGCTTCGCAGGTGTCAGGAATCTGCTCTCGGTCAAAGCCAGGGCCCAACTTGATGCCGGTGGGAAGTTTGTCTGCCAGACCGAAAGCAAAGTCGAGCGAGGGAGAGTAGTCCTCTGAGTTGGCTAAGCGGTTGGTGTTGGTGTGACCAGAAGTTCGTCGTGCTGGATCGAGGTAGACGGACTCCACATCAGAGAGGTCCGTCTCTTCTGCTGTGCCATGACTCACTCGTGCTTCAGGGAAGGGCGCCAAGTTATAGGTTGTGATGGCGGCAGTGACTTCATCCGCGTCCACGGCATGAACCTGCAGGCCTGCTCCGGCAAACGCCAAGGCATCGGCTCCGATGCCGCAGCCCAGGTCGGCCACGCTTGTGAGCCCTGCGCGAACATAGCGCCCGGCATGGAGGGCTGCTACCGGAAGCCTGGTGGCCTGCTCGAGACCTGCTTCAGTGAACAACATGCGCTGGGCAAAGTCGCCGAACTTAGCTCCCGCTTTTCCACGCAGCTTTGCCTGAGTGAGCGCAGTGGCCACTAATGACGCGGAATTTCCGTCTTTGCGCAGGTGAGCGACCATCTTCAACACATCAGTGTTGGAGGTGTAGGCGGGCAGAGAGTCCAGTAACGCCACCCCTTCCGGGGTGAGTAATTCGCGTAGTTCTGCACTCTCCATGGTTGTAAACCTACCAATCCTTGAGCTGGCACTCACATTGCGCGAGTGCTAGTTCACGCCGTACACTCGTAGTTAGCACTCGATACGTTCGGGTGCTAATCCCATACTTAGTTCAAGAAAGAGGTCAACCGTGTCGGTCGCCATCAAGCCGCTCGAAGATCGCATTGTTATCAAGCAGGTTGAAGCCGAGCAGACCACTGCTTCCGGTCTCGTCATTCCTGACACTGCCAAGGAAAAGCCCCAGGAGGGCGTTGTCGTTGCAGTAGGCCCCGGCCGCATTGACGACAACGGTAACCGTGTTCCTCTGGACATCGCCGAAGGCGACAAGGTTATCTACTCCAAGTACGGCGGAACCGAAGTGAAGTACGCAGGCGAGGAATTCCTCGTTCTCTCTGCTCGCGACGTTCTCGCAATTGTTGTTCGCTAAATTCTTTTAGCTCAAATTGTGGCTCCGGTTTTCCGGGGCCACAGTTGGTTAAAAAAGTGTGAGCCTGGCTCGCGAACCGTCCGGATCACTGCCAAGCTCTAAGGGCTACTGCCCGCCACTAGTTCAATAATAATCCTGCATTAGGTAATTGGCGAGCACTGGGGTTACCTGAGGATTGTCCGGAGTAGGCTCGAACTATGTCTTCTCCCGGTGCCTCTGCTGTGTCCGAGAAGCTCTCTCGCCCCGGCTTGCTCTATGCCTTTGGCGCCTATGGCCTGTGGGGTTTGTTCCCGCTGTACTTCTTAACCCTGGAACCAGCCACCCCTTTTGAGGTCGTCGGTTACCGCATTCTCTTCTCCTTGATCTTCTGCGCTTTCCTTATTGCAGTAACCAGGAAGTGGAAGCAGCTCTTCGCGATTATGAAGCAGCGCAAGATCATGCTCACCCTGGGTGTGGCAGCTGTGTTGATCTATATCAACTGGCAAGTTTTCATCATCGCGGTCCTGAGCAACCAGATTGTGGAATCCTCCCTGGGCTATTTCATCAACCCCATTGTCACCGTAGTGCTGGGTGTGCTGGTGCTGCGCGAGAAGCTCCGTCGCACGCAATGGGTTGCCGTCGGCATCAGTTTTATCGCCGTCATTGTCCTCACCATTAGCTACGGCACGATTCCTTGGATCTCACTGACCCTGGCAGCATCCTTTGGCCTCTATGGCCTAATCAAGAAGCGCACCGGTGGCGTCGTCGACGCCATCAGTGGTCTGACCATTGAGACCATCTGGATGACGCCGGTGGCGATCATCCAGTTGATCATTGTCTCTAATGTGGTGGGACTGACCTTCTTTGGTTATGGCGTTCCTCACACCCTGCTCTTGGCATCCGCTGGTGTTGTCACCGCTGTTCCCCTGATTATGTTTGGTGCCGGTGCTCGCCGTTTGCCCTTGACGGCAATCGGTTTGATTCAGTACTCCACCCCCGTCTTCTCATTCTTGATGGCTGTCTTTGTGCTGCACGAACCCATGCCACCGGTTCGCTGGGTTGGCTTCTTCATCATTTGGGTGGCTCTGATCGTGCTCACCACAGACATGCTGCGCCATGGCAAAGCGAACAGGCTTGCCCGCGCAGCCGAAGAGCTCACTATCGAATAGAGCGCGTGCCATCAGCGAGAACAGGTGCTGGGGTCGGTACTGTTGAGCCGTAAGTTGCTTTGACGAAAAGGATTACCGTGGGATTCAACAAGATTGCAACCGTGTTTGTTGCCGGTGCAGTAGTACTCGGAATGGCTGCCTGCTCAGGCGGTTCCGCAGTGGTTCCCACTGCGACCCCGACCCCCGTCAAGGCTTCGGGCGATGGCATCCTGCGCATCGGTGACATGACTCCCGTCTCGGGTGACCTTGCTGCTTACTCGGCAGCTCAGGCCGCTGGTGTTGACCTCGCTGCTCAGGAAGTCAACGAGCAGGGTGGTTACAACGAGGTTCCTGTTGAAGTTCTCCACCGCAACGCTGGTGACGGCGACCCCGCAGCAACCGAAGCAAGCTTCAATGACCTCGTCGCGCGCGGCGTGGACGTCATCATTGCTCCCGCGTCGGCAACCGTTGTTGCAACCCTGGAAGAACTGGTCGCAAAGAACGACAGCAATGTCGCCATCATCTCGATTGCCACCTCAAAGAACGCCCCCAAGGGTGCTGCTGTGGAAATGATCACCCCAGATGACGCACTCTCTGCTCGCCTCAAGGGTTCTGACCCCAGCCTGAGTGAACTTGGTTACGGCGCAGAAGCCTATGACCTCGCTATCG
Source organism: uncultured Aurantimicrobium sp. (assembly GCF_936931525.1). Lineage (GTDB taxonomy): Bacteria > Actinomycetota > Actinomycetes > Actinomycetales > Microbacteriaceae > Aurantimicrobium. The sequence goes on from NZ_CAKZII010000189.1 coordinate 19,444, forward strand.
CATCGATCCTGGCTGCCACCGTCTCCAAGGATGACGGCGGCGCTTCGATTACTCAGGGCCTCATTGCCGTCACCCTGCAGACCGGCTTCCCCTGCACCAGCTACGGCATGTGTGTTTCTGCTGTTGCTGACAAGCAACCCATCAACTACACCGGCCCTGCAGGTCAGATTAACTACGATGCCACTACCGGTGTTGCCTACTTCGGCAAGACCGTCGAAGCCACAAAGAAGTAGCGTTACGCACTTTTTACGCATTTCACGCAGGAAATAGTCGTTTCTGCGGCCTTTTGTTGCGCAATCTTTCGGTATCAAACAGTTTGTTACCTAGTTGTAACCCGGAAATGTTGTCTCAGGAAACATCTAACGCCTAGTTTGGTAATACAACAGAGCACGTCGTCGTGCTCTGATCACAATTATCACCAAGGAGTACCATGCGAGAAATTTCTCTCCGCACTCGTGCACTCGGTGGTCTTGCTCTCGCAGCAACCTCAGCACTCGTGCTGGCTGGCTGTGCAAGCGGATCAACCGACGGTGGCGCAACCGACTCAGCATTTGCTGCAGCCGACTGTGCAGCCGACAGCACTAGCGACAACACCTTCAAGGTAGGAACCCTCCTGCCCATCACTGGTTCACTCGCCTTCCTCGGCCCACCCGAAATCGCTGGTGTTGGTCTTGCTATTGCAGACATCAACGCAGCTGGTGGCGTAAACGGTTCAGACGCTTGCCTCTACAGCACCGACTCCGGTGACTCGAGCGACATGTCTGTTTCTACCGCTTCGGCAGAAGACCTCATCAAGCAGAAGGTATCGGTTGTACTTGGTGCAGCTTCTTCCTCCGTATCTCTTAACGTTGTTGACTCGTTCACCGAGGCTGGCATCGTAGAGATCTCTCCTGCTAACACCTCTGCAGCCCTTTCCGGCTACAGCCCCTTCTACTTCCGCACTGCACCACCAGACACCGTACAGGGCTCTGCTCTCGGTCAGCTGATCACCGGTGACGGAAACTCGAAGGTTGCATTCCTCGTATTCAACGACTCCTACGGAACCGGTCTTCGTGACTCGACCGAGGCATCCATCGTTGAAGCTGGCGGAACCGTTGTTTACGGTGGAACCGGTAAGGGCCAGGAGTTCCCTCCTGCTCAGACCACCTTCTCCTCCGAGGTAACTGCTGCTCTGGCTACTCAGCCTGACGCACTCGTAGTTGTCGCATTCGACGAGACCAAGGCAATCATCCCCGAGCTCGTAGCTCAGGGTTGGGACATGGCTAACACCTACTTCACCGATGGAAACACCGGATCCTTCGAGAAGGACTTTGAAGCAGGCACCCTCGAAGGCGCACAGGGAACCATTCCTGGTGCAGCTCCTTCGGACGAGCTGAAGGCACTCCTCGGCAAGTACTGGTCTGACGTTCAGGGCGAAGAGCTCACTGACTTCAGCTACGCTGCAGAGTCCTACGACGCAACCGTCCTTGCAGCACTTGCTGCAACCAAGGGTGGCGCAACCACTCCTGCAGCAATCCAGGAAAACCTGGCTGCTGTATCGGGTGCTAACGGTGGAACCAAGTGCTCCACCTACGCTGAGTGTGTTGACCTGATCAAGGCCGGCGACGACATCCAGTACCAGGGTCCATCTTCGGTTGGTCCTTTCAACGCTAAGAATGACCCATCCTCCGCGTTCATCGGTATCTACAAGTACAACGATGTAAACGTTCCAGTATGGGCATCCGCTGTTGAGGGTAAGTCCTAAACAGTAAATGCACTGAAGTAGTCACCCCCTGGGCTTCGGCCCAGGGGGTGACCTCTTTAACTTGGGTGAACAATCAGCGGAGAGATTTCTCCGGTTAGGCTAAATGCATGAGCCCAGCCAAGAAGAAAGCCGTATCGCGGCATTCCAAGCTGGTTCCCGTCCTCGATCCGCAGACTCCGCCTGATCGGGTTCTTGATGAGAGCTTTTGGCTCCGCTTCGGCACAAACCCTGAACCCACCACGCGCGAGAAGATGTTGTTCGTCACGGTCGATGATGTGGCGCGAATTGGCCCCACCTCGTTCAATGCCCTGGTGATGTGTGAAGCAGTTGGTGTATCTGACGGTTTGCTCAACTTCCACTTCGGCAGCAGGAATGAACTTCTTGCAGAGACCCTGGTCTGGGTTTACACCCGCTTCATTTCTGACGTTGCAGAGGCAGTCAACAACGCAGCTCAGAATCCGGAAGCACGCCTTCGCGCCTGGATCACTGCAGTAAACAAGGGCTTTGTCGTGATGGGTGGCTGGGGAGTTCTCGTAAACTACCCCGTGGCATCACGTGAGGTTGCCTATCTTGCCGAACACCAGCACGGCCGCGACTTTGTTGACCAAGCGCAATTGAATGTTGCCCTGCTCCAGCATCTCATCTCAGACTTCAAGAAGAAGAAGGTGACGGAGTTCACGCTTGAGTTGGGCAAGATTCCCAAGACCTACTTCATTAAGAATCCCGCACTCACTTCTCTCACTGTGAGCATTGCGCTCTCCACGAGCGGGCTTGCTGTCTGGCAAGGCGGTCGCTCACAAGGACAGGCGAACCTCGAAGGTTCCAAGCTTGACCGCATGGTTACCAAGGCTCACATTGATCGGATGATCAAGAGCATCTAGCCCTCACCACTCACGTTGAGGGACTCTCAGCTTCCGCATAAGCGAAATCTACTAAGGTTACTTTAGTACTAAGGTAACCTTAGTATTTTGGTTTACGCGGAAGGGGCTGTGGTGCGAACCAGATACGCGCGCCAGGGGGGCAGTACCCAGAGCAAACTTTTCGGCAGGCTCAAGAAAAAGGCCACTCGGCTTAGCGGTTTAGCTTCCCGCAAGATGCTCGCTGTCGTCGCGGCCTTAGGTGTTCTTGCGAGTCCGATAGTTGGAATCGGGACCCCGGCTAATGCAGTGAATTGCAGCACTGATTTTGCAGGAGGTACAGGAACCTCGTCAGATCCTTGGAAAGTTTCCACACCTGCCCAACTTTCAGCACTGTACCCTTGCGGAACAGTTGGGAAGTATTTCGAACAAACCAATGACATCAATTTGGAAAGCATTACTTCCTGGACTCCCATTTACTTGTTTTCTGGAACTTATTACGGGCAGAACTTTCGGATTACTAATCTCAAGATTGAAGGCAACGTTGATTATGTAGGTCTCTTCAGGGTGACTGGCCCTCTTTCTCTGCTCACAGGACTCAATCTGGTGGTGAATTCGGTGACAGGAGGTACTGGAACAGCAGGGTTAGTTTCAAATAATCAGGGCACTATTTCCGCATCATCAGTTTCAGGTGGAAGCGTTACCTCAAGGGGAACCTATGCGGCTGCGATGGTTGCCATCAACGCTGTAGGTAGCACTATCGAAAAGTCTTGGGCTAGCACTTCAGTGAGTGTGACGAACGCTGTGGTTGGTGGACTGGTGGGCGTTAATGAGAGCGGGAAAATTATCGACTCCTATGCCACCGGAGCTGTCACGGGACAATATAGCGTTGGCGGACTTGTTGGCAGGAATTTGTTGTATGACTCCACCACAACAATCAAGAATTCATATTCCACGGGTTTAGTAACTGGGACTTCGGAAAAAGGTGGATTTGTTGGAACATCGCTTAACCATGCTTCATTTGCATCTGGAACTACCATTCCCTTTACCGGCAAGAACTTCTGGGATACGACCTCCTCTGGCCAGTCTCTTTTTGGAACAAGTACCCCGGCTGTAACAGCGAGTGTTGTAGCTGGCAAAACTACAGCTGAAATGAAGTCTTTCTCCACTTTTGGCCCTAGCGGCGGGAACTGGAAGATTACTAACGGGTGGGCTGTTTATGACGCCACAAATAGCATCTGGGGAATGTGCACAGGGATGAACAGTGGCTATCCCTTCTTACTGTGGCAAGACCCAACAGGTGTAGGTTGCGGATTTCCAGGTCCTCCAACCTCACCAAGTGCTACAGCAAGTGGCACAAGCGCGACAGTTACCTGGGTAGCCCCAACAAATAGTGGAAACACTTCCATCTCGAGTTACACCGTTACTTCAAGTCCTGACTCAAAAACTTGCACGGCAACGGCATCCGAACGCAGCTGTACCGTTACAGGTCTAACAACCGGGCAGTCATATTCGCTCACAGTCACCGCTACAAATACATTGGGTACGAGTGCAGCAAGTACTGCTGTCACAGTAACCCCGAGGGTGATTCCGACTGAAGTGATTGATGGCATTCCAGTGGCTGTCGAAGGAAACGAATCAGCACTAGTGTCGTGGACCAATAAAAGCAGCCTCAATGTGACTGGCTATGAGGTTACTGCTAGCCCAGGAGGATCCACCTGCGCTGCAGTGACGTCTTTAGTATCTGATCCATCCTGCACTGTTCCTAATCTTGTCAACGGTACTTCCTATACCTTCACAGTGAAGACAACTAACTCCGCAGGCGTCTCACTCTTTGTGAGTTCGCCCTCTGCCATGTATGTTCCCCGCACATTTCCAAGCGCACCGACCGCAGTGCAAGTGCTTGCTGGTGATGAATCGGTGTTGGTTACATGGATGCCTCCCACAAACACAGGTGGTACTGCGCTCACTTCGTACACAGCAACTTCTAACCCCGGCGGGCACACCTGCACGGCAACTGCTCCTTCGACTATCTGTTTTGTGCCCGGACTGACAAACGGGCAGGCTTACACCTTCACGGTGACAGCACGCTCAGCAGCTTTTGCAACCGTGGGGGAAAGCAATGCCAGCATCGCATCAGATTCCGTCACACCACTGACCACTCCGGGCGCTCCAACCTTTACCTCGCTGACACCAGGGAATGGGTACTTAGCGGCCAGTTTCAGCCCACCCACCTCTGACGGTGGAAGCGCAATAACTCGGTATGACTACTCCGTGGATAACGGTGCTCACTGGTTTGATTTTGGCTCTGTTTCTACATCAGCCCCCCAGCGCATCACGGGTCTCTCAGCCGGGGTCAGTTATGACCTGCTGATCCGTGCGGTGAACGCAGCGGGAGCGGGGCCTTCAACCTCTGCTCAGACGGCAACATTTGTTACTGCGCCTGCAGCGCCCTCTGGGGTGACGGGCGTTGCCGGTGACAACGGGGTAGCACTGGCATGGACCGCGCCCACCATGACCGGTGGTCGCGCACTTGTTTCCTATACCGCCACGGCTTTGCCAGGCGGTGCCAGCTGCACAGTTCTAGCTCCCATCACGACCTGTGACATCACGGGCCTGACCAATGGCGTGAACTACACCTTTACGGTGACAGCTACGAACACTATTGGCACGAGTACTCCCAGCTTGGCAACTGCAGCAATGAAACCGATTTCTCCCGCTGCCTCTAACGTGACCTTAGAGATCGTGATTGCCGTAGTGGTGGGTGACCCTGTTGCTGGGGGTTCGGCTGAGTTCTCCAGTACTGGGCTGGAGCCCAGTTCCCCCTGGGATCTCGTAGTTCGCTCAACTCCACGCGTGCTGTCTTCAGGGACGTCAGGTGCTGCCGGAACCATTCTCGGTAATGCCGTGATTCCCACAGGCCTCGAAGCTGGTTGGCATTCCCTCACGCTGTCAGGGCGAAACTATCTCGGGTATCAGGTCTCCAGCACAACCTGGTTTGAAATTAACGCCTCAGGGGAGCTGATGGGTGCCTCGAGTATTGACCCCAAAACACTCGAGCAAAATCGGCTTGCACAAACTGGACAGGCAACCAGAGAGATTGCTTTGTTGGCTTTCGCTCTCATGGCACTCGGCTTTGTACTCACTCGCCGCCGCACCAGACAAACCACTTAACCACGTAGTGCCCAGACCTGACGGTCTGGGCACTACGTCGTGGGGATTACTCCCACTCAATAGTTCCTGGTGGCTTGCTGGTGACATCCAGCACGACGCGGTTCACGCCAGCAACCTCATTGGTAATGCGGTTAGAGATCTTGGCAAGCAGGTCGTAGGGCAAACGAGTCCAGTCTGCGGTCATGGCGTCCTCTGAGGACACAGGGCGCAAGACGATGGGGTGACCGTAGGTGCGACCATCTCCCATGACGCCCACAGAGCGCACGTCAGCAAGGAGAACAACAGGGCACTGCCAGATCTCGTCATCCAAGCCCGCAGCGGTCAGCTCGTGACGCACGATGGCATCTGCTTCGCGAAGCAGGTCCAGACGTTCCTGAGTGATCTCACCCACGATACGAATACCGAGACCGGGACCAGGGAAGGGCTGGCGTCCCACGATTTCGTGGGGGAGACCTAGCTCGCGACCAATGGCACGGACCTCATCCTTGAATAGTGCCCGCAGGGGCTCGACCAGTTCAAACTGCAGGTCATCAGGAAGACCACCCACGTTGTGGTGGCTCTTGATGTTGGCAGTTCCACTGCCACCACCAGATTCCACTACGTCAGGGTAGAGGGTTCCTTGAACCAAGAACTTGATGGGTTCACCATCGGCAGCAGCTTCGGCCATGAGGTCACGTTCTGCCTGCTCGAAGGTGCGAATAAATTCACGGCCAATAATCTTGCGCTTGGTCTCAGGGTCACTGACTCCGGCCAGTGCGTTCAAGAACTGCTCGCGCACGTCCACGGTCACCAGGCGAATGCCGGTGGCCTTGACGTAGTCTTCTTCAACCTGGCGGCGTTCGTCCTGACGCAGTAGACCGTGGTCAACAAAGACACAGACCAGCTGGTCGCCCACAGCCTTGTGAACAATGGCTGCCGCCACAGCGGAGTCAACACCGCCAGAAAGGCCGCAGATGACGCGGCTGGTGCCCACCTGAGCACGGATAGAAGCGACCTGGGTCTCAATGACGCTTTCGCTGTTCCAGTCCGCAGGAAGCCCAGCACACTTGTGCAGGAAGTTCTCCAGCGTGTTCTGTCCGAACTCAGAGTGCTTGACCTCAGGGTGCCACTGAACGCCGTAGAGACGGCGTTCGTCGTTGGCGAAGGCAGCAACCGGGGTTGCTTCCGTCGAGGCAACGACAGTGAAGCCGGCAGGAGCGGTGGCGACCTGGTCGCCGTGGCTCATCCAGACAGTCTGAGTGGTGGGCTGGCCGCCCACAAGAGCGTGGTCAGCCTTGATGGCCATGTCGGTGGCACCGTATTCGCGGCCACCGGTCTGAGCAACGGTTCCACCGAGAGCCTGAGCCATCACCTGGAAGCCGTAGCAAATACCAAAGACGGGAATGCCGAGTTCCAGGATCGCAGGGTCCAGAGAAGGGGAGCCAGGCTCATAGACGCTGGAAGGACCACCGGAGAGCACAATGCCCACGGGGTTCTTTGCAGCTACCTCAGCAGCAGAGATGGAGTGAGGAACAATCTCGGAATACACACCAGCTTCGCGAACGCGGCGGGCAATGAGTTGTGCGTACTGGGCGCCGAAGTCAACGACGAGTACGGGCTGGGGCTGCGTCACGCGGCCTCTCCTTTTGCTGGGGTGGGGGTTGGTGAAGAAGATGAGGCGTCTTGAGTTGCCAGGAATGCCACAACCTGCTTGGCATAGAAGTGCTCAACGACAAAGGACAGTCCGGGGATGATTCCACCGAGGGCAATGATGAACAGCTTGGCGGCGTTCCAGCGCATCATGGACCAGATGCGGAAGCCGGCGAAGAGGTAGGCAACATAGAGCCAGCCGTGGATAACCAAGATGCCAATAGAGAGGTTGATGGCCTCAACGCTGTCGTTGGGAACAAGAGCCAAGAAGCCTTGTGGGCCAAAGAGTTCAATCTCATAGCCGGGCTCAAGGAAGATGAAGTCGCCGGTGGCGGGATCAATCATGCCGTTGGGGGCAACAAAAGTATTGCTGCGGTAGTCGATGCAGTACTTCAAGATCATCTCTGCCACCAGCAGAAGAAGGAAAGTACCGGTGATGTAGGACATCACCTTGTAGAACTTCAGAGCCTTCGGAATGCGAGGAATATCTGCGGCGCGAGGGGCTAAAGGCATGGCTCTAGTTTAGTTCGCCTCAAGCTGTGCTTTTTCTTCGAGTTCTCGCTCGTAGGCGTCCTTGACCAGACGCCACCAGATGAAGAACGCGAAGCCAGCGAAGACAACCCACTCAACGGCATAGAAGATATTGAGCCAGTTCACGGAGCCCTCATTCATGGGCGGAATGGACTCAATCACGTCCAACCCAGCAGGGGCAACATCGGCCACGAGGTAACCCTCATAGACCGGACCAGCAAAGTCTGGCCACAGGTTCACAAGGGATGCCACAGACAGCGTGCTCTCCACAAAGGGACCTTGTTCCCCTTCGGGAACCACAGGTGCCTCGGTGGGCATAAAGCGACCAGTCACCACAGCAGGCTCGGTCACGGGAGAGGCATTGAGCTCATCCATCACAGAAAGCACTTCAGTTTCCTGAGCAGCCCAGCCGAGCGCAATCGGCAGTGAGCCTTCTTCGGTGATGAAGCGTCCCACGAGCCAGTACCCAGCTTCTCCGTAGTTGAGACGACCGGTCAGCACGGTATAGGAATCGGGGGAGAGATAACCCGTGACTTCGGTCATGTGACCGGAAGCAATCTCTGAGGGAGCAATGCCGGGAACCTGTAACTCCACCAAAGGAATGATCGTCTCGGATTCAGCATCAATGGGCTGCGAGGCAATGATGGCGCGTTCGAGCTGCCATTGACCCAGCCACGCAAACGCAGCTGCAGCTCCCATCACCAGGAGCAGAAAGGCAATCCACCGAACTTTAAGAGCAGTGCGCAGCATTAGACCGGCATCTCCGTTATCGAGGGGACGGACATGCGAATAGCGTTAGCTGCTTCATCAGAGGTTTGCTGCTCGGCAGCAAACTCCGCTTCGATGCCCAGTCGGAAGTTCTTGACCTGAGCCTTTTCGGTGGCAGCATTCCATCCCAACAACTTGGCCATGATCTTTCCCACGACAGGTGCTGCTTCGAGGCCCCGGTCACGCGTTTCAATAGTGAAACGCGTGCGACGGGACAGCACGTCTTCGATGTGCAGAGCACCTTCGTGGGTCACCGCATAGGTGACTTCAGCCAGGAGGTAGTCAGGGTTGCCAGGCAGAGATTCTGCTTGCTTGGGATCTGCCGCAATGATGGCGAGCAGGTCATCTGCCATTGAGCCGTAGCGGTTGAGCAAGTGCTCCACGACGGACTTGGGCAAACCTGCACGCGCAGCAGTGCGGGTGCGACGGTTCCATGAAGCTTTGTATCCGGCAGCACCCAGCAGGGGCACCGACGCGGTCACGCTGGCAGGGATAGAACCTTCACCAGCCAAAGCGTTCAGCTCGGAGACGGCAGCATCCACCGCGTCGTTGGCCATCACGCGATAGGTAGTCCACTTACCGCCAGCAATGAGCACCAGGCCAGGCTTGGGCTTGACCACAACGTGTTCACGGCTGAGCTTGGTAGTGGACTCAGAGTTTCCGGCCAGCAATGGACGCAGGCCCACATACACACCCTCGATGTCATCGTGGGTGATGGGGTCATCGAGTACGGCGTTGACGTGGTCGAGCACATACTGAATATCCGTGGCGGTCGCCGAAGGATGCGCCTTGTCAAAGGTCCAGTCGGTGTCCGTGGTGCCAATGATCCAGTGACGTCCCCAGGGAATTACAAAGAGAACGGACTTCTCAGTGCGGAGCAGCAGACCCATGACCGACTTGAAGCGATCACGCGGAACCACAATGTGGATTCCCTTCGATGCCCGCACGCGCAGCGTGCCGCCATCGTGGACAAGCTCCTGGGTGGTTCCGGTCCACACACCCGTGGAGTTAATGACCTGCTTGGCGCGGATGGGGAATTCGCGTCCGGTTTCTAGGTCCTTGACCGTAACGCCAATGACCTGGCCCTTCTTCTGCAAGAAGCCGACCACTTCGGTGCGGTTCGCTGCGAGGGCGCCGTTGGCGACCGCCGTGCGAACCAGGTTGACCACGTAACGGGCGTCATCGACGCGGCCGTCGTAGTAGCTCATGCCACCGATGATGCCGGAGGAGCGCAGGCTGGGTGCTGCCAAGCCAATCTGGCGCTTGCTCAGGTGACGGTGGTGTCCCACGCCCGGGCGTCGGCCACCGGCATAAGAAAAGATGTCATAGAGCAGCATGCCTGCACCCACATAGGCACGTTCCCAAATGGGGTGCTCCACGGGGTAGAGAAAACGAATGGGCTTGACCAGGTGGGGAGCCAACTGCTGCAAAAGCAGACCCCGCTCGGTGAGCGCTTCCTGAACGAGATGGAAGTCCAGCTGCTCGAGGTAACGAATACCGCCGTGTACGAGCTTGGAGGAACGGCTCGAGGTTCCCGCTGCCCAGTCTTGTGCTTCAACCACACCGACGTTTAATCCACGAGTAGCTGCATCCAAAGCACACCCAGCACCAACAATGCCGCCACCAATAATGAGGATGTCGAGCTCTTCGGCCTCCATGGCGGCCAGCGCTTCAGCACGCGAGTGTGCATTGAGCGCGCCCTGTGTGGAAGCGGTGTCAGTCATTGTTAGAGAGTGGGGTCGACTACTGGTGCGGTGGCAGCGGCGCTGGAACCTGCGCTGTAGGGAGCAACAACAACCTCCACGCGCTGGAACTCTTTGAGATCGGAGTAACCAGTGGTGGCCATCGAGCGGCGCAGAGCACCGACAAGGTTCGAGGTGCCGTCTGCAACATCTGCAGGGCCGAAGAGAAGTTGTTCAAGAGGAGCAACCTGGCCTACGTGCACGCGGTTACCGCGAGGAAGCTCACCGTGGTGTGCTTCGTGGCCCCAGTGCCAACCGCCACCAGGAGCGTCAGTCGCACGAGCAAGCGCAGAACCCAGCATGACGGCGTCAGCACCGCACGCGATTGCCTTCACCACGTCGCCAGAGGTGCCGAGGCCACCATCTGCGATGACGTGAACGTAACGTCCACCGGACTCGTCCATGTAGTCGCGCCGAGCACCTGCGATGTCCGCAATGGCGGTAGCCATCGGAGCGTGAATACCCAAAGAAGCACGGGTGGTCGAAGCAGCACCGCCACCGAAGCCGACCAGAACACCAGCAGCACCGGTGCGCATCAAGTGCAGGGCTGCGGTGTAGGTGGCTGCGCCACCAACAATGACAGGAACGTCGAGTTCATAAATGAACTTCTTGAGGTTCAGAGCTTCGGTCTCCTTAGAGACGTGCTCTGCAGAAACGGTGGTGCCGCGGATTACGAACAGGTCCACGCCAGCACTCACCACGGTCTGGTAGAACTCCTGGGTGCGCTGAGGAGACAGCGCAGCGGCCACGGTCACGCCAGAGGCGCGAACCTCGGCCAGACGCGCTGTGATGAGTTCCGCCTTGATGGGCTCGGCATAGAGCTCCTGCATGCGCTTGGTTGCAGTAGCAGCAGGGAGAGAACGAATCTCTGCCAGAACAGGAAGGGGGTTCTCGTAGCGAGTCCACAGACCCTCGAGGTTCAGAACACCCACACCACCGAGCTTGCCCATGGCAATAGCGGTCTCGGGGGAGACCACGGAGTCCATGGGGGCAGCCAGGATAGGAATCTCGAACTGGTAGGCATCAATACCCCAGCTGACAGACACATCCTGAGGGTCACGGGTGCGACGGCTAGGGACAACAGCGATGTCATCGAAGGCAAAGGCGCGGCGAGCACGCTTTGAGCGCCCGATCTCAATTTCAGTCACTGTGGTTCCCCAGACGTTCTTTCTGTATTACTTACGGTAGTTCGGTGCTTCGACAACCATCTGGATGTCGTGCGGGTGGGACTCTTTGAGTCCAGCCGCAGTGATGCGCACGAACTTACCGTTCGAGCGAAGCTCAGCAATGGTGCGAGCGCCCACATAGAACATGGACTGGCGCAGGCCACCAACAAGTTGGTGTGCCACAGCAGAGAGAGGTCCACGGTAGGCAACGCGGCCTTCAATACCTTCAGCAATGAGCTTGTCATCGCTGGGGACGTCCGACTGGAAGTAGCGGTCCTTGGAATACGAGGTGCGCTCGCCGCGGGTCTGCAGAGCACCCAAGGAACCCATGCCGCGGTAGCTCTTGTACTGCTTGCCGTTGTCGAAGACCAGGTCGCCAGGGCTTTCGTCGCAACCAGCGAACAAGGAACCCAGCATCACGGACTCAGCACCGGCAACAAGTGCCTTGGCAATGTCACCGGAGTACTGCAAGCCACCATCAGCAATAACAGGAACGCCAGCAGGACCAGCAGCCTGGTAGGCCTCCCAGATCGCGGTGACCTGAGGAACACCCACACCAGCTACAACACGAGTGGTGCAGATAGAACCGGGACCAACACCGACCTTGATGCCGTCAGCACCCGCGTCCACGAGTGCCTGTGCACCGGAACGGGTTGCCACGTTGCCACCAATCACATCGATGTGCGCAAAGGAAGGGTCGCTCTTGAGCTTCTTAATGATCTCCAGCACACCAGCGGAGTCACCGTTAGCGGTATCGACAACAAGGACGTCCACGCCGGCATCGCGGAGTGCCTCCGCACGCTGCCAGGCGTCTCCGAAGAAACCAATAGCGGCACCGACGCGCAAACGGCCTGCGTCGTCCTTGGTGGCGTCAGGGTACTTCTCGGACTTGTCAAAGTCTTTGGTGGTGATCAAACCGGTGAGCTTGCCTGCACCATCGACAATGGGCAGCTTCTCAATCTTGTGCTTACCCAGCAGCGCAATAGCGTCATCAGCAGAGACACCCACAGGTGCAGTAACCAAAGGCATCGGGGTCATGACTTCGCGCACGGTGAGACGCTGCTTGTCTGCATCAGAGACAAAGCGCATATCGCGGTTGGTAATGATGCCGACCAGAGTGCCGTCGGCATCCACAACAGGAAGACCACTGACACGGAACTGACCACACAGGCCATCAACCTCAGCAACAGTTGCCTCTGCTGTGGTGGTGACCGGGTTGGTAATCATGCCGGACTCAGAGCGCTTGACCTTATCTACCTGGTCAGCTTGGTCCTCAATAGAGAGGTTGCGGTGAAGAATGCCAATACCGCCCTGGCGAGCCATGGCGATAGCCATGCGGGCTTCGGTCACGGTGTCCATGGCGGAAGAGATCAGAGGCTTAGAGAGGGTGATGCGGCGAGTGAAGCGGCTCGAGGTGTTTGCCTCGCTCGGAATGACGTCCGTGTGTCCAGGCAGGAGCAGCACGTCGTCGTAGGTAAGTCCAACAAATCCAAAAGGATCGTTCTGGGCCATCGTTCCTCAGTTCTTAATCTATTTGTCCGAAATTCCGGGCAATAACCCGCGCCATTACGGCAAAGCCTCTGTAATCAAGCTTAACGGGTTGGCGCGGGCAGTTATTCCCCTACTAAAGTCTTATGCGGTCGTCAATATCGCGCATGTTTAACAAGTGCGACATAATCGACAGGTATCGTCTGTCAAAGTCGACATGCGATGAAACAAATGGAGGGCAACGCGTGACCAACAGTTCGGTTGTTCTCCCTATGGAGGTGCAGTGGTAAACACAGCTTTAGCGCGCCGTTCCAGCCCCATGAGCCTGCGAGTCATCTTTGGTGTACTCCTAGGTCTGTTGGTTCTCTCATTCACGCTGGGTACGGGTGCTCCCGCTGCTCACGCTGCAACCAGTGACGTCTGCGTCGCTGACGCAGAAACTGGATGTTTCACGGGAACTATCAAGGGTGTTGGTGCTGGCGTCAAACTAACTATTGACGGGAACGGCCTGAACGTTCCTGCCGAGACCGACAAAGACGGTAAGTGGAACGCAGCGGTTACAGTCGCTGGTCTCTACACAATTACCCTCGACGAAAAGACCCTTCCTGAAGGTGTCACCCTCAAGGGCGACGCTGTCCAGGAGCGCGACATCACCCTCGGCTTTGTGAAGGCAACAATCTTCTCAGTCGACGGTGCAACCGGTGACGGAGCCGACAACGGCCCATCACAGGCTGAGATCGCTGCTGAAGGATTCAACTGGGATCGACTTGCACAGCAAATCGTCTCTGGTCTTCGACTCGGTCTCCTCCTCGCACTGGCCTCTATTGGTCTCTCCCTGATCTACGGAACCACGGGTCTTTCCAGCTTCTCTCACGCAGAGCAGGTGACCCTTGGTGGTCTTCTGGGATACACCTTCGCGAACGTACTCGGCTTGAACATCTTCCTCACCATCGTCATCGTGGTCATCCTGACCGGTGCTACCGGTTACATCCAAGATGCGGTCATTTGGAAGCCACTGCGTAAGAAGGGTCTGTCCCTGACACAGATGATCATTGTGACCATCGGTCTGGCACTGGCCCTGCAGTACACCTTCCAGATGTTCTATGGAGCATCCACGGTTCGTATCCTCATGAAGAACCCTGAGACCTTCACCATCGGACCCGTCACCTTGACCTTCGAGTCACTGTGGGCAATGGGCCTCTCGGTTATCGTTCTCATCTTGGTTGGTCTCTTCCTCCTCAAGACCCGCACGGGACGCGCAACCCGCGCCGTATCGGACAACCCCTCGCTTGCGGCGGCTTCCGGTATCGACGTAGACCGCATCATCCGTCTGGTCTGGGTCATCGCCACTGCACTCGCTGGTCTTTCCGGTGTCATGCTCGGCCTGGTCCTCAACGGCATCAACTGGCAGACAGGTATGCAGCTGCTGCTGCTCATGTTTGCCGCAGTTACCCTCGGTGGTCTCGGTACCGCCTTCGGTGCGCTGATTGGTTCGCTCATCATCGGTATGACCGTAGAGCTCGCCAACTTCGTCGTGCCTGGTGACTTCAAGTACGCAACAGCCCTTCTGCTGCTGATTGTTATCCTGCTGGTTCGTCCGCAGGGTATCTTCGGTCGCAAAGAGCGGATCGGTTAAGGAGGACAGTCATGGATATGTGGATTAAAGTTCTCTATGACATGTCGGCGAACATGATTCTGCCGACTACCGCTGCCTTTGCTATCGCAGCAATTGGTCTGAACGTTCACTTCGGTTTCACCGGTCTGTTGAACATGGGTCAAGCGGGCTTCATGCTCATTGGTGCGTACGGATTCTCCGTAGCCACCATTGCTGGTCTTCCCTTCTGGGCAGCCACACTGGTCACCATTGCAGCCGGTACCATCTTCGCTTTGCTTCTGGGTATTCCAACCCTGAAACTGCGAGGTGACTATCTGGCCATCGTGACGATTGCCGCGGCGGAAATCGTCCGCATGATCGGTCGTGCTTCGGTATTGAACTCCGTCACCGGTGGTTCAAACGGTCTCCCCGGTGAGACCTACCGCAACACCTTCAGTGCCCTGTCTCCCTTCCCTGATGGAAAGACAGCAATCCTGTGGTTCGACTTCGACAACACCGGCGTTAACGGATGGTTCATCCGTATCGTCGCGTGGAGCCTTGTTGTGATCTTCGCTGTTCTCGTATGGCTTCTGATGCGCTCCCCTTGGGGCCGCGTTATCAAGGGCATCCGTGAAGACGAAGATGCTGTTCGCAGCCTCGGCAAGAACGTCTTCGCCTTCAAGATGCAGGCCCTCATCATCGGTGGTGTCCTCGGTGCTATCGGCGGTATGTTCTACGTCCTGCCCACCTCGGTCCAGCCAGATGCTCTCGGTCGTAACATGACCTTCCTCATCTGGACCGCGATGCTCTTGGGTGGTGCTGCCACCATCTGGGGCCCCGTCCTCGGATCGGCACTGTTCTTCGCTCTGCGTATCTTCATTCAGGGCACCGTGGATATCCTCATCCCCGATGCCATCTTGAACACTCAGCAGACCGAGCAGTTCTCATGGATCATGGTTGGTGTCGCACTGATGCTGCTGGTGATCTTCAGGCCTCAAGGAATCTTGGGCGACAAGAAGGAGCTGAACTTCAATGTCTAATGCGACCAAGAAGACAGCAACAGAAGCTCGTGCAGAGCTGAAGACTGTCAAGCAAACTCCTGGAGCCTCAAAGCCCGATGCCATCCTCGTGGTCGACAACGTCGTCCGTGACTTCGGTGGTAACCGTGCTGTTGATGTTGATCACTTAGAAGTGCAGCGCGGTGTGATCACCGCACTGATCGGCCCTAACGGTGCCGGTAAGACAACCTTCTTCAACCTCATCACCGGATTCGACCAGCCATCCTCTGCAAAGAAGATGTTTGGTGGACCCTCCGCTGACAAGGCTGCTAAGTGGTCCTTCAACGGCAAGCTGCTCGGTAACACCGCAGCAGCCTCCGTTGCTAAGAGCGGAATGGTTCGCACCTTCCAGCTGACCAAGGCGCTGTCGCGCCTCACCGTGATGCAGAACATGCTTCTCGGTGCCAAGGATCAGCGTGGAGAATCCTTCCTTGCTGCTTTTGTGAAGCCTCTCTGGGCAGCACAAGAGAAGGCAAACATCGCCAAGGCCGAAGATCTTCTCAAGCGCTTCAAGCTCTATGAGAAGAAGGAAGACCTTGCCGGTAGCCTCTCTGGTGGTCAGAAGAAGCTCCTCGAAATGGCCCGCGCTCTCATGAGCGACCCCGTCATGATCATGCTCGACGAGCCCATGGCTGGTGTGAACCCTGCACTGACTCAGTCACTGCTTGGCCACATCCAGTCGCTGCGCGACGAAGGAACCACCGTTCTCTTCGTTGAGCACGACATGCACATGGTTCGCCACATCTCAGACTGGGTTGTCGTCATGGCAGAAGGTCGCGTTGTTGCGGAAGGTCCAGCGGACACCGTGATGAGCGACCAGGCTGTTATCGATGCTTACCTCGGAGCCCACCACGACACCGACCTCGGCGATGACGCATTGCTCGAAGAAGGCGCAATGGATGCTCCCAAGAAGGAGAAGAAGTAATGGCTGAAGCAAAGAAGCCTGGCGTCGAGCCAGTACTGCGCGCCGACAACCTTGTTGCTGGTTACCTCCCCGGTGTGAACATCCTCAACGGTTGTTCCATCGAGGCCTACCCTGGTGAGCTCATCGGCATCATCGGCCCTAACGGTGCCGGTAAGTCGACCCTCCTCAAGGCACTCTTCGGTCTGGTCAAGATCCGTGAAGGTTCTGTCACCCTCAACGGTGAAGACATCACAGGCTTCAAGACCAACAAGCTGGTTCAGATGGGTGTGGGCTTCGTGCCTCAGACCAACAACGTCTTCCCCAGCCTGACCATCCAGGAGAACCTCCAGATGGGTCTGTTCCTGCAGCCCAAGCGTCTGTCTGAGCGTCTTGACGCCATCTTCGACATCTTCCCCGTGCTCGCTGACCGTCGTCAGCAGAGCGCAGGTTCGCTGTCCGGTGGTGAGCGTCAGTCCGTCGCTATGGCACGCGCCCTGATGATGGACCCTAAGGTCCTTCTTCTGGACGAGCCATCTGCTGGTCTGTCTCCTGTTCGTCAGGATGAGACCTTCATTCGCACACGCCGCATTAACAAGGCTGGCGTCTCGGTCATCATGGTGGAGCAGAACGCTCGTCGTTGCCTCCAGATTGCTGACCGTGGATATGTTCTCGACCAGGGACGCGATGCCTACACCGGCACCGGCCGCGAGCTGGCCGATGACCCTAAGGTCATCGAGCTTTACCTCGGCACCCTGGCAAAGGATGTTGACGCGAAGTAGTCAAGTTAAACCACAAACTCACCCCCGCAGCGATGCGGGGGTGAGTTGTTTAACCTCCGGCCAAGCTCAGTGTCGGTGTTCTGCGATAAGTTGAATTCATGGAACAACGGGATGTTATTCAGGCTCTGAGAGAGTTTGTTCAAGAGCGTGATTGGGGTCAGTTCCATACTCCAGAGAACCTCGCCAAAAGCGTGAGCATTGAAGCTGCTGAACTTCTGGAGAACTACCAATGGGGAAGCCCAGCCAACCTAGAAAACGTCCAAGACGAATTGGCTGATGTGTTGACCTACTGCCTTCTCTTGGCGGATAAGTTGGGGATGGACCCAAATGAGATAGTTCTAGAAAAGCTGGCTAAAACTCAACAGAAATACCCTGTTGAGAAAGCGCGGGGGCGCAGCGATAAATATGACCAGCTTTAATATTGAGCGACTTCCTTTCGATAAGGGCGCGGTAGCCACCTGGGCTGAAACAAACCCACGTCATAAGAACTGGCCTGTTGTTTACACAATAGAAGGAACTGACGAGATTTACATTGGTGAATCCACCAATGTGGCCAGCCGCATGTTCCAGCACCTCGCTGTTGAACAACGCCAACACCTCAAGAAGATCAAGGTCATCCTTGATGACCGCTTCAATAAGTCTGTTTGCTTAGACCTCGAGTCACAGCTGATTCGCTACCTCGCTGCGGACAGCAAATACAAAGTCCTCAACGGAAACCACGGCATCACTGATGCTGATTACTTCGAACGTGATCGCTATCGCGAGACCTTCAATGAACTCTTTGAGGAGCTCCTCAAAGAAGGTGTCTTCACGCGAAGCATCCCAGACATTGTGAACAGCGACCTATTCAAGTTCTCACCATTCAAAGCACTGAATACAGATCAATCTGTGGCTATTGAGGGTGTTCTTGAGAAACTCTTTGAAGACCTCGAGAACAAGACAGATACACCCATCGTTATCCAGGGAGACCCTGGCACGGGTAAGACAATTGTTGCCGTCTATCTCATGAAGCTCCTGGTCGACATTGCGAAGAGCCAACCAGACGAACAGCTCGACAGTGACTCAATGTTCTCTGATTTCTTCCAACAGGGTTACCGAGAGCAGCTCAAAGACTTCACCATCGGGTTGGTCATTCCCCAACAGTCCTTGCGGAAGTCCATTGAGAAGGTGTTTGCAAAGACGCCAGGCCTTTCCAAGTTGATGGTGCTTAGTCCTTTTGATGCTGGTGCATCGAAGGAACACTACGACCTGCTTATTGTTGATGAGTCACACCGTCTTGGGCAGCGATCCAACCAGCCTTCAGCTGCACAGAATAA
Organism: uncultured Aurantimicrobium sp.; assembly: GCF_936931525.1. Classification (GTDB taxonomy): domain Bacteria; phylum Actinomycetota; class Actinomycetes; order Actinomycetales; family Microbacteriaceae; genus Aurantimicrobium. The sequence goes on from NZ_CAKZII010000189.1 coordinate 38,194, forward strand.
GAAGTTCACGGATATCAACACCGCGTTGTTTGGCAATGATGACTTGTCATGGACGCAATTGGACTGGATCAAGGCCAAGAGCACACACCAGCTGTACCTGCTGGACTCAGCACAAAGTGTGAAGCCCGCTGACTTACCTGCAGAGGTAACGGCTGCTCTTGTGGAACAAGCCCGTCAAGCTAACAGTTTCTTCCGTCTTGTGTCTCAGATGCGTGTGGCAGGTGGAACCGACTACATCGAGTTCATTGGCCGAATCTTTGCTGGCAAACAGCTAGGACCGGAGTCTTTCGGGAACTACGAACTCCGATTCTTTGATGACATTGCAGAGATGCGTGAGGCAATCTTCGAGAAAGATAAAGATGTAGGCCTTTCTCGAATGATTGCTGGCTATGCCTGGCCATGGGCGAGCAAGAACGACCCAAGTGCTGTGGACATTCAGATCGGTGACGTTGGTCTCACATGGAACCGGACAGCAACAGACTGGATCAACTCACCCACTTCACTCGAAGAGGTCGGGTCTATACACACTGTTCAGGGCTATGACCTGAACTATGCCGGAGTCATCATCGGGCCGGACCTCGGGTACGACCCAGTTGCGAAGAAGATTGTCTTTCATCGTGAGAATTATCACGATAAGAAGGGCAAAGAAAACAACCCCAGGCTCGGTATCGAGTACACAGATGAAGATCTACTCAACTACGTGGTGAATATCTATCGGGTGTTGCTGACCCGAGGGATCAAGGGGACGTTCGTATTTGTTTGCGATCCCGCACTGAAAAATATGCTCAGTTCTTCATTTAACAAATAACTAGCAAAGACGCTTTCTCCGTTTCACTAACAAATAACCATTTTTGTCACCAGATCCCTGGCAAAGGCCTTTTAGAAAAAATTCTGGCAACTTCATCAAACCAACCAAGATCTCAAAAATGTTCGCTGCCTGCTATTCAGCAGACTAAGCATAGGAAATGTTCAAGATGTAGTCTTGTTTGAATTAATTCGACCTGGT